>NZ_DJTL01000019.1:26932-41676 GCF_002439205.1 Exiguobacterium sp. UBA6309 | reverse complement strand
GTCGTTTTCAGCGACTTTAATATCTTAACAAGTTATCAACCCGATTGTCAACAACTTTTTTGATATTTATTTTTGTGTGTCACGACCATTCGCGGCACAAGAAGTAATATACCATGGCTTTTTGAATCGTACAAGCATTTTATTAGAAAAACATGTAAAAACTTTTATTTACCCGTTTTTTGACTCGTTTATCCCTACATTGACTTCAAAAAGAACGCTCCGTTCCTTCTATAAGCTATAGAAGAAACGGAGCTCTACTCATTAATTTTGTTGGTGACGCATTGTTGGGAAGAGTAATACATCACGAATCGATGGCGCATTCGTTAACAACATGACGAGACGATCGATCCCGATTCCAAGACCACCCGTTGGCGGCATACCGTACTCGAGTGCTTCAATGAAGTCTGTATCCATTTCATGTGCTTCGTCGTTTCCTGCTTCTTTTTCGACGAGTTGTGCTTCGAAACGTTCACGTTGATCGATTGGATCGTTTAATTCCGTGAAGGCATTCGCATGTTCACGACGGACGATGAATAATTCAAAGCGATCCGTAAAGCGTGGATCCTCTGGATTTTTCTTCGCAAGTGGTGATACTTCAACAGGATGACCATAGACGAATGTTGGTTGAACGAGTGTTTCTTCTACTTTTTGTTCGAAGAACTCATTCAAGATATGTCCCGTCGTCATGTGCGACTGGACTTCAACACCGTGTTCATGCGCGAGTTCAAGGGCACGTTCGTTTGAAATCTGTTCGAAGAAGTCGACACCTGTTGCTTCTTTAACGAGATCGACCATGTGCGCTCGTTTCCAACCGACAGATAAATCGATGACGTCTTCTCCGTAAGTGACTTGTGTCGTACCGAGTACTTCTTGTGCGACGTGAGCAATCAGATTCTCTGTTAAGTTCATGATGTCTTTATAATCCGCATACGCTTCATAGAGTTCGATCATCGTAAACTCTGGGTTATGACGTGTTGAGATTCCTTCATTACGGAATACACGACCGATTTCGTAGACTTTCTCAAGTCCACCGACAATCAAACGTTTCAAATGAAGCTCAATCGCAATCCGCATGTAAAGCGTCATGTCGAGTGCATTATGATGCGTGATGAACGGACGCGCCGATGCTCCACCCGCGATCGTATGCAACATTGGTGTTTCGACTTCCAAGTATCCGAGGTTATCAAGATATTGACGGATTCCACGAATGACTTTACTACGGGCGATGAATGTCTCACGTGATTCTTGGTTCGTAATAAGGTCGAGATAGCGCTGACGGTAGCGTTGCTCGATATCCTTTAATCCATGATATTTATCCGGAAGCGGACGTAACGCTTTTGTCAATAACGTAAATGCTGTGACATGAACAGAGAGTTCACCAACATTCGTCTTGAACACGTATCCTTGGATCCCGACGATGTCACCTAAGTCACATGTCTTATAGATCTCATACGCCTCTTCACCGACATCATCTTTACGGACATACAACTGAATTTGACCTTGTACATCCTGAACGTTCGTAAAACCAACCTTCCCTTTACGACGTGTCGTCATGACACGACCCGCGATAGCAACTTCCGGTTTTAGTTCAGCCAACTCTTCTTTTGTATGTTCACCAAACGATGCACGAATGCTCGCGGTATCCGTCGAACGTTCAAAACGTGCGCCGAATGGATCGAGACCTTGTTCACGCATGGCGTTCATCTTACCGAGACGCACCTGCATTTGATCGTTCATTTCCATATCCTGACTCACTGTCTTCACTCCTTTTAATAATGGTTCACGACGATTCTCTCGAATAAAAAGCTGTCGGAATGACCGACAGCCCTTTTAGAAAACCGATACGCTCATCTTCAATGCAACTAGCGTACCACAAAACGACTCTGTCCGACTATACTTTACCTGTTAGGCATATGCTACGTCTTCTTCGAGTGTCTGTAAGTACTGCTGTAGCAGTTCAACGAGTCCCGCGTGTGTGTCGATATTGAATAACGCATTGCGAACGCGACCGTTCCCCTTCATTCCTTTCAAGTACCAGGCGACATGTGTCCGCATTTCGCGCACGGCGAGTTCTTCTCCCTTTAGCGCGACTAGTCGTGTGGCGTGCAAGAGACAAATATCAATCTTCTCGCGCGCCGTCGGTTCTGCCGGAAGCGTTCCTGATTCGAGATACTGGATCGTCTGATACAACATCCATGGGTTTCCGAGAGCGGCCCGTCCGATCATGACACCGTCGACGCCGATCTCATCAATCATCCGTTTTGCATCTTGCGGAGTCTGAACATCCCCGTTCCCGATGATTGGAATATTAACCGCTTTTTTTGCTTCACCGATGATGTTCCAGTCTGCGACCCCTTCATATTTTTGTGAACGTGTCCGTCCGTGAATGGCAACAGCCTTCGCGCCACCTGCTTCTGCCGCTTTGACATTATCGACACAATAGATGTGATGACTGTCCCAGCCGGTCCGCATCTTGACCGTCACCGGTTTATCGATTGCTTGTGTCACCGCATGGACCATCTCATAGACCTTATCCGGATCAAGCAACCATTTCGCTCCAGCATCACTTTTCGTGACTTTCGGGACAGGACACCCCATATTGATATCAATGATGTCGGCATTCGTATTCGCTTCGACATATCGCGCTGCTTGAACGAGTGTCTCCTTTGAACCACCATAGATTTGAAGACTGAGCGGTTTTTCCCGCTCATCCACGTACAGCATCTGTAGCGTCCGTTCGTTCTCGTACAAGATCCCTTTATCGCTGACCATCTCCGCACAGACGAGTCCTGCACCGAATTCTTTTGCGATTAACCGAAACGCCGGATTACAGACGCCTGCCATCGGTGCCAAGATGACTTGATTCTTCAATTTGACATCACCAATGTTAAATTCCATTATTGTTCCTCCGCTTCTAAAAGACCACCTAAGCGTCGCACACCGTTTCGTTCTGTCTCCGGTAACTGCTGGTACAATTGCTCGACACTTTGCCCAAGACCAGGTATGACGCATGTTGCTGCCAGTTCAAGTAATGGCGCGAGGACGAATGCCCGCTCTTGCATCCGCGGATGCGGAACGGTTAATCCTTCAAGGTCAATACGTTCTCCCCCATATAACAAAATATCTAAATCAAGCGTCCGCGGTCCATTTTTGAACAGACGCTCGCGCCCTTCTAGCTGTTCGATTTCCTGCAGTCGTCCAAGTAAGACCTCTGCCTCGTCCGTTGTTTGAATCGCGACGACCATATTATAAAATAAATCCTGCTCGAGATACCCGACAGGTACGGTTTCATAAATGGAAGAGACCTTTACATCATGAACAGACGGTAATGCTCTCAGGCGAGCAATCGCTGCTCTTAAGTGAGCCGCCTTATCGCCGATGTTCGAGCCGAGTGCAATGTAAGCTTGCTTCATGCATAGTCCCCCCGGAGTCGATTGATCTCGACCGCCACATGTTCATAATGACCAGCAATCGGCGGATCCGGCTTGATGACTTTGATCGACGCTTCTTGAATTCGTTCGTCTAACGCAAAGACTGCTTTTGCAATACGATCCGCCAAGGCTTCGACGAGTTGGAGCGGTTCTCCTTCGACGACACGTTTCGTCGCTTCATACAATTCGGCGTAATTGACACTTTTCGTTAAATCATCCGTCCGACCGGCTTCTGCCAATGCAAGTCCGATCGATAAGTCGACATTAAAGCGTTGACCGAGTTTCGTCTCTTCTGCAAATACACCGTGATACCCATAAAAACGCATGCCTGTTACATGAATTCGATCCACCGTTATTCCCCCTTCGTCGCAGCCAACATGATGTCCATCATCTGTGCTGCCCGTTTGACTTCTTTGACGTCATGCACACGCATCCAGTCACATCCTTGTTGAATCCCGTAGCACACCGTCGCAATCGTTCCTTCAAGTCGTTCTTCCGTCGGTAATCCGAGCGCGAGACCAATCATCGATTTACGGGACGTCCCAAGTAAAACGGGATACCCGAAGTCCGTTACGATCGATAGATGACGCATCAGGTACAAGTTCTCTTCATGCGTCTTCATGAATCCAATCCCCGGGTCGAGCCAAATGTGCTCTTCCGCTACACCTGCCTGTTTCGCTAACCGAATCGATTCCTCAAGGTCTGCTCGGACTTCTGCAAGCATATCTGCCCCGTGCGCCGTCTCCCGGTTATGCATCAAAATGATCGGTACACTGTATCGCGCTGCGACGTTGACCATCGAACGATCGCCCCACTTCGAGCCCCAAACATCGTTAATGATATCTGCTCCCGCTTCAATAGCAGCTTCTGCGACGACCGGTTTGTACGTATCGATCGACACGAGGACGTTCAGCTCTCGTTTGATGCGTTTAATGATCGGTAAGACACGGGCGAGTTCTTCTTCGACTGATACGAATGCTGCACCTGGTCGTGTCGATTCTCCACCGATATCGATTGCATCTGCTCCATCCGCAACGAGCTGACGTGCTTGCCGTATCGCTTGCTCGACATCGACATATTGTCCACCGTCCGAAAAGGAGTCCGGTGTCACGTTCAAGATACCCATGATGTAAGTCATCGTTGTTCCCTCCTTGTCGTCACCTGTTCGACGGATTGATCGAACAGCGTCATGAGTTGTGCATATCCTATTCCATTGATTCCAGGGAAAGGGCGTCCGTCAAGTGCCGAAATGGCGACCGCTTCCTGAACGGAATTCGTATAGATGATCTCATCTGCTTCTTCGAGCTGTGGTAAATACGCCAGGCGTTCTTCGACTGGTAGGTGTTGCATCAAAAACTGACGGGTAATCCCGTTCAGTGCACCAGTTTCAAGCGATGATGTATACCATGTACTTCCGTAACGCCAAAAGATGTTTGACGTAATGCCCTCACAAACATGACCTTCCTTCGTTAAGAACAACCCTTCTGCTTCCGGATTAAACAATTGGCGTTTCGCCAGTAGATTGTTCATGTAATGATGTGACTTCAAGCGGTATGTCGTCTCCGGTGTACTGCGCGGTAAACGAATCGTCTCGAGTGCACGTTCCGCCCGTTTCCGCGGAGCGATTGGTTTCGCATAGATCAACACGGTCGGCGTATCGTAAGGATCGATTGATAACCCGATCTCGCGTGGACCGGCCGAGACGTTCAAGCGAATGTATAAATCGTTCGCCCCATATGCTGCATATAAATCTTGGATCGCTTGCCGTAAGGCTTCCCGGTCATATGCTAGCTGGATCCCGAGTGCGACACAACTCATCTGTAAGCGTTCAATATGATCATCGAACAAAAACGGATGTCCGTTATACGTCCGAAACGTCTCGAATATACCCATCCCGTAGACGAATCCGTGATCGAGTGGGGAGATTCTTATCTCTTCTTCTCGTTTGATGATTCCGTCATGCCAGAGATACATAATGCGTCAACTCCAAGAAATTTTTTAACATCTGTTTACCGTCTCGTGTCAAAATCGCTTCCGGGTGGAACTGGACACCGAGAATCGGCAACGTCCGGTGACGGAGTGCCATGATCTCTCCGCCGGCTTCCGCTGTCACTTCGAGTACTTCCGGGAATGTCTTACGTTCAACGACAAGTGAATGGTAACGCGTCACCGGTGTCGCTTGTGGGATCCGTTCAAAGATGCCTTGTCCGTCATGCGTCAGTGGCGAGACTTTTCCGTGCATCAGCTCCTTCGCACGGACGACTTTACCACCGAATACTTGTCCAATCGCTTGATGACCTAAGCAGACCCCTAGTATCGGCACCTTCCCAGCGAAGTAAGCAATCGCCTCTAGACTGATCCCCGCTTCATTCGGTGTACAGGGACCCGGTGAGATGACGAGATGATCGGGTTGCAACGCTTCGATTTCCGCAAGCGTAATCGCGTCGTTGCGAAATACCCGGATGTCTTGTCCAAGTTCGCCGAAATACTGGACTAAGTTATACGTAAAGGAATCATAGTTATCAATCAATACAATCATCGTGTTCCCTCCGCCGTTTCTTTTGTCACCCATAACGCTTTGGCCTTACTGAGTGACTCCTTATATTCACGTGCCGCATCCGAATCCGTGACGACTCCAGCACCTGCTTGAACATATGCCATCCCGTCTTTTGCGACGAGTGTCCGAATCAAGATATTAAAGATGACATCATCCGCCCAACTGATGAAGCCAAGCGATCCAGTGTAGATGCCGCGCCGAACTGGTTCCAGTTCTTCAATGATTTCCATCGTCCGGATTTTTGGCGCGCCGGTGATCGTCCCACCTGGGAACATTGCAGCGAGCACTTGACTCCCGGAGTGTTCCGAAGCCACTTCCCCTCTGACGTTTGAGACGATATGTTGCACGTGGGAGTATTTCTCGATCACCATCAGCTCATCGACATGAACCGTACCATAACGACTAACGCGCCCTAAATCATTCCGCTCTAAATCAACGAGCATCACATGCTCTGCCCGTTCTTTTTCGTTATCCAGTAAGGTTTTCGCGAGTCGTAAATCCTCTGCTTCATCCTTCCCGCGTGGTCGTGTTCCCGCAATCGGGCGTGTCGCTAACGCATCACCGATTTTTTCGACGAGCAACTCAGGTGAGGCGGACACAAGTGTTAAATCCTCATCTGCGAAGTAACCCATGTATGGAGAAGGATTAATTTGTCGTAATACATCATACAGATGTTCCGCTGTCGTCCCAAGCGGTTCTTGTTGGCGGACGGACAAATTGACTTGGAAGACGTCACCATCCTCAATATACGATTTAATCCGGTGTGCCGCTGTCATGAACGCTTCCTGTCCGAAAGCTCGTTCTCGCTCGCCGGATGAACCGGTTGTTGTAAACTGCGGTCTATTTGTCTTGACGCACCAACGCGCGACTTCTTCTTCAAGAATCTGTGTCGCTTCCTCTGCTGTGTCTCGCGTCACGGCAATGAACAATTGCTTCGTTTCCTCATCAAACACGGCAACTTCATCGTACCAGTAGAACGATAAATCAGGTGTTTGTAGATCATCCATCGCTTGCTCCGGTAGCTTTTCTAAATAACGGACAGCATCATAACTGACATATCCGGCAAATCCACCAAAGAATGGCGGCATTCCATTCGGTCGGATGGATTCACGTTCGACGCGGAGTCGTTCGAGTAGATCAAACGGGTTTGCCGTCGACGTCTCGACTTTTCCATCTGTCTCAATCGTCGTCATCCCGTCCTTTGTCCGGAGGTATCCGACAGGACGAGTCGCCGCCATCGTATACCGTCCGATTCGACCGCTTTCGAGCCAGACGTGTCCTGTTGTTCCAATCGTCTGTTCGACATACCGATTGTAGAATTGTTCTTTCGTCCATGGTATTGCTTTATATTTCGTCTGTCGCATACGCGTCCCCCACTTCACACTATTCTGCTCTCATTATACGCAAAAAAGTACACGGAAGCCGAATGACTTCCGTGTACGTATGATGGATTACTTCGATTGATCTGCTTCTTCCTCGACTTGATACAGCGGTGTACTTAAGTACCGCTCACCGTTTGAAGGAATGATCGCGAGGACATTTTTTCCTTTACCGAGACGTTTTGCCGTCTTGAGCGCCGCTGCAATCGCAGCACCTGACGAGATACCGCCTAAGACACCGTTCGTCTTCGCTGCTCGGCGTGCGTGATCAAATGCTTCTTCCGTCGTGATTTGCTCGACACCATCATAAATATCTGTATCGAGAATCGACGGTACGAATCCAGCACCGATACCTTGCAGTTTATGCGGCCCCGGTTTACCACCTGATAAGACCGGTGAATCCGTTGGTTCAACAGCAATGATTTCAATGCCTTGGAAAGCATCGCGCAACACTTTACCAGCACCCGTGATCGTCCCACCGGTTCCGATTCCCGCGATGAACGCATCGAGTTGCATACCTTCGAACGCTTCGACGATTTCAGGACCTGTCGTTTTTTCATGCACGACTGGATTGGCACCGTTATTGAATTGTTGAGGCATGAAGTAACCGTGCTCTTCCGCTTCCGCTGTCGCGCGAGCGATCGCACCCTTCATCCCTTCAGGACCTGGCGTCAAAATCAATTCCGCACCATAGGCGCGAAGCAACGTCCGACGTTCCATGCTCATTGTTTCCGGCATGACGAGGATGGAACGGTATCCCTTCGCCGAAGCGACCATCGCTAGTCCAATACCCGTGTTCCCACTCGTCGGCTCGATGATCGTATCTCCCTCTTTAAGTTGACCTGCTTCTTCTGCCGCTTCAATCATTGATAACGCGATCCGGTCTTTTACGCTAGATCCAGGGTTCATGTACTCCAGTTTCAGATATACATCTGCATCCTCAGGACCCGTTAGATGATGTAACTTGACGATCGGTGTCCGACCGACTAAATCTAATACTGAATTCGCAATACGCATGACCATTCCTCCTCATTAGTGAACCGCTTGAATTCCAAGTAATCCGATAGATTAATTATCAGCGGACTGGATGAAATCTGTCAATCAAAGCGTTTAACTTCCGGCTTTTTTCCATCCTTTGTCTGGCGCTCGACCGCTTCTTGAATCAAACGATCGATTGTCTGCTTCTCTTGTTCCGTTCGCATCGTCTGATAGACCATTGCTCGGGTGATTTTTTCATCACCGACTTCGGCGATGACATCCTCAAGCGGACCGCCAATGCTGTCCTGAACGATTTTAGGAGAATCGACCTTAGGGAGCTCACCCATGAAGGCATAAGCGCCGGTCATGAAATTCGTCAACAATAAGATGAAGATCAACATCCACAAGTACTTAGGTTGTACATTCCCCATATCGGATCCCTCTTATGCTCTTTCAAGTGATTTTTCGCGAAGTTCCTCTAATTCTGGAACATCATAGTGGTAATGCTCTGAACAGAAGTGACAAACAGCTTCCGCGCCACCATCTTCATCAATCATCGCTTGAATCTCATCTGGTCCAAGGGCAATAATCGCTGTTGCTAATTTGTCGCGGTCACATGTACATTCGAATGACACCGGAATCGTATCAAGATGTTCGTAGTCACCGAGAACGAGTTCTAACATTTCTTCGGGTGTTTTTTCCTCACCGACGAGAATGGAGATTGGTTTAAGAGCTCCGACACGTTTTTCAAGCGCTGCGATCGTCTCTTCCGATGCACCCGGCATCAATTGAACGATCAACCCACCTGCTGCAATGACCGATTCGTCTTCTGGGTAAACGAGAACGCCAGCTCCAACGACTGATGGACTTTGTTCCGATACAGCGAAGTAATACGTGAAGTCTTCGCTGATCTCACCGGTTTGAATCGGAGATTGACCTCCGACAAAGTCACGCAACCCGAGATCCTTGATGACAGAGATGTTTCCGCGACCGACCGCTTCACCGACTTTTAATTTCGTCAGACCGTCTGCATTGACGTACGTATCCATCTCGACGCGGGGACGACTGACATATCCACGAACGACCCCTTTTGCATCGGCATCGACGATGATTTTTCCGATTGGTCCATCGCCTTCGACTTTCAATGTGACACGTGTATCGCCTTTTTGCATCGTACCCATCATCGCGCCGATTGTTAGTGTCCGACCGAGCGCTGCCGTGACGACCGGTGTCGTCTGGTGACGAAGTTGTGCTTCATAGACCGTTTTTGTCGAACGTATCGCAAATGCACGAACTTCTCCGTTGAAGCCTAACGCCCGTACTAAATAGTCATCTTTTAATTGTGCTAATAATTCTTCCCGTTTCATCTTAATCCCTCACTTATTTCGTTCGTAGATAATCCGTAATCCATCTAACGTCAAGAATGGATCGACGATCTCAATCATCGTGGATTCCTCGCTGATTAGTCGGGCTAAACCACCGGTCGCAATGACCTTCGCTTCACCCATTTCTTCTTTCATCCGGTGAACGAGTCCGTCCACCTGCGCCACATATCCGAAATACGTACCCGATTGCATCGCATGGATCGTATTTCGTCCGATGGTTGACTGCGGTTTCGCAATTTCAATTCGCGGCAATTTTGCTGCCTTATTATAGAGTGCCTCGGTCGCAACCATCACACCCGGTGAGATGATGCCGCCGTAATACCGTTTTTGTGCATCGATGTAACAGTACGTCGTCGCTGTTCCAAAATCGACGATGATCATCGGTCCCTCGTATTTCGCCGTCGCCGCTACTGCATTGACGATTCGATCGGCTCCCACTTCCCGTGGATTATCGACTTTTAAATCGAGTCCTGTCTTGATTCCTGGTCCAATCAAAAACGGACGGCGTTTAAAGTAACGCACACACATATTTTCTAGTGGAAACACGACGGGGGGTACGACAGATGATAACACGATTCCCTCGATTTCTTCCACGTTTAGCTCTGCGTCACGAAATAACGCTTTGACGAGCATACCGTATTCGTCCGTCGTCCTTGTCCGGTCTGTCGCAATCCGCCAATGCTCGATCAACTCTTGTCCTTGATAGACACCTAAGACGATATTCGTATTTCCGACATCGATGACTAAAATCATTTGCTTATTTCCCCGCTTCTTCTCGATTTTCATGCTTCTTTTTATATTCCGTTGTTTCACGCTCGGAATGATATACGTTGTGATTATACCATGCTCGTATGGTCACACCTACCGATGTGTATTCGCTCGGTCTGTAACAAAAAAGAACGGATTCGATGCGAGATCGAATCCGTTCCATCCGTTTACACTTGATCGTCGCGACGCGGCGTATCTGGTGTATCCGTATCTACATTTTGTCCTTCGTCAACGACTGAACCCATTTGCGTTGGAGACTCTGTCGGTTGATCGACGGTTGCATCTGTCGATTCCGGTGCTTTCTCTTCTGCTTTTGGAGTCGTTGCTTCTGGTTCATGTTTTTTGTATTCGCCTGTCTCTAAGAGATGGTGAATTTGTTTTTGATCAAGTGTTTCGACTTCAAGCAACGTCGTTGCAATCAAGTCGAGCTGATCGCGCTTCTCAGTCAGAATATCTTTCGCTTTTTGGTAACAGCGGTTGATGATCGCTTGGATTTCCGTATCGATCTCGTGTGCGATTGCATCCGAGTAATTCTGTTCGTTTTGGAAATCACGGCCGAGGAAGACGTTACCGCTTTGACCTGATCCGAATTGAAGTGGTCCGAGTTTTTCACTCATTCCGAACTCCATGACCATTTTCCGTGCAAGACCTGTCGCACGCTGGAAGTCATTGCTTGCCCCAGTCGAGACTTCTCCGAAGACGATGTCCTCTGCGACGCGACCACCGAGCAATCCAGTAATCTTATCTTCGAGTTCCGGCTTCGTCATGAAGTAACGATCTTCTTTTGGCAACATGACGACATATCCGCCCGCGTTACCACGAGGAACGATCGTTACCTTGTGTACTTCATCCGCATCGTCGAGCGTGACACCGATGATCGTATGTCCAGCTTCGTGCCATGCGACGATCTTTTTCTCTTTCGGCGAGATGATCCGGCTCTTCTTCGCTGGTCCAGCAATGACGCGGTCAATCGCTTCTTCGAGGTCAACGATTGAGACTTTATCACGATCTGCACGAGCGGCAACAAGTGCTGCTTCGTTTAGAAGGTTTTCAAGATCCGCACCTGAGAATCCAGGCGTCCGTTGTGCGATGGCTTTCAAATCAACCGTTGAATCAAGCGGTTTGTTCCGCGCGTGAACTTTCAAGACTGCTTCACGACCGACGACATCTGGACGGTCAACCGTGATTTGACGGTCAAAACGACCTGGACGGAGTAAGGCTGGGTCAAGAATGTCAGCACGGTTCGTTGCTGCGATCATGATGATGCCTTCGTTTTCACTGAATCCATCCATCTCAACGAGAAGTTGGTTCAATGTTTGCTCACGCTCATCATGTCCACCACCGAGACCTGCGCCCCGTTGACGACCAACAGCATCGATTTCATCAATGAAGATGATACATGGTGCATTTTTCTTCGCGTTTTCGAACAAGTCACGGACACGTGATGCCCCGACACCAACGAACATCTCAACGAAGTCAGAACCTGAAATCGAGAAGAATGGTACGCCAGCTTCACCAGCTGCGGCACGTGCGAGCAACGTCTTACCTGTACCTGGAGGACCTACGAGGAGGACCCCTTTCGGAATACGGGCACCGAGTTTCGCGAATTTACGCGGATCTTTCAAGAATTCAACGACTTCGACGAGTTCTTGTTTCTCTTCGTCTGCACCGGCTACATCATCAAACGTAATCTTTTTCTTCTCTGTATCATAGAGGCGTGCCTTCGATTTCCCGAAGTTCATGACGCGACCGCCACCACCGCCACCTTGTGCTTGATTAATCAAGAAGAAGAAGAGGATGAAGATGATGATGAATGGAACGATCGTCGTCAGTAACGCGATCCAACCACCATTCGTTTCTGCTGCCTTGAAGTCCAATTTGACTCCTTGGCTTCTGAGTTGCGTATAGAGATCCGTTAGTTCCGTATCAACAGCCGGTACGACTGTCTCATACGTTGAATCTTTTTCACGCAAATCTCCTGTCACATTATACGTCTGCCCTTCATATTGGAAGGTAGCCGTCTTGATTTCACCTTTTTCAACAGACTCGACAAACTGTGTGTAATTGATTTCTTTGCTTTTGTTCACTGGACTCTGCAAGTATTGCAGAAACAAGATCAAAGCTAGAAAAATGACCCCAAACACGAGGGTATTCTTCACTGCTCGGTTCATCTTATGCCTCCTCTCCGCATCCATCTCGTTTTTCTAGTGGATGAATACGAATCCTGGCGCGACAGGGCGCGCTTTGTAATTGGTTTCATCTTATCATGGGACAGACGAGATTAAAAATAATTAGCCGCCGTAGACTGCAGGTTTCAAGACACCTACATACGGAAGGTTACGGTATTTCTCTTCGTAATCCAGACCATAACCGACGACGAATTCGTGTGGAATGACGAAGCCGCTGTAATCTGCGTGCAAGTCATTCTTCCGTCCTGTCGGTTTGTCGAGCAATGTCACGATTTTAACGGACTTCGCTTTCCGGTACTTGAAGAGGTCAACGAGGTAACCAAGCGTTAATCCGCTGTCGATGATATCTTCGACAATCAAGATGTCGCGTCCTTCTACCGATGTGTTCAAATCTTTTTCAATCTTGACTTCACCTGTTGATGTTGTCCCACCGTGATACGTTGAAACGTCCATGAAGTCCATTTCAAGATGCATATCCATCTTTTTGACAAGATCAGACATGAACGGCATCGCGCCTTTTAAGACACACACAAGCAACGGAAAACGATCGTGATAATCCGCTGTCAATTCGCCGGCGAGTTCGCCCACTTTATTTTGGATCTCTTCTTCTGAAATCAGTACTTTTTCCATATCGTTCATCAAGGTCATGCTAGGTATTCCTCCTCCATAATAAACACTACATTACCATTCTATCATTAAATAAGATTTTGCGAGGAGTTCAAATGACCCGAATATTGCAATTCGATGTCCAATGACGGCTAAAATCACTCCATTTGCATCGACGACGACCGGAACCTGTTTTCGGAGATAACGCGGAACCTTAGCGTCAATCAGAATTCGACTGACTTTTTTCGATCCCACCGCAAGCTGGATCCGATCTCCTGGACGTGGCGGACGCACCGTCAACGGGAACGCAATCGCGTCCAGCGGGATACCTTGGTTTCCGATTGAGAAGCGAACCATTTGTTCACCATAATGATACGTTCCCAAATTCTCCCCTACTTGAAACGGTAAATCGTCATTCATTGACCGTATCACACGATCCTGCATTAAAAAGCCATATGCACGTCGCATCCTCCAGTTTCCATAATACACTTCGTCCGAGCCCTTATCCACCCGAAGCCATGTAACAAAGTGACGAATCGTTTCTGAAGAAAACGTTTCTCCTGTTAGTGTCGGCAAGACAAGCCGCTGTAAATCCGACGGTAATTCTAAAATACGTGCGATCGGAATTCCGTTTGTTTCCTTACACCGGTCGAGATAGGTCGCAACGAACGTTGCCTGCTCACGCATGATTTGCTGTCGCGCATGTGCTGCTGCTGCTGTTGCTTGTTCAAACTCTGGACGCATTTCTCGGAGTGTTGGAACAATCGTATGCCGGATTTGATTGCGCAAATAATTGGTTTCTGCATTTGACGCATCTTCTCGCCACGGAACTTCATGTTGCAGCGCATACTCGAGTAATGTTTGCTTCGATTCATGTAGTAACGGTCGATGCAACCAACCGTTACCAAACGGACGAATGACAGGAATACCATCAACCTGTGCTTCTCCACGAATGAGCTGAATGAGTAGCGTCTCGATTTGATCATCTTGATGATGGGCGAGAACAAGACGCGAGCGTCCGGTCTCTTCCATGATGCGCTCAAAAAATGCATACCGTTCCTCACGACATGCTGCTTGAGAGCTCGTACGTCCTGCCCAGTCTAAACGCGTCATGAAAAACGAAATCTTTCGAGTTGCTGCCCAGTCTTCGATAAAATGTGCTTCTTCGTCGGATGCTTCTCGTAATCCGTGATGCACATGTGCAATTGCAATGTCATACCCTTCTCGATACAACCGATCGACGAGTACCATCGAGTCACATCCTCCAGACACTCCGACTAGGAGCGGTTCGAACGGCACACCTTCCATTACGACTTCACCCCTTTCCGTTAAAACCTAAAAAAAGCTATCTCTATATAATAGAGATAGCTTTTTGAGAATGACCCGTACGGGATTCGAACCCGTGTTACCGCCGTGAAAGGGCGGTGTCTTAACCGCTTGACCAACGGGCC
>NZ_DJTL01000019.1:0-26736 GCF_002439205.1 Exiguobacterium sp. UBA6309 | reverse complement strand
TACGGGATTCGAACCCGTGTTACCGCCGTGAAAGGGCGGTGTCTTAACCGCTTGACCAACGGGCCAAAAAAATATGGTAGCGGCGGAGGGAGTCGAACCCACGACCTCACGGGTATGAACCGTACGCTCTAGCCAGCTGAGCTACACCGCCATATTTTTAACTCGTGCGTCTTAAGCACATTTTCTATAATACGGGCAGGTCAAATGAAAGTCAACGCTTTTTATAAAAATAATTTTAAAAAAATAAAAGATGGAATGAACGGCGTCATTCCATCTCTATTCTTATAGAGAACAGGTCAGCAAGTTATTGACGTTTTGCGCCGCGCCCGCCACGTTTTGAATCCGTTTGACGTTTCAATGTAGCAAGACGATCTTCACTATCTTTCAGGAAACTAGACATCAACGTATCGAACGATTGTTCTTTGCGCGGTGGTGGTGTATTACGGCCACCTTTGTTGAAGCCTCCACGATTACCGCCTCCACGCGGTCCTTTGTTATCGAACGAACGTGGTCCGCGATCTTGTCCTGCTGGACGTGGTCCACGATCGAACTGACGTGCTGGACGTGGGCGTTCACCTTCTGGACGATCGACGGCTTTTTTAATGGAAAGACCAATCTTACCATCGTTTTCAACACTTAAGACTTTAACGGTGATTTCTTGACCAACCGTTAATACATCATTGATGTCCTTAACATAAGAATCTGCCACTTCACTAATGTGAACAAGACCAGTTTTCCCTGTTGGTAACTCAACGAACGCTCCGAAATTCGTGATGCCTGTTACTTTCCCTTGCACTTTGCTGCCTACTTCAATCGACATAAATTGTATTGCTCCTTTTTAGTTGATTCGTTTCTTATTATACGAGTGATTCATTCTTTTTTCAATCAATCGGCAACCTTCAATTAGTCTTCAGGTGAAAAGTAGAAGATCGTTTCCCCTTTTTTCGAATAGAGCAACTCACTCCGGGCTAAGTTCGCCACATATTCTTTATCATTGAGACGATTGATTTCTTCTTTCAGACGAGCAGTCTCTTTTTTTGCTTTCGTCTGCTCCTGTTCAGCTACTTGAAATGACTGCTTTTGTTCTGCGATCAATTGCCGTTTTTCCATGTATGACCACCCCATGAGGGAAAAGATGAGCAAAAAGACGGTCAGACACAAGAAAAAGCGATTTTTGAGACGTCGACGGTTTTCAATAGCATTCTGACTCAATTGCTTCTTACGGTCATTGAGCGGCTTGATCTTTGGCGTTTGACGCCCTGATTCGAGCGGTGTTGGCATATCATCCCTCCTCTTTCTGAGTGGTCATCCCTGACACTCTTTAGTATACTTCCTTTTTCCGGTAAATTACATCGATTCTTCGGAATTCACCTTTTCTTCACGGATGATTTCATACATATCTGATGCTTCTTCTTTTTTCGCATGTTCTTTAATGCTTGAAATCGCAACTGTCACGATCTTATTTCCGAACCGAATCGTCATCTCATCACCTGCTGCTACCGTGCTACTTGCTTTCGCTACATTACCATTGATCGTAATCCGACCTTGATCGGCGACTTCTTTCGCAAGCGTCCGTCGTTTGATCAGACGCGATACTTTTAAAAATTTATCAAGTCTCATGACTGTTCCTCCTGCTTCGCTTGATGCCAGAGTGAATCTTGCTCTTCAAGCGTCATCTCAACGAGCGGTCGATCCGCTAGTTGTTCCATCCGTGTAAAACGGCGAATAAATTTATCATTCGTTCGTTGTAATCCTTCTTCTGCCGATAGACCGAGGTATTTTCCGACGAGTGTTATCGAGAACAGGACATCTCCAAATTCTCCGAGTCGTTCTTCTGGGGCTGCTTCTTTCAATTCACGTAACTCTTCGATCACTTTTTCAAGTGCCCCCTCGACATCTTCCCACTCGAAACCGACTTTCGCCACTTTCTTTTGAATGTCTTCTGCGCGCATCAAAGCAGGTGCTCCTTTTGTCACACCATCAAGCAAAGAAGTCCGCTCCGGTTTTTCTTGTGCTTTGATGTCTTGCCAGTTCGAAACGACGTCTGCTGAAGAATCAACAGTCGTTTCCCCGAAGACATGCGGATGGCGACGAATCATCTTATCACTGACGCTTCCGATGACGTCCCGAATATCAAAATACCCTTCATCTAGACCAATTTGTGCATGGAGCATGACCTGTAAGAGGACATCTCCTAGCTCTTCTATCATTAAGTTATCGTCCTGAAGGTCGATTGCTTCCAGTAATTCGTAAGATTCTTCGATTAAATGTCGTTTTAAGGACTCATGTGTCTGCTCTTGATCCCACGGACAACCACCTTCACCGCGTAAACGAGCGATAATCTCTTTTAAGGTCGCGAAGTCACGATTCAACGTCTGCTCATCCGTAACCGGTGGTACATAGACCGTCGTTAAGTTACTGAGCGTCGTCACATGATCGAGTTCATACAACGGTACGTTTTGGACGGTTTGCTGACTCGTACCTGCTGCAGTGACAAGAGTGACGAGATGTTCGTCCGGATAACGTTCCATTAACTGGACTTTTAAGTCGCCAGCGACAAGCGCGTCATAGACTTGCCCAATCAGTAGATGTTGACGAATCTGTGCTTCATCGACGGCAAATGCCGTTGCATCAAGTAACTGGAATCCTTCAATCGGATCCACACCAAGTGCAGCGAACATCGGATCGAGAAAACTTTGTCCCCCTACGACATCGACATTGTCTGTCCGTTGCAACAACTGTTGCACGGTACTCTCAGCGACTAATGGATGTCCTGGAACGGCATAGATGATATCCGTCGTTTCAGAAAGACGAAGCAATTCCTCGACGATTTCTGTATATACGTCCTCAAACCGACTATGTCGTTCGTAAACTGAGTCAAATGATGTAAAGTTCATTCCCTCTGCTGCAAGTTCTGAAACGACTGGATGATCCACTGTCCGCAAATAAATAGGTTGTGTCGTGTTTTTTAGTAATCGATAGATGCCAAACGGCAATTGTTCGAGTTCGCCGACGCCAAGACCGACGATCGTAATTCGGTGTGTCATATGCTCCTCCTACGTTGGTACATCTGATATAACTTATCTCCTAAAGGCAATAACGCCCACTCTTGTTCTGATAAGGCACGAAAGCGTAACGCCATACTGCCATAAATGATGGCACCACCGACGACAAGAACGCCGACTTCGAGTGCCGCACCGATTCGTGTCTCAAGCTCAAACAGCTGGAAAAACGTCTCGATCAGATACAGAAACACACCCATGGTAAGCACAGGTAAGACCAGTCTTCGATAAAAGGCGTTTCCTGCTGATACACGACCGAACTTCCGGTTCAATAAAATCCATTGTGCTGCCGCCATGACGGCAAAACCGCCAAATGTCGCCATACCCGCCCCGATCATACCATATCGGGGAATGAAATAGAGGTTCAGAGTAAGCTTCGCCCCTAATCCGATAAGAACACCGATGAGCGCATATTTTTCAGCATCAACCGACTGGAGACAAGAGACGATCATCATCGCGATCGATGCGGCAAATGCCGTCGCCGCGAGCCAAATCAACCCTGCTGTTCCCTGGTCATCTTGATATAACGCAATATTGAGTGGACGCATCACACCCATTAGTCCGATTGTCGCTGCAGCGGCAATCAATAAACCGGAACGGAGTAATGTCTCGAGTTGTTGACGCACCATCTGTGGATCGTGTTTCCGGTATGCGGTCGACAAGGCTGGCACACTCGCAAGACTCATCGACGTCGCAAACAGAATCGCGAATTGCAGTAACGGATACCCACGGTCGAGTATTCCTTTTTCGATTTTTGTCTCCGTCGTATTGCCAAGTAGATTGACGAACGTTAATCCATCAATCAATTGCATCAGCAACAAGGCAAGTGACGCGATACTAACCGCTACACCGCTTGTCACGAGCACTTTTCCGACACGTCTTATATGAATACTCGAAAATACCGGACGACCGATTTTTCCTTTCGCAAAGCGTAACAAGACGAATAACGAAACGATGCTGCCGCCAATCGCCGTTAAATGAGCGCTCGCACCAATCCAGTAGGGGTCCGCTTGCATCGAGACACCGATATACGTCACAAGCAACAATAGTCCGACACGGACGGCATTTTCAGAGACTTGGGATACAGCCGTCGGTCGCATCTCAAGATCTGCTTGGAACATTCCTCGTAGAACAGCAATCACGGGTAGTAAATAAAACGTACATGTTACCGCACGCAGGGGCACAACCAGTTTTGCATCCCCGAACCACCCAGCGAGCGTCGGGGCGATCCACCATCCGAGCAGACCGAAAAAGACGGTCATGGCAAGTAAGACATAAAAAATCGACCAGAGAACTTCTCGTTTCTCATCCGGGTGGTGAAGCGTCAACTTCGCCACGATGACAGGCAGCGCATAAATGCCGAGCGCTGCCGCAATCGCAAATAATGGATAGACGGTCTGGTAGACGTACAACCCGAAATCACCAGCGAGGTTCTGATACGGAATCCGGTAAAAGAAGCTGAGCAATTTTGAGATATAACTAGAGATCGCAAGCAGTGCTGCGCCTTGCGCAATCGTTCGTCTATTCATCGCGCAACGAGCCGGCGATCAAGTTCCGCCAATAATTGTTCTGCCTGCATCGTCATCTGTTGCGTCGACTGTTTGTTGCGGTTGAGGGTTAAGACGAGTTTCTGCTCTTGTTGTCCCATTCCAAGACCACGTCCCAGTGGAACAGTCCATTTAACGAAGTCCGCCACGTCAAGCTGCTGTGTTGCTTGAAGCGACAAGACGATCTCGATTTTCGGATCGGTTTGTTTGACGCGTTCGACACGCGCTCGTTCCGCAAAAATCCGCATCCGTGTCAATTGGATCAAACGCGCGACCTCATCCGGAAACTCACCGAATCGTTCAAGCATTTCCGTTTCGAGCTGCTCGAGACTATCGACAGTATCGACATATTTCAAGCGTTTGTAGAACTCGATTTTCAGTTCGGAGTCTGTCATGTAGTGCGATGGAATATAGGCATCAAGGCTGAACGTGAACTCAGGAACGAATTTCTGGATGCGTTTTTTACCTTTCATCCGTTCTTTCCGCTCCTCGACTGCTTCTGCAAGCATCTGCGAATAGAGATCGAAACCAACAGAATCGATGAATCCAGATTGTTGCGAACCGAGTAAGTTCCCGGCACCGCGAATCGACAAGTCACGCATTGCGATTTTAAAACCGCTCCCGAGCTCCGTGAACTCCTTGATCGCCTGCAGACGACTTTCTGCCACTTCCGTCAATCGTTTTTGTGGACGGTACGTAAAGTACGAGTAGGCAACGCGACTTGAACGACCGACACGACCACGTAATTGATAAAGCTGTGATAAGCCCATTTGATCGGCGTCATGAACGATCAACGTATTGACATTCGGGATATCAATCCCCGTCTCAATGATCGTCGTACTGACAAGGACGTCGGCATCTCCTTCGAAGAAGGCGATTAGCTGACTTTCGAGTTCGGTTTCCGTCATTCGACCGTGAGCCGTGACAATTCGTGCTTCCGGTACGAGGGCGCGAATCTCTTCTGCCTTTCGCTCGATGCCCTCGACACGGTTGTAGAGGAAGAATGCTTGTCCACCACGTCCGAGTTCCCGTTCGAGTGCTTCCCGCATGACGATTCCGTCGTATTCCATGACGTATGTCTGAACCGGATAACGGTTTTCCGGTGGTGTCTCAAGGACGGAGAGATCACGGATTCCGATCATCGACATGTGCAATGTCCGCGGAATCGGTGTCGCTGTCAACGTCAAGACATCGACGTTTGTCTTCAACTGTTTCAGACGTTCTTTGTGTTTAACACCGAATCGTTGCTCTTCATCAATGATCAACAATCCGATATCAGCGAATTGGACGTCTTTCGACAGCACACGGTGTGTTCCGACAACGACATCGATTGTTCCCTCTTTTAACCCTTGTTTCGTTGCCTTCAATTCTGCCGGCGAACGGAACCGGCTCATGACCGACACTCGAATCGGCCATTCACTGAATCGTTCAAGCATCGTTTCGTAGTGTTGTTGTGCAAGGACGGTCGTCGGTACGAGCAACGCCACTTGTTTTCCAGACATGACTGCTTTAAAGGCTGCACGAATCGCAACTTCTGTTTTCCCGTATCCGACGTCGCCACATAATAGACGATCCATCGGACGCGGACGTTCCATATCCTTCTTGATCTCAGCGATCGATCGCAATTGATCGACCGTTTCCTCATACGGGAACGAAGCCTCGAATGCTTGCATGTTATCGTCGTCCTCTGGGAACGCAAAACCGACGGCAGCTTCGCGAGCCGCATAAAGCTTGATCAACTCGTCAGCGATATCCTCGACCGATTTTTGGACCTTCGCTTTGACCTTTTTCCATTCCGTTCCACCGAGTTTATAGATCTTCGGCTCTTTTCCTTCAGCGCCGACATACTTTTGAATCAAGTCGATCTGATCGACAGGAACATACAACGAGTCCTCTCCCGCGTAGACGAGATGGAGATAATCCTGATGATTACCGGCTACATCAATCGTCTTGATTCCATGGTACCGCCCGATCCCGTGATGAATATGGACGACGTAATCGCCTGTCTTCAATTCTTGGTAACTCTTGATCCGTTCAGCGTTCGTCAGCTTCGTCGTTTGCTTCCGGCGACGCGCCGGTTGTTTAAAGACTTCTTCTTCTGTGATGACGACGAGACGCGCATTCGTCATCTCGAATCCACCATGGATTCCGCCAATCAGGATCGCGGGTTGACCACGAGTGATGCCCTCTTTCGTTACGATCGAAGCTTCAACCCCATAATCGGATAACGTCTGGCGCATCCGCTCGGCACGTTCTCGGTTGCTCGCTAAGAAGACCATCCACATGTCCGCGCGACGATATCGCTCGACTTCTTGCTTCAGGCGTTCCATCTGACCATGGAACGGCGCAATCGGTTTGATGCTGAAATGGATTGCCGCACTTTCCGGTACACCGCTCCGACGAGTCGGAAGGAGCGAGAGGTACAACAAGGGTTGTCCTTCAAAGACATGTGCCATCGGAACGGACAGGACGTAATCACTGACGCTTTGTCCGCGTTCAATGAGCGACGCCATCCATTCTGCTTCCTCTGCATCTTGGACTTCTGCCGCTTCTTCAACCCGCGCGACTTCATCGACGATCAAGACGCTGCCCGTCACGTCTTGACGTAACGTCGACGTGTAGAGGATTGGTGCATACTTCGCGAACTGTTTCGGACGATCGCCGTTTTCTAACAACTCGACGTCGTAAGCGATCCCCTCTTCGAGTGCCGCGAGGACTTCCGTACTTTGGACGCGCTCTTTCGTCACCTCATAAAGACGACGGACTTTTTCGCCAGCCTCCTTTAACTGATCCTTGGTCGCGAAGTGTTCGGCTGCTGGCATCAAACATGCTTCTGCGACGACGCCAAGCGAACGCTGGGTCTCCGCATCGAATGTATAGATCGAGTCGACTTCCTCGTCGAATAGATCGAGCCGGTATGGGCGTTCGACCGTAAGCGGATAAATATCGATGATACTCCCGCGAACGGCAAACTCACCTGGTGTCGTCACGGTCGCTGTCCGTTCGTACCCCGCATCGACTAAATCTTGGACGAAGTCCGGAATCGATAAGATGTCGCCCGGCTTCACCTGTTTGACGTGTGACAAGAACGTCTCTGCATCCGGAACATATCGACGTAAACCGACGAGCGGAATGATCAAAATTCCGTCGTCCGTCGTCAGTAAACGATGACGAGTCTCAATCCGCGTCGCCCGCAGTTCTGGACTTGCACCATAAGAAAGTTCTGCTGCTAACGTCTCATCGACCGGATAGAGCATGACGTCTTCTTCCGGTACGAGTTCAATCAAATCATCGTACAGTTTTTGTGCTTGGAACATATTATGTGTCACGAGTACGAATCGACGTTTCGTCTCCTGATAAATCCCGGCTACGAACAATGCCTTTCCACTGTTCATCAGACCGGTGATCAACTGAGCGTTGACACCGTCCCGGAAACGTTCCCGAACCGTCTTGATTTCAGGAATCGCTAGTAAGAGTTCTTGTAATTGTTTCATCTTCTTCCTCCTAAAACACGACAGCAAAAACGCTTTGGAACCCCCCAAAGCGTTGCGTTCAGTTATACCGATTCATCAAAGCGAGAAACGGGGTGTCTATAAAGTCCGTCGCTACATCGACAGACGCATTGAGTACGTGTTGCAGACTTCCTTGTTCCGCCTTCGAAAAATTCATTAACACCCAGTCGATGACTTGGATGGGTGCCGGTGGTCGACCAACACCGAGTTTAAGACGCTTGATTTCCTGCGTACCGAGGTGCTGGATCAACGACTTGACGCCGTTATGACCGCCTGCACTGCCTTTCGAACGCAAGCGCAATTTCTCAAGTGGTAAATCCAGATCATCATAGATGACGAGCACATCCTCGACCGCGATCTTATAGAAATCAAGTAACGGTCGTACCGCTTCACCTGATAAATTCATATACGTCAATGGCTTGACGAGCACGACACGTTCTCCATTTATTATTCCCGTTCCGAAGAGGGCTTTAAACTTCGATTCTGAAAGCGTGATCCCGTGTTTCTCCGCTAAGGCATCGATCGCAAGAAAACCGATGTTGTGGCGCGTATTCGCATACTTCGCGCCAGGATTCCCTAATCCGACGATACATTTCATACCGATTCCTCATTTCTGTTTAAAAAAGTAAACGAACAAGGGGTCCGATTTCAATAAACCGGACCACATCGTTCGTATGCATCAAGCAATCAGCTGAAGAGCGGGCTGATTGATTTCTGTTCGTGTACACGGATGATTGCTTCTGCAAGCAAGCGTGCCACAGAGATTTGTTTGATTTTGCTTGCACATTCGCGTTTTGTTAAATCGATCGTGTTCAAGACAACGAGTTCTTCGATCGCTGAGTTCTCGATCCGTTCCATTGCCGGACCTGAAAGAACTGGGTGTGTACAACATGCATAGACTTGTTTCGCTCCGTTTTCGATCAAAGCGTTCGCTGCAAGTGTGATCGTACCCGCTGTATCGATGATGTCATCGATGATGATGGCAATCTTGCCATCGACTTGACCAACGATGTTCATGACTTCTGCGACGTTCGGTTTCGGACGGCGTTTGTCGATGATCGCGATTGGTGCTTTTAATTGCTCTGCTAATTTACGTGCCCGTGTGACACCGCCATGGTCTGGAGAAACGATGACGAGTTCGTTTGGATCGATGTTCTTTTTCTCGAAGTATGAAGCGAGAAGCGGTACACCCATCAATTGATCTACTGGAATATCGAAGAACCCTTGGATTTGTGCTGCATGGAGATCCATCGTCACGACGCGTGTCGCCCCTGCTACTTCAAGCAAGTTCGCAACGAGTTTCGCCGTGATTGGCTCACGTGAACGTGCTTTGCGATCTTGACGCGCATAACCGTAATACGGAATGACGACGTTGATCGTCCGTGCAGACGCCCGTTTCAGTGCATCGATCATGATGAGAAGTTCCATCAGGTTTTCGTTGACTGGTTGGCTTGTCGATTGAACGATGTAAATATCATCCCCTCGGACACTTTCTTCGATGTTCATCGAAATTTCGCCATCACTGAAGTGTTTGACTGAACTTTCGCTCACCGGGATTCCGATGACTTTAGCGATTTCCTCTGCCAGTGGTTTGTTCGAGTTGAGTGCGAAAATACGAATTTCATGTTCTAAGACAGTAGACATGTGTAGGTGGCCTCCATTTGTTTGGGTTTAGACGAGTAGAGCGACAAGTAATGAATTAACGATAATCGGGTTTCGTCGTTTGACGTTCCCGTGCGATCGCGAGACCGTTTTCCGGCACATCGTCTGTGACGGTTGATCCGGCAGCAACAAGGGCATTCTTGCCGACCGTGACCGGTGCAATCAAGTTGACGTTACAGCCGATGAAGGCATCGTCCTCAATGATCGTCTGGAATTTATTTTTTCCATCATAGTTGACCGTGATCGATCCACAACCGAGGTTGACGTTCTCTCCGATTGTTGCATCTCCGACATAGCTCAAGTGGGCTGATTTACTACCTTCGCCAAATGTTGATTTCTTGATCTCAACGAAGTTTCCGACGCGTGTGTTCGCACCGAGAACCGCTTGTTGACGTAAATGCGCAAATGGACCGACTTGTGCCGCTGGACCAATCTTACTATCCGTGACGACGGATTGACGAACAATGGCGCCATCTGCCACTTCACTGTTACGGATATCCGAGTTCGGACCAATCGTACATTCTGAACCAATGACCGTCTGACCGAGCAACTGCGTACCAGGGTAGAGAACAGTATCTGAACCAATCGTGACGTCTGGTCCGATGTACGTCGAAGACGGATCAACGAACGTGACACCTTGACGCATCCAGTACTCATTCGTTCGCTTGCGCATCGACGTTTCTGCTTGTGCAAGTGCGACGCGGTCATTGACACCAATCGTCTCTTCGAACGTAGGTGCCGCATACGCTGCGATCGTCTCGCCTGCTGCCTTTGCAATCTCAATCACGTCTGGTAAGTAATACTCACCTTGCGCATTATCGTTCTTAACCTGCTTCAGCGTCGCGAACAACATCTCATTATCGAATACATACGTACCGGTATTGATTTCACGAATCGCGAGCTCTTCTGCATTCGCATCCTTATGCTCGACGATTTTCGAGACGTTTCCGTCTTCGCTACGAACGATACGTCCGTAACCTGTCGGATCGTCAGCGAGTGCCGTCAAGACGGTCACTTTTGCGTTTGTCTCCGCATGATGTTGTAACAATGAAGCCAGTGTGTCACTCGTCAAGAGTGGTGTATCGCCACAGACGACGAGCGTTGCTCCCTGTTCGTTCCCGAGTACGGGTTCTGCCATTTGAACAGCATGTCCTGTGCCAAGCTGCTCACTTTGAAGTGCGTATTCCACCGATGTGCCAAGCACTTCTTTGACGGATTCCGCACCGTGACCGACGATGACGACCTGTCGCTTGACGCCGAGCGTCGCTAATTGATCGACGACGTGCTGTACCATAGGTTTCCCAGCGACTGGGTGAAGTACTTTGTAAAGCTTCGATTTCATCCGAGTTCCTTTACCCGCTGCTAGAATTACCGCGAAATGATTCATCCTTGTCGCTCCTCCACGTAAATTAGTGTTGATTTCGTTCTGAAATAGTACACTCGTTCCAACTATAACGAAAATAGCATCGTTATTCAATGATGGGTCGAAGCAGAATCGATGAAAAATCGAGAAAAAAGACAGGTTTTCCCAAGAAGAGAAAACCTGTCTTTTTCTTATGCTTGATCTGCCGTTTGGGCAGAAGAGACTTCGTAACCGATGCCTTCTTCTTGATCCTCACGTGCCGCATAGGCTTCGAGTACTGAATCTTCGACCTTTTTTCGCATTAATGCATTGATTGGATGAGCGACATCCCGGAAGATACCTTCTTGCGTTCGTTTGCTTGGCATGGCGACGAAGAGACCACCGTTCCCTTCGATGACACGCAAATCATGTACCACGAATTCGTGGTCGAGCGTAATAGAGGCAAGTGCTTTCATTCGACCCTCTGCTACGACGCGACGAATTTTAACGTTCGTAACGTTCATTTTGTCCGCACCCCTTTAACCGTTGTCACAACTCTTCGTTGTCTACTTCTACTTACGGCTTAAAACAAACAAAGGTTTAGTCTTTCCCAATCTTTTTACGCATAATTTCCAAAAGTTTGATAATTACAGTATAGTTACAATCCATGCGGCTGTCAATTTCAGGTAGTCTCAGCTTCTGAGAAATAGTGGTCGACGTTTCCACGCTTAACTTGGATTTGACCAAGATCGACGTCGACGTCCGCTAATTTCATTAAGCTGACGTATTCGTTGACCATCTTCTTCTCAGCACCCTCTGCCTCGATTAAAACACCAACACCTGCGACCTTTGCTTCAAACTCGCTTAAGAGACTCATCATTCCGCGAATCGTTCCGCCGGCTTTCATGAAGTCATCAATTAATAAGACATTCGCTCCACGTGGTAAGCTTCGACGCGCGAGTGCCATCGTCCGGATCGCTTTTGAAGAACCCGAGACATAGTTGATGCTGACCGTTGATCCTTCCGTAACGCGACTATCTGAACGCACGATGACGAACGGTACACCAAGTTGCTCAGCGACTGCATAAGCAAGTGGAATCCCCTTCGTTGCGATCGTCATGACGACATCGACTTTCTTTTGGCTAAAGACAGATGCAAACACTTGTCCCATTTGTTTGACCATCTTCGGATCTCCAAGTAAGTCCGTCAAATAAAGGTATCCCCCCGGTAACAGTCGGTCTGGACGAGCGACACGTTCACATAGATCATCGATGAACGGTAACGCCTTCTTACTGCTCCACGTCGGAATGAACATGACGCCACCCGCAGCACCAGGTACTGTAACGAGACGACCTGTTCCCTCATGTTCTAACATCTCGCTGACGATATCTAAATCTTCACTGATCGACGATTTCGCCGATTTATAACGTTCTGCAAAAATCGTCAATGAGACGAGATGATGGGGATGGTCAAGCAAGTACCGCGTCATGTCGACCAATCGACCACTTCTCCGAATTTTCATTTGTTTCGTTCCACCTCTCCGTAATTCCGAATATTCAATAGTGAATATATCATTTTCATACGGATATTATCAATGGTTTTCGCCTAAAAGACGAACGACGTAGACTTCGTTACAAAAGCCGCGTAATCCATTATAGAGACGCTGTGCCCGATTTTCATGCTCCGTTAGAGCAAAGACCGTCGGACCACTTCCGCTCATTAAGACGCCTTCTGCGCCACAACTTGCCATGAATTCCTTAATTTGCTCGACTTCTGGGTGCATCGGCAACGTGACCGCTTCGAGTACATTACCGAGTGATTGGCAGATGGCTTGGAAATCTTGCGCCTTCACCGCATCAATCATTGCTTCGACGTTCGGACGTTTTGCTGTGTTCAAGTCGAGGGCACCATAGACGTCAGCTGTTGAAACACCGATCGTCGGCTTGGCAAGAACAACCCAGCATGGGGGTGGTGAGACAAGTTTTTCTAGCTTCTCTCCGCGACCCGTTGCAATCGCTGTTCCACCCATGACACAAAACGGGACGTCAGAGCCTACTGCTGCGCCGACTTCCGCCAACTCTTCAAGCGTCAAACCGAGTTGCCACAACTCATTTAATCCGCGTAACGTCGCTGCCGCGTCACTGGATCCACCAGCGAGTCCGGCTGCAACTGGAATGTGTTTCTCTAAGAAGATCTCTACTCCTGTCTTGACGTCGTATTTTTCTTTTAAGATCGCTGCTGCTTTATAAGCAAGATTACGTTCGTCGTTCGGAACGTAAGCATGCTGGGCATTCATTCGAATTTCTCCTGACGGCAGCTCCGTCAATTCTAGACGGTCTGCCAAATCGACTGTCGTCATCACCATATGTACATCGTGATAGCCGTCCGGGCGCTTTGCCGTCGCATCTAGGACTAGGTTGATCTTGGCTGGAGCCTTTACAATAATCGTCATCGTGCCGTTCCTCCTCTAGTTCGTTTCCTGTAGGAATTGTATCAACCTTTCCACAAAAAAAGAAGCGAACATTTTGTCCGCTTCGGAAGGTAAGTTTACGAATTCGCAAATTCGATTTGTACGGAGTCTGTTAGCACGTCGGCGTAGCTATAAGAAACTCGCTCGACATTGTGGCGCTCTGCGTCTAGCTTGACTACAAACACCGAAGGATACGTCTCAACGAGCGTTCCGATTCGGGTTACGACCTTTTTACGACCGCCGCTTGCTTTTAGCGTCAGTCTTTCACCAACATGTGTTTCGAAAACATGTCTGATTTCGTTCAACGTCTTTGGCATACGCTTCACCTCACTAATATTTATTATAGCATATTAAATAAATATTAGAAAGGGGAAATATTATATCTGTTCTACTCGTATCCGTCAACGTTTTTTAATTGGCAAAAGTGCATCCGCTAACTGTGCGAATTCCTTCAGGCTGAGCGTTTCTCCGCGACGACGCGGTTCGATTCCAGCTTCTAATAACGCCGCTTCGACCGCCGCTTTTTCCGTTTTCCCGAAGTGTGTCGTCAAGTTGTTTAAAATCGTTTTCCGACGTTGTGCAAAACTTGCTCGGACGATTTCAAAGAAGAGTGCCTCATCCTGTGTCTGTACCGCTGGCTCTTTTCGAATGTTCAAACGGATGACTGCTGAATCGACGTTTGGCGCTGGAATGAAGACTTGTTTTGGGACCGTGAAGCAGACTTCAGCTTCCGCATAGTATTGAATCGCAATCGATAGAGACCCATATGCTTTCGTGCCTGGTTTTGCACCGATTCGTTCAGCGACTTCCTTTTGAATCATCATGACGAGCGTCCGAAACGGTGCTTTCGCTTCAAGGATCCGCATGATAATCGGTGTCGTGACATAATACGGGAGGTTCGCGACAACGGCAATGTCGGTGATGCCTTCTTGCGTGAATTCTTCAGCAACGATCGTCGAAAGATCGAGTTCAAGAGCATCACCGTGAATGACCTTCGTATGGGGATATGGTGCAAGTGTATCATCAAGAATCGGTAACAATCGTTGATCGATTTCAAGAGCAACGACTTTTTTCGCCTGTTTCGCCGATTGTTCCGTCAATGAGCCGATTCCTGGTCCGATCTCGAGTACACCACTCTCAGGCGTTAATCCAGCTGCTCCGACGATGTTTCCTAATACATTTAAATCGATTAAAAAGTTTTGCCCTAACGATTTTTTAAACGAAAAGCCATGTTTCGCTAAAATTTCTTTCGTCCGGTGCAATGTAGCAATGTCTTTCAAACTTCTTCCTCCTCTAATTGTTTCAACGCTGCTTCCCATTCCGCCCGCGTGATCCGGATCGATGCGACACGTTTGACGAGTTGTTTGGCATTCGGTTCACCAATCGCAAGAATCTGACCGAGACGACGACGACGGATCGAGGCTGCTGGTCCACCAATCAAATCAGCTGCCAGAATCATCTCACGTGTCACTTCGGCAACCGGTGCTTCTTCCGTCTCATAGACAACAGCGAGCGCCTCTTCGATTGCGGCAGGTGAGGCATGTTCAACACCAATCTTACCGCGTTTATCTTTTGCTTGAGCACGCGGAAGATAGGCATGTTTACAGCCTGGTACACGTTCATTGATTCGGGCACGGATACGATCTCCTGGAAAATCAGGATCCGTGAAAATGATGACACCGCGTCGTTCGAGGGCCTTCTCAATGCGTTGCATCGTCTGTTCATTAACGGCTGAACCGTTCGTTTCAATTGTATCGACATCAAAGACTTCTTGTAATCGTGTCGTATCATCTCGTCCTTCGACGACGATGACTTCTTTTAAGCGTTTCCGCATGATCTCTCCACCTTCTTCAAACACTCTCGTAATTGTACCTGTTTCCACGAAAAAAACAAGGAAGCGTCACATGTCCGCTTCCGTTGCACTAGGAATGACCCAGACTTGCAGTTGTTTTCGACCGAACGTCTTTGCTTTTTGTTCGCCATCGACTAAAATATCAATCTTATTGCCTTTAATGGCACCACCTGTATCGAGAGCGATCGCAAGACCAACCCCTTCGACGTAGACCTTCGTACCAAGCGGAATGACCTTCGGATCAACCGCGATGATCGGCAAACCTTGATAGGTGATCGTATCGGTCACGTCATACCCGGTCGCTGTCAAGGCACGACCATTGTACAAACGACTGCCGTTCGAAACTGGGTCGTTCGTATATGCCGTCGCTTCGACAATCAAGCTCTTCGCACTCTCAAAATCAAGATCCGCATCGGCTTTCGGTGTTTCAGTTAGCGGATTGGTCGCTTGTTTTTCGTTGAAGACGGGCGCTTCGATTGGTGTCTCAATCGGTTTTGTCCCGACTTTGACGACTTGTTTGATCGGCGTCCGTGTCACTTGGTCATCAATCAGTTTTTTCTCTTTACTAAGACCGTCAGCTAACGTCAATTGATACTTTTTCGTTCGGACACCTGGACGACCTGATGTCGTCACCAGTTGCTCGCCTTCCGGTAAGGTCGGATCCTCGACTTCTTCGATCTCAAACGGAACGAGTTGATCCTGTGTCAACGTCGCACGACGTGTGGTGTTGACCGTAATCAACGTCCCTTCCGTCACGCGGGTATCGGGATTTGGAGCAACCCGATCTTCCTTTTGAAGACGGATTCCTTCCCGTTCTAACAATTCGCGAACTGACGTCTCGTATGTGTAGATTTGTCGGGCTTTTCCCCCGACGACGAGATCAACGGGAAAAGCTTCGCGGTACCGTACCGTCATGCCACTCGTCAATACAGCGTCAGAAGACGGATAGATATCATCCGTGTCGGCTTTCTTGATACCGCGTTCTGCAAGTAGATCCTTTACTTGACGCGCCTGCGTCCGGACGCGACGGGACTCACCGTAGCCCATGATCAATGTGATTTCTTTTGCCCGCTGAACGACGATTAATCGTTTTTTCGGCAGGTCGGCGCTAAGAGCCGGTTCAATCACATCATTGTCACGCGTCGTAATACCGGCTTCTTTGAGAACGCCATAAACGGAATCAGCCGTTGTCTTCACCTGCTGCTCTTGTCCATCAATCAAAACAGTCACGGTTTGTGGATGATCCATCATCCCATAGACGAGTGCAGCCGCAAGTAGCAGGCTGCACCCGATTGTAATGAACGTCAACGAACGCATCATGGCAAACGGAAGACCCGTTTTGCATTTTCCGTCGTTGCTGCTTCCACATCGGCATACATCATGCCACGGAGCTGCGCAATTTCTTCAGCGACGAACCGAACGTAAGCCGGCTCGTTACGTTTACCGCGGTGTGGTGTTGGTGTCAGATATGGACAGTCCGTCTCAACGAGTAAACGATCGAGCGGTACTTCCTGTGCAACACGTTTTGGCATTTTCGCGTTTTTGAACGTAACAGGTCCGCCAAGTGAAATATAGAAGTTCATCGCTAGGCAACGCGGTAACAATTCAGCACTCATACTGTAGCTATGCAAAATACCACCGACTTCTTTTGCATCCTCTTCTTCGAGGATACGTAACGTATCTTCTGTCGCTTCCCGGTTATGGATGACGATCGGTTTTTTCTTCTGCTTCGCGAGACGGATCTGTTTGCGGAAAGCTTCCTGTTGGACGTCTTTCGGTGACGTATCCCAGTGGTAGTCGAGTCCGATTTCTCCAAGCGCAACGACTTTTTCATGATCCATCAATCGTTCGACCTTTTGATAGGCTTCCTCATCAAAATCAATCGAGTCGACGGGATGCCATCCGATGACAGCATAAAGATCATCGTACGCTTCGACGAGTTCCATCGCGCGGTCGATTGTCTTATGATCAAATCCGACGACGATCATCGGTGAAACGCCATTTGCACGTGCCCGCTCGATCGTTTCATGAACGTCTTCCGCGAATTGATCTGCATTCAAGTGAGTGTGTGTATCGATTAACATATCTTATTCGACTCCTTCTTTAAAAAAATGCCTGTGACATGAAGTCCACAGGCATCGGTTTTATTTTACGCTTGCGCCGTTTGCCATCGTTGATGGGACCGTCGCGAGTTCAAGTTTTCCTGCTTTTTCAGCAGCAAGGACCATTCCTTGGGAGAGTTCGCCACGTAACGTGACCGGTTTTAAGTTCGCTACGACGATGACCTTACGTCCGACTAAGTCTTCCGGCTCATACCACTGCGCGATACCAGAGACGATTTGGCGTGTTTCTTTGCCCATATCGACTTGTAACTTCAGTAGTTTTTTCGCCTTCTTGATCTTTTCAGCCGTCACGACTTCACCGACACGTAACTCGATCTGATCAAAGACATCGATCGTCGTTTCCGGACGAATGTCTTCATCCGCCTCTTCGACTTCCTCTTCCTCCACACGTGCTGCAGAAGCTTGATGCATCATGTCGACGATTGCTTCGACTTCTTCTTTAACGTCAAGACGCGGGAAGATTGGTGTCGCTGTACCTACTTTTGTTCCTGGTATGATGTCTGCGAATTTCTCGAGCGCCGCCCAGTCCATCGCTTGTCCGGAGAGACCAAGTTGCGCGAAGATCTCTTTTGGTGAACGCGTCATGAACGGTTGCAACATGATCGCCACGTGACGTAAGACGCCGACGAGATGCACCATGACCGAACCGAGTTCCGCCGTTTTGGATTCGTCTTTTGCAAGAACCCACGGTTGTGTCTCATCGATGTATTTATTGGCACGGCTGATTAATTGCCAAATGTTCGATAGCACGACAGAGAATTCCATGTGTTCCATCGATGCTTCGACTTTCGTGACCGTTTCTTTTGCAAGATCCGAGAGTGTTGCATCAAACGGTGTCACATTGCCTGTATAGGCCGGGATCTCACCGTCAAAGTATTTCGTGACCATCGCGATCGTTCGGTTGAGTAAGTTCCCAAGGTCGTTTGCTAAATCGTAGTTCATCCGCTCAACGAATGCTTCAGGTGTGAACATACCATCTGAACCGAATGGAACTTCGCGTAACAAGTAATAACGAAGGGCGTCAAGACCGTAACGATCCGTCAATGGGATCGGATCAACGACGTTCCCTTTTGATTTCGACATTTTTCCGTCTTTCATCAACAACCAACCGTGTGCGAAGACTTTCTTCGGTAATGGGAGATCAAGTGCCATCAAGAGTGCCGGCCAAATGATCGTGTGGAAACGAACGATTTCTTTTCCGACGAGATGAACATCTGCTGGCCAGTACTTATCGAAATTACCATGATCGTCCGTACCATAACCGAGTGACGAGATATAGTTCGTCAACGCATCGATCCAGACGTAGACGACGTGCTTCGGATTCGATGGGACTTGTACACCCCAGTTGAATGTCGTCCGTGAGACCGCTAAGTCTTGGAGACCCGGTTTAATGAAGTTATTGATCATTTCGTGTTTACGTGATTCTGGCAAGATAAATGACGGATTCGCTTCAAAGTACTCAAGCAGACGGTCCGCGTACTTGCTGATCCGGAAGAAGTAACATTCTTCGCGAACGAGTTCGACTGGGTGTCCACTATCGGGGCTCTTTCCGTCAACGAGTTGTGATTCCGTATAGTACGTCTCATCCGGAATCGAATACCATCCTTCGTATTCACCTAGGTAGATATCGCCTGATTCAAGAAGTGTCTCGAACACTTTTTCGACGACTTTCTTGTGACGTGGTTCCGTCGTCCGGATATAATCATCGTACGAGATGTCGAGACGATCCCATAAGACTTTAATCTGCTCGACGACACCATCGACGAATGCCTGTTCCGAAATACCTGCTTCTGCTGCTTTTTCCTGGATCTTTTGACCGTGCTCATCGCTACCTGTCAAATACCGGACGTCGAATCCTTGAAGTCTTTTGTACCGTGCCATTGCATCTCCAGCCACCGTCGTGTACGCGTGACCGATATGTAGTTTTGCACTTGGATAATAAATCGGGGTCGTGATATAAAATGTCTTTGCCATGTTATTCCTCCGTTCTCTTATTTCCATCTTCATTATAGGCTATTATACGCTGTTACGGGACTGATGTCGAAATTCACTTTTTGTCGAATCGAAACATTTTTTGACATCAGACATCAAATTACAAAAAAACACACTCTATAGTTTCATTTCCTTTAAAAAGGGAAAATATATTAATAAATCGTTTCAAATATTGGTTTTTTGAGAAATAAATGACATTTTGATTTCAAGCTATTCAGATTGGTTGACTACTTTTGGAAAGTCTAGTATTCTACATTCTATAGAAACGATGTCGAATTTTGACGATTTTTCAAAAGAAAAAGAGATCCATGACATCAAAGGAGGAACAACAAAATGAAATCAACAGGTATTGTACGTAAAGTAGACGAGCTCGGTCGTGTCGTAATTCCAATCGAATTACGCCGTACACTTCAAATCGCAGAAAAGGATGCCCTCGAGATCTATGTCGATAACGAACAGATCATCCTTAAAAAATATAAACCAAACATGACTTGCCAAGTGACAGGTGAAGTATCAGAAGATAACTTCAAATTGGCTGATGGTAAATTGATTCTTTCACCAGATGGCGCACAACGCGTTCTCGTTGAATTAAAAGATTTCCTCGATCGTCATTACGCAAGCAACGAATAAACAAAAAAGGAAGCTCCTTAACGGGGCTTCTTTTTTTAATCTGCTTCGTGAAACGCGAGGTACAATTCCTGACGATCCAGTCCTCGTTCTTTTGCGACACGCTTCAACGCTGTATTCGGCTTTTCGCCCTCTTCGATATACCGACGGATTTGCTCGAGAGGATCACTGTCTTGAATGACGGCATCCGGTCGTTCTTCGTTTGATCCTTCGACAAGGACGACGAACTCACCTCGAACGTCTTCTGCTGCCCAAGCGCGTAATTCACTCACACTTCCACGAATATACTCTTCATACCGTTTCGTTAGTTCTCGGGCTAACGTCACCTGGCGATCACCAAGTACTTCTTCGATCCCTTGCAACATCTCTTTCAATCGATGCGGTGCTTCATAAAAGATGAGTGTTCCTGATTCGTATTTCAATTGCTCTAACGCTTCGCGGCGTTCTTTTTTCTTTCGTGGCAAAAAACCATAATACAAAAAGCGTTCTGTCGACAGACCGGACGCGACAAGGGCTGTCAATGCAGCGTTCGCACCCGGAAGAACGATGACAGGAATATCTGCTGCGATCGCTTGGCGGATCAAATCGCTTCCCGGGTCCGAAATACCGGGCATCCCGGCGTCGGAGACGAGGGCAATTTGCTTTCCTGCCTCTAAATCAGCGAGTAGTCGTTCGCCACTTGTTTGTTTATTATGTTCATGGTAACTGACCAGCTTTGTCTCAATCGAAAAATGCCGAAACAGTTTCATCGTCTGCCGGGTATCTTCTGCTGCGACGATATCAGATTCCTGTAAGATCCGGACGGCTCGATACGTCATGTCTTCTAAATTGCCGATTGGTGTCGGGACGATATAGAGACCGGCTCCTTGCTGTTGATAGCTACTTGTCGCTTTCATGAGGTTCCTCCTTGAATCAAACGCTCTTTCTGTGAACGTGTCAATTGTTTAATCGCGTATTCCCGCTTCATCGCTTCTGATTTTGTCGCGAAAATTTCCTCATGAACGAGGACGACCGGCAGACGGGCACGTGTATACTTCGCCCCCTTGCCTGCATTATGTGTTGCGATGCGTTGCGTAACGTCTACCGCGTAACCCGTATAATACGTATCATCTTGGCAACGAACGATATAGACTGCATGCTCAGACATCGAACAGTTCCTTCATCTGAGCCGCATACGAGTTATCCGCTTCATAGACGATGAACGGGGAAAGAACCTTCAGTCCAGGTTTTGCATCCTTGATCCCCTCGATCAAAAGCATGTTCGCTTCCTTCCCTGCCTTCGGATAAATCAACTGCATCCGTTTCGGTTCCAAGCGGTATGTTCGCATCAAAGTGACGATATCGAGCAGTCGTTCCGGTCGATGGACGAACGCTGCCTTTCCGCCTTGTTTTAACAAATCAGATGCACCACGAATACAGTCTTCAAGTGTACAGAGGACTTCATGCCTTGCGATCGTATAATGTTCACTTTGGTTTTGGTTTGATGTCTCGTTGGCTAAAAAATAAGGCGGATTACAGGTGACAGCATCATAGATGCCGTATCCAAGACGTGCCCCCGCCTCTTTGACGTCACCATCAATCATCTCAATCTGGTCGTTCAGTTCATTCAAGTTAATGCTACGTCGCGCCATCTCCGCTAGTCGCGGCTGAATTTCAAGACCCGTGATCTGCCCTTTCGTCCGGTAGGATAAAAAGAGTGGGATCGCACCGTTCCCAGAGCAAAGATCGGCAATCCGCCCCTGTCGAATTGGAACCCATGCAAATCGTGCGAGCAATGCCGCATCGAGTGAATAGGAGAAGACGGATGGACTTTGAATGATTTTCCCTTCTTGTCCTAAGAGATAATCAAGTCGTTCGTCTGGTAATAGTTCAAACATGTCGTGCCTTCCTTTCCGAAAAAAAGACTGACTCATGTAGAAGTCAGCCTCTCAATGTTTCGTTAACATGGATAAGCAGAAGAGACAATCGCCGTCTTTTCGCACTTGTCCATAATGCAAGTTACAGATGTGAAACCCTTCCTGGTACAATCGTCCGAGATTGTCATAGCCCGCACCAACGCCTGCTTCCGCTTCTTCCGCTTCCGTGACCGGCTGTTGTTCATCGCGTTCGACTTTTTCCCGAAGATGATGATTCTCCAGATACAGATGTTGGTTCTCTTCCATCATGTAAGCCAGCTGATCCTTTAACACGCTCAGATGCTCAGTCAGCAAATGAATCTGTTGCTCAATCGCATCGACACGCGTAATGATTTCTTTTTTATCGACTCTCTCCACGCGTATGCACCCCGTTATTCTTTTGGTCGTTTTGGTTTTACGGCACCAACGGATAATAGTTCTTCCATCGAATACGTCAAGACGCGGGAACGATCCTTCAGTTCAATTTGAACGACTTGATCGAGGATGTTCAAGCCAACGACGCGTCCTTCGCCTTCAGGTACCGTCAAACGTTTTCCATAGTCCGGCAAGTCACGGCGCATCTCTTCATACGTATCGTTCTCATATTTTAGACAGCACATTAAACGACCACACACCCCTGAAATCTTCGTCGGATTCAACGACAGGTTTTGATCTTTTGCCATCTTGATCGAGACCGGTTCGAACTCACCAAGGAAAGATGAACAACATAAGACACGACCACATGGACCAATGCCTCCAAGTAACTTCGCTTCATCTCGAACACCGATTTGACGGAGTTCGATGCGTGTCCGGAAAACAGCCGCTAAATCTTTGACGAGCTCACGGAAGTCAACACGTCCTTCTGCCGTGAAGTAGAAGATGACCTTATTGCGGTCAAACGTGTACTCGACATCGACCAATTTCATATCGAGTTTATGTTCACGGATTTTTTCGACACATACCGCATGCGCATCAAGCGCTGCGACTTTATTTTCACGGACGATCATTGCATCTTTATCGTCAGCAATTCGAAGAATGGATTTCAGTGGCAACACCACATCTTCTTCGTCCATTTGTTTATCGGCGATGACCACTTCGCCATATTCAATGCCCCGTACCGTCTCAACGATGACTGCTTGTCCTCGTGATAATGACTCTTGTCCAGGTGCAAAATAATAAATTTTGCCCGCTTCTTTAAAGCGAACGCCTACTACTTCTAGCATGTCGCTCTACCCTTTCTGTAAGTCAAACATGAGACGCTCAACTGTTAATTGGGGATTAACATTCGCTTCGACCCGTCGGACTGCGGCAAGCACAGCTTGTAACCAGCGGGTGATCGTCGTCTGGCTCTTGGACCCCATCTGTTCAAGTTGGGGTTTACTATTCGTATAGGTCATACCTTCCCACGCCGGATTCAGTTTCAGGCGTAAGACATCCTCGAAGAAACAAGTGACGAGTTCAAGACCAATTCGGACATCCTGACGGTTCTTGAATTGTCCCATCCATTTCTCTTGTACGAACAGCGGTAAATCAGCCGGACGATTCGCTAATTCCTCCATCAATTGTAACACTGACGCTCGCGCATTTACAAACCAGTCTTCGAGTAATGCTTCTTCTGCATCCTCGACTTTTGGATAGACACGCGCTGCCAGTTGCGTCAACTCGTGGTCCCGTCCCGTTTTTTCAGATAAAACCTCGCCAATCATTTGACGATCCGCTGGACGAAAACTTAATAACTGTCCCCGCGATCGAATCGTAGGTAAAAGGAGTTGAGGTTGATTCGTCAACAATAAGGCCACTTTTCCTTCTCCTGGTTCCTCAAAGAACTTCAGCAAACTGTTCGCTGCTTGGGGAGTCATCTTATGGGACTGTGTAATGACATAAATCTGACGATCGCCTTCAAGTCCTCGGAGTGAGAGATCATGCATCAATTGTTGAATCTGTTCTTTTTTGATGGTCGCGCCATCTGGTTCGATTTCATAATAATCGACCAAGTTACCACTTTCCATCCGCCGACAGCTACGACAGACACCACATGGCTCCACATCGACCGGGGCCTCACAAAAAAGGCTTTTCGCGAACAAGTGAGCCGCTTCAAGTAGAAGCGGCTCATAGTCTCCAGTGAAGATATAAGCGTGATTGATTCGATCGTTTCGTAACGAATTTTGAAGAATCGTCGAAATGACCGATTGTGTCTGTTCCAGTTCATGAAACGTCTGCATTAGAATTGGTGAAACCCTTCGATTGGCAAGACGAAGACCGTTGCCCCGCCTACCTGGACTTCAACAGGGTACGGGATATAAGAATCGGCATGACCACCCATTGGTGAGATTGGAGAAACCATCTGTTCACGACTCGAACAATTCTTTTTGATCAATCGTAACAGATCATCGAGACGCTCACTCTGTACACCAATCATGAACGTCGTGTTTCCCTCTTTAAGAAAACCACCTGTCGTTGCTAGTTTCGTTGCTCGGAAATCATGCTCGACAAGCGCTTCCGCCAAACGTAAGCTGTCTTTATCTTGAACAATCGTAATGACCATTTTCATGAGAATCTCTCCTTTTCTTCTAAATACGTAATGACATCTTCCACTAAGTCCTGATGAATCACTTCAATCGATCGATTGGCTTGTACAATCTGTACCCGTTCTGGGTCCGATGCCGCAATCTGTTTGAAACCATTATAGACACGGGCACGAAACGCATCATCTCGTTGCTCGATTCGATCAAGTGCTCCCCGGTCCATCATTCGTTTTTTAGAATCCGTTACCGTTAAATCAAATAAATACGTCCGGTCTGGCGCTAATCCACCTGTTGCAGAATCATTAATATGACGCACGAGATCAATCGGATGTCCAAGCCCATATCCTTGATAGGCAAGTGAGGCATCAACGAATCGGTCACATAAGATGATTGTGCCTGCCTCTAACGCCGGTCGAATCAATTCTTCGACATGCTGGGCACGAGACGCTGCATACAGCAGAATTTCCGTCATCTCTTTCATTTCTTCAAAATCAGGATTTAAAATCAATGAACGAATTTCGTTCCCAACGCGTGTGCCACCTGGCTCACGGGTCATCATGACATTATAGCCCTTTTCTTTTAACACATCATTAAGCAATTGTAGTTGTGTCGTTTTCCCGGCACCATCCGGTCCTTCGACAGTAATGAACGTACCTTTCATCTTTCAAACCCTTCCTCTATGACGCGTAACGCTCCTTGTTGCAATTGTTCGCCCCCTTGCAAATGAACGGCTACGGTTTGATAATGTCGTAAACGTAGTACCTGTTCCGCCGTAATGCGTTCGCCTCTGACGATCAACGGAATGCCTGGCGGGTACGGAATAATGGTTTCGAGTGAAACATGACCGATACACTCATCCAGCTGACGGAACGTACCTGTTGCTTGTTCTAACTGTTCATAAGAACAAGCTAAAGCAGATACCTGTATTTTACCCATAATTGGTTGCTCGATATACCTTTTCAAAGGAATTCCTTCTGATTTCATCATTTGAATAGCGCGTTCGACACGATGAACCCAGTCATCCTGCTCAGACTTTGCTAGCGGACGAAGTGGCAAAATACAGACGACGTGATCCCCTAGAGCAAATTCCGCATCGAGTTGAACAGCTCGTAACGCGTGCAACAACGCATCTCCTGAATATCCCTCATACGTTAATGTCATCCGTGACCAATCATCGAAGCGAAGGACGGTCATATGATCGAACCGTTGAAGTGATTCGATAAACGCATCGTGACTAACCTGAATATTTGACATACCTTCAACTGTCCATTGTTCACGATAGGAACGGGCATAGTCTAATGAAGCCAGTAACAAATACGAAGGACTTGAGGTTTGAAACGCTTGGAGCGCTCGCTGTAACTTTCTTCTCATCTTTTCCGAAAATCGCTCGTGCATCCATGCTCCCATCGTCAGTGCAGGAAGCGTTTTATGGGCAGACTGGACAACAGCGGTTGCTCCTAATTCAAATGCAGAACGAACACCAAATGCTTTACCGAAGTGTGCACCGTGTGCTTCATCCACTAATAAAGGGAGTCCGTGCGACGTCGTGAGCTGAACGAGTGACGTGATATCAGCCACTTCTCCGTAATATGTCGGTGAAGTGATAAACACGCCAACTCCTCCTGGATATTTCGTAAACGCTTCCTTTAATGTTTCACGTGAAACATGACCACTGATTCCCGTTTCTTTATGGGTATCTGGTTCAAGAAAGATCGGTTCGATTCCTAACCATTCGAGTGCATTAAATACCGATTTATGCGAATTACGCTGTACATAAACACGATCTCCTCTTATTGCTGTAGCGGCAAGCATCGCCCAGTTCCCAACAGTCGAACCATTCACAAGGAAATGACTCGCTTTTGCATCGTAGACTTTTTGAAGCAAAGCTATTGCGTCTGCAATAGCCTCTTCCGGATGATGAAAATCATCTAGACCAGGTAATTCTGTGACGTCCCATTTAAAAAAGTCAGGAAGAGGTGTCAGAGTTCCATTCTTATGTCCAGGAACATGCCATGAGATGGGCGTTCGATCTAAGTGACGTTGAAGTGCATGTACAATAGGAAGTTCGTGTTTCATGAAAAAGCTCCTTTTCCTTTAAAATAATTACACAAAAAGACCGACCTGCAA
>NZ_DJTL01000032.1:160234-199912 GCF_002439205.1 Exiguobacterium sp. UBA6309 | reverse complement strand
GTCGTTTTCAGCGACTTTAATAAGATATCACGGAATAACTTAAGCGTCAATCCTTTTTTGAAATCTTTTTTCTTTCCCGTCACCGTCCAGCGCGTGTTGCCCTGTCGACATGTATTAATATACTATCTCGGTATAATATCGTCAATAGTTTTTCTAAAAAAACTTTTGAAATCTTTTTTCTTCTATATATAGCAAAAACAATTCTAGGAAAAAGTAAAGCCGATCGTCATACGACCGGCTCATACGTCACGAGTTCGACTCCCGCCCCTTTAGTCGTTTGATATGAGATACGAATCAAACCTTTTCGCATGAAGAAATCGATTAAGCTGCTCAAATCTACTTTAACTTCTTGCAGTCGTTCTTCTTCCATCAATTCATACATCGTCCAAGGATCCGTCCGTTCACGCATAATTTCGAATAAATAGCGTCCTCCCGATAAAACCTTGGACTGCAAAAGGTGCTCAAGCCCAATCAAAGCAAGATGAATACGTTGATCTAGTGTCTCTTCACTCATCAATAATTGCTCGTATAGTTTATAGACATCCGGGTCATCGAGTCGCGCCTGTTCCCAAACGACCGTTTCAGGATGTTTTCCTTTTTCGAGGACGGATAACCGTGCGAGGTGATGTAACGCATGATGGACATGTGTATAGGCATCATAATGATGTCCGCGACTAAACAAGTTTCTCCCATCTTGGAAACGACGCAACAATTTAGCAAAGGAAATCGTCATCTGTAAATGTCGTTCCTCATCAGGAAAATCGAGTAGTTGTCTTTTTAAGTCAACTAAGTAATCGTTTCGTTCGAATACAATCGTTCCTTCTGTAATCCAATGAATCGCACGTCGATTGGCATTCAATAAAATCCAACGCGATAACACATCCTCGTGTACAAGATGTAAAGATACTTTCAACGTATTCAATCGGTAATGTTTAATCGTCCATTCGACTTCCGGATCTCTTGTGATGACAACAAGAAGTGTATCAAATTGATCTGTCAGAGAATCCCGTGGTTGTCGTTTTTCAACCGCAATGATTCCTTGAGTTTCACGATAAGCCGCGTATTCCGAATAAATCGTTCGTGTTGCTTGTTCCATTTACTTCTCACCCTTCTATACGAACTCGTCGTTACCATTTTCGACAAAAAAACAAGCTTTCCTTCTTCAGGCAATCCCGCATCTTATGCTAGACTGACAACAGGGGGAATTCACTTGAAAAAACAACGAAAAAATAAAATAAACCGCGCGCGAAACCTAGCAATGTTCCTCGTATTCGGCGGTATGCTCGTCATGTACGGCGGTCTATTACTCAAACAATTCGAGATCATCATGGTCTTACTCATGCTTCTCGGTTTCGTCATGGTCCTCGCGAGTACGGCACTCTACTTCTTGATTGGTCTAACATCAACGAAGGCAGCTGTCGTTACTTGTCCGAATTGTGGAAAAGAGACAAAAGTCCTTGGTCGCGTCGACTTATGTATGCATTGTGACGAACCATTGACGATGGATCCTTCTCTCGAAGGAAAAGAATTTGACGAAAAGTACAATAAACACAATAAACGAGCTCCCCGCTAAGGCAGCTCGTTTTTTTATTGGACATTCGATTGACAGTCCGGGCAAGTTCCGTACACTTCTAATCGATGACGATCGACTTTAAAGCCCGTTAAGTGCGCCGCAACCGTTTCGACATCATCGAGCACAGGATAGTTGAAATCAACGACCTTTCCGCAATTCTCACAGATCATGTGGTAATGGCGTGTCGTAACGAAATCGAAGCGACTTGAAGCGTCTCCGTAATTCATTTCCTCAACGATTCCCTTTTCTCGGAACACGCGTAAGTTATTATATACAGTCGCCACACTCATATTTGGAAAACGATGTTCAAGTGCACGGTAAATCTCATCCGCTGTCGGATGCGTGTGTCCCGTCGTTAAATATTCCAAAATCGCGTGACGTTGTGGTGTCATTCGAACGCCTGATTCCCGAAGTGACTTCACGGCGTCATCCAGCATTTCGTTAGCCACGTCCATCCCCTCATTTCTATCTTTCATTGATTATCAGATTGTAATCTTTATAATTAGTCTACCTACAAATAGGCATTCCGTCAACGTCTCTGCACCGGATTTGACGTCCATGATACAATCATATCGTGATATTTTTCACGAATCATCGATTGGAGGAATCCTCATGTCTACCCACACTACACGTCCTACTTCAGAGGCGTTATATGAAATCGCACAAGAGTGTATCGTTGGTGGCGTCAACAGCCCATCCCGTTCATTCAAAGCCGTCGGTGGCGGCGCACCTGTCTATATGGAACGCGGAGAAGGTGCTTACTTTTATGATGTCGATGGCAATCGCTATATCGATTACTTAGCAGCCTATGGTCCGATCATTACAGGACACGGTCACCCTCACATTACGGAAGCGATCACACATGCTGCCCAGAACGGTCTTCTTTATGGCACGCCCCACCGTCTAGAAATCGACTTTGCACATAAACTACAAAAAGCGATTCCTTCGCTTGAAAAAGTACGTTTTACGAATTCCGGAACGGAAGCCGTCATGACGACGATTCGCGTCGCACGAGCATATACAGGTCGTGAGCTTGTCGTGAAGTTCAGTGGCTGTTACCACGGTCACTCGGATTTGATGCTGATCGCAGCAGGAAGTGGTCCAGCGACACTTGGTTCTCCCGATTCAGCTGGTGTCACAAAAGCGACGGCAAAAGAAGTCATCACGACACCATTCAATGATATCGAATCATATCGTCAAATCATGGAACAATGGGGCGATCAAGTCGCTTGTGTACTCGTTGAACCGATCGTCGGAAACTTCGGTATCGTCGAACCGCAACCTGGGTTTCTTGCTGCAGTCAACGAAATCACGCATGCTCACGACGCACTTGTTATTTACGATGAAGTCATCACTGCCTTCCGCTTCACGTACGGCAGTGCACAAGAGTTACTCGATATCCGTCCCGATATGACGGCACTCGGCAAAATCATCGGTGGTGGTTTACCAATCGGTGCTTATGGTGGTCGTAAAGAAATCATGGAACACGTTGCGCCACTCGGTCCGGCTTATCAAGCGGGAACGATGGCAGGTAACCCGGCATCCATGGCTGCCGGTATCGCTTGTCTTGAATTACTTGAGCAGCCTGGTGTCTATGAAAAACTTGATCACCTCGGCGCCTTACTCGAACAAGGTGTGCTAGAAGCAGCAAAACGTCATGACGTCACGATTACGATCAACCGTCTAAAAGGTGCCATGACGGTCTACTTCACGGATGAAACAGTCATCGATTACGATGGTGCAGAACGTGCAGATAGCGAGATGTTCGGACGTTTCTTCAAGTTGATGTTAGAAGAAGGCGTCAACCTTGCCCCTTCGAAATACGAAGCGTGGTTCTTGACGACAGAACATACGGAAGCCGACATCACAGAGACGATCGCAGCAGTCGATCGTGCCTTTGCTCGACTCTAAGTCTCCCACTAAAAAAGCAGCGACCCTCATGAGGATCGCTGCTTTTTTGTTATTCGACGAGTTCCAGATTTTGAATGGCATACAGTTCAAAATAAGCGCCTCGTTTTTGCATGAGAACTTCGTGTGTGCCAATTTCCGTAATCTGACCATTTTCAATGACGACGATCTTATCGGCATCAGTGATCGTTGATAAACGGTGCGCGACAGTAAATGTCGTCCGCCCTTTCGCGAGACGCGCTAACGAATCTTGAATCATCGCTTCACTCTCCAAATCAAGCGCACTCGTCGCTTCATCCAAGATCAGAATCGGTGGATTTTTCAAGAAGACCCGCGCAATCGCAAGACGTTGTTTTTGACCACCCGATAGCTTAACGCCGCGTTCTCCAACCGGCGTATGATAACCGTTTGGTAACCGTTCGATGAATTCATGGGCATTTGCTGCTTTTGCTGCCGCAATGACTTCCTCGTCCGTCGCCTCCGGATTCCCCATTTTGATGTTCATCTGGACCGACTCACTGAAGAGGATCGACTCCTGCATGACCATTCCGATCTGATCGCGAAGACCTCGCAACTTCAAGTCACGAATATCAACATCGTCAAGCGTGATCCGACCGGCAGACACATCATAAAAACGCGGAATCAAACTGACGAGCGTTGATTTCCCGCCACCTGACATCCCGACGAAAGCAATCCGTTCGCCTGCCTGAACGTCAAGCGTCAAGCGATCGATCGCCAGCTCACCGCCTTCTTCATAAGCGAAACTGATGTTTTCAAATTGAACGTTTCCGCGGACATCTTTCGGTTCACGCGCATTCGGTTTTTCCGTAATGTCATACGGCTCATCTAAAAACTCGAACATCCGGTCCATCGAGGCAATCGACTGTGTCAACGTCGTTGAAGAGTTGACGAGACGACCGAGCGGTGCATACAGACGGTCGATATAACCAATGAACGCGACCATCGTCCCAAGTGTCACTTGATTGTTCAAGACGAAGAACGCCGCCGTTCCGAAGATCAGGATTGGTGCGAAGTCCGTAATCGTCGAGACGACGACGTACGTCCGCGCATTCCAGTTCGTTTGACGAAGCGCGGCTTTTAAGAAGCCATCATTTTGATGTTTGAACGCCTTGTTCTCGTGTGGTTCCAGTGCAAAACTACGAATGACTGCCATCCCGTTGACCCGTTCCGTCAAATGACCTTGTAGTTCCGCAAGGGCTGCCGAACGTTCCCGTGTCAATCCACGTAAGCGACCGTAAAAGAACTTAACGGCAAGGGCATAGAAGGGTAAAGGAATGATGGCGACGAGTGTCAACTTCGGATCAATCGTCCACATGATGGCAATGGCAATAAAAATCGTGATCATATCAAGCCATAGATTCATTAATCCTGTGACGACGAAGTCTTTCGTCTGCTCGACATCATTGATGATCCGCGAAATGACTTCTCCGGTTTTCGTATTCGAATAAAAACGAAGCGACAATTTCTGAACATGATCAAACAATCGGTTCCGTACGTCAAATAGAATCTTCGACGCTGACCATTGTGCGAGATATTGACGGACATATTCAAGCGGCGGCTTGACGATCAAGAAGATGAAGACACCTGCTCCAATCAAATACGCCAATTGTTTACTTTTTTCCGCCATCGGCATTGTGTTCCCGGTTAGGATATGGTCGATGATGTATTTATACAACAATGGAAGTCCGAGCGGGATCGAGAACTTGATGATCCCGACGAAGACCGTCAAGAGGATCTGTTTTTGATACGGCTTGACGAACGCCATATAGCGGCGAATCGAGCCTTGGTGCTTACGTTTTGCTTGTGTTGCCACGTGTTTCACTTCCTTCAATTAAAAAAAGACGATGGCGAACCATCATCTCCGATATCTTGTTTCATATTCACGATACCACATATCCACGAAAGCCGGGTTAAATGGACCCTTGCGACTACGAATCCACTGGATCAGGATTTGAACATTATCCTTTAAAATACGATCAATCGCCTTCGGATAGTTCATTTCACGGCGATGTTTCTCATATTCGTCCTCATCGAGGATCATGTAGGACATGTCCGGATACACTTTGATATCTAAATCATAATCAATGTACTTGACTGCTCGATCTTTCTCATCGAACGTAGAAGGTGATCCGAGGTTGCAGTAGTAGTAAATGCCATCCTCCCGAATCATACAAATGACATTGAACCAGAGTTCTGTTGAAAAATAACAGATTGCAGGCTCTCGCGTTCGCCACTGACGACCATCTGATTCACTGACCATGATACGATCATTGAACCCAATCAATTCTTCTTCCGTCGATTTCAGCACGAGCGTTTCTTCCCAAACTCTGTGTAAGCTCCCGTTATGTTTGAAACTTTGAATCTCAATCTTGCTACTTTCTTTTGGGAATCGACTCATGTGCTACTCCTTTCTAAAGCGTTTTTCTTCCATTCTGTTATACTCTCGTGCTTATTATACCCATTTTCAGAACACATGAAAAACGAAAGGGTATTTTTTCAGAAAAATGACGGAATTCAGCCTTGAAAGTGATTCAAAATCGCATTTTTTCGCTGTTTGAACATCGGTTTTAAGATGAATGCTTCAATGACGAAGGCGGGTAAGAAGGAGGCATACGTCACTTCATCCATGAAATAGACGCCAGATTCACGTTCTTCGACTCGGTGCACGTGGCACCAGGCACGAAACGGATACGGCACTTTTGTACCGACATCGACGAAGACATATTCTTCTACGAAAGGAATCCAAGACGTCCACGAGACAAATAGTGGTGAAACTCCGACACGTAGACGAATCGTGTTCCCGGCTCGCGTCCGTGTATCACCCGACGTCTTCACTTGCGGAAATACCGTCAATCGACTTAAGGCCTTGGCATCACTTAAAAAATCCCACGCTTGCTTCTTTGATGTATCGACACGCGTCTCAAATCGAAAAGTATGCATTAGATCTCCCCCTTCAATAGTCGATCAATCTTCATTTGGGCGACAGATACCGGATGCGTCGCATACGTTTCCTGATCAACTAGTATCGTCTGGTCCGGCTGTTCCGTCACGCGATAGACAGCAATCTCCCAAATCCGGTGCGAAAAGATGTGTCGAACATGCCCGATAAGCGTTCCGTCACGCGCTTCTTCTGCTTCTCGAAGTGGATATTGCCACATGCCAGCAAGCAAACCGGTCTCCGCCCGTTGTTCAATTGCGATTTTTCCGTCTGCTTCATAAACAAGAGCATCATACGGAATAATTTGCGTCTTCCCTTTCTTCGTCTTCACAGGTAGTTCTTCCTGTGCATTTCGATCATATGCAAAACAAACGTCTTGAACAGGACAAAGTCCACACATCGGAGACTTCGGTGTACAGACCATCGCGCCGAGTTCCATCAAGCCTTGATTGAAACTGGACGGATCAGCTGGATCAATCAATTGATGTACCGCCGCCTCAAACAATTTCCGTGTCTTCGGTGCAGCAATGTCTTCATAAATCCCAAGTACACGTGAGAGGACGCGCATCACGTTTCCGTCTACTGCTGGTTCTGCTTGCCCATAAGCAATCGATAGAACCGCTCCTGTCGTGTACGGACCGACACCCTTCAGTTGACTGAACAATTCCTTTTCGTCCGGAACGATCCCATCATATTTTTCAACAACTTCCTGAACCGCGATTTGAAGATTCTTGACACGGGAATAGTACCCTAAGCCCTCCCAATGTTTGAGCACTTCACTTTGATCCGCTTCTGCTAAATCATGCGGTGTCGGAAAACGTTTCGTGAAGCGCTCATAATACGGGATGACTGTATCAACGCGCGTTTGTTGAAGCATGATTTCACTAATCCAGATATGATATGGGTTTTTGGTTCTTCGCCACGGGAGATCCCGCTGTTCACGAAGGAACCAGGCAATCAGTTCTGTGGTAAATTGTGTTTTATTAAAGTTTGTGAAATATTCTTGAACGACAGTCAAAAGGTTACCTCTTTTCTCTTGGATACGATATATTTATTAAAAATTACTCGGCAGAACCTCGATGGATTCACCATCACGATTTTATAGAAGGAGCGAATTCGCATTGGATACTGGTACGCATATTGGCATGGGACTTTGTCTCGCCGCCATCTCGACGCTACACCCTGACGTCGCAGCGAGCACGACGATGTTTGCTGCCGTGACGACGACGGCGCTCGTCGGCTCACACGCACCGGACTTCGACACTGTCTTTAAGTTCAAAGGAAACAGCGCCTATTTGCGCCAACATCGCGGAAAATCACACGGATTGATCGCCTTACTCGCCTGGCCGTTATTACTTTCGATCGTCATCGGTACGTTATTCGGTATACCTCCGACTTCATTATGGCTAATGGCGCAGATCGCTGTCGCTCTTCATGTCTTCGTCGATCTGTTTAACGCTTACGGAACACAAGCCTTACACCCGTTCAAAAAATCCTGGATTGGTTGGGGTGTCATCAACACATTTGATCCGTATCTGTTCACGATGTATTATGCCGCGTTCGGGATTTGGTTATTGACGAAAGCGACGATCGTCATCTTCCCGATTTTAATTGCCATCGTCATTATTTACTACGCTGTTCAATTCAAGTTACGAAATGACGCGCTTGCGACCGCAGCGCGCTATTATCGCGGCGCACACAAGCTTTTCATCTCACCTGGCATGAAATGGGATGAGTGGCATGTCGCAGCACGTTTACGCGATGAGTATTCCGTCGTTAAGATCAACAGTGGAACCGTCGTCGAATGCGGAAACTTCCGGATCAAGGACGAACCGCATGGTGACGCCTTGTACGAAATTGTTAAACAAAACGCGGACTTGCAAGCATTTCTTGAGTTCTCGAAGATTCATACGTATACGGTCTCACGAAAAGATGGCATTGTCGAATACCGTTTCACCAACCTTCGTTATTTCACGAAGGAAGTCTATCCATTCGTTGCCGTCGTCAGAATCGACGCTGCTACACAAGAAATCGTCAGCTCCTATACCGGCTGGGTGTTCAGCGAACGGACTTTGCAGAAAAAGCTGTTCATCCCTGCTTTATAAAGACAAAGCTCCGCGCAACGGAAATCCCGATGTGCGGAGCTTTTTTCATTCGACGTTTCGACCTGTCATCAAATGTTTGAATTTTTCGTTCGTCGTATTAAACCGGTGTAACTTCGCTCCATGCTGTTTAATCTGTTGCTCGACGAAATGAACCGCAACGGCTTCACCTTGATACTTCTCACCTGCGCGTGCGAGTGTTGCTTCGAAATCTTCCCATAAGACTTCGACCCATGTCAGTGCCTCTTCCGGGGTCAGTACTTCATTCACTTGCAATAATTCTTCAGCCAGTTGCTGAAGGGCTTGTTCTCGATTCGTCATGCCTGCTCCCCCTCTCCTGTGAATAATGCGAGCGGAATCGCGACTTCTTGAGCAGTTCCTTCAAAATGTCCCCAGCCCATGACGCCATTGACGAAGTGTAACTCAAATCGCGCCTCTTCTCCTTCGATTCGGTAAAAGGCTCCCCGTTCGAATCGTTTCGGATCGATCAAATAACTTTTCGCAATGGCGATTTTTCGCGTTACGACCTCCACTTCACTGACATTCCCGTGTTGCTCCGCTTTTCGTTTTTGTTCACTTAATTTCGTGATCAACATCTCAAGCTCGTATTTCGATAATTGACTCATCCGTGTCTCCATTACAAAAACTCCCCCTCTTCGTTTTTCAGTATAAACGAAAAGGAGGAGAAACTGGATGGATTAGCTTGATTTCAATTCGAGATTCCGCTTACTTTGTAACGCATACATTTTCGCATAAATCCCGGACATCGCGAGGAGTACATCATGGGATCCTCGCTCGACGATCTGACCATGATCGAGAACAAGAATCTCGTCCGCATCCTTGATCGTCGATAAGCGGTGCGCAATGATGAACGTCGTCCGTCCTTTCGTCAACGTCAGCAAAGCCTCTTGAATGACCGCTTCGGTTTCCGAGTCAACACTCGCTGTCGCTTCGTCAAGAACTAGGATCGCAGGGTCGAACGCCAGTGCACGAGCAAAGCTGATCAACTGTCGTTCACCCGCTGATAACGTAGCACCTTTTTCGATGACCGGTTCATCGAGTCCGTTCGGTAAACGATCAATGAATCGATCCGCGCCGACGGCTTCGATCGCTTGTCGTACCCGTTCTTCGGAAATATCAGGATTACCGAGTGTGATGTTCGAACGAATCGTTCCCGTGAAGAGGAACGGATCCTGTAAGACGATGCCCATATGCTCACGGACTGCTTGTTTCGGTAAACGCGTCACGTCCTGTCCGTCAATCAACAACTGTCCTTTTGATGGATCATAGAAACGCATCAGCAGGTTCATGATGGAGCTTTTTCCACTACCCGTGTGACCGACGAGGGCAATCGTCGCGCCAGGAAGAGCATCGATTTGAATTTCACGTAATACGGGATTTCCCGCTTCGTAACTGAATTCGACGTCTTTGAAGGATACAGCTCCTTTAAACCGAGCAACGCGACCTTGTTCGACCGGCTCTCCCTTTTCGTCGAGCAACTGGAACATTCGGTCCGCTGACACGAGTGCTTGTTGCAGTGGCGATAGCTGATTCATGATTTGAGTGACCGGTTCGAATAAACGGGATACGTAATCGATATACGCATATAAGATCCCGAGCGATAAAAACGAGCCATTCGTCAGACTTTTTCCACCGACGACCCAAATCAACAAGGCGAGCGTCAAGTTTTTCAAAAAGTAGGATAAGTTGTGTGACATCAGGGCATCGAGTCGTAACAACTTTGCCCGTGTCTGATAGTTCTCTTCGTTCTTTTGTTCGAATTCGGCAAGGACTTCCTTCTCACGTGCATAAGCCTGAATGATCGGCATCGTCTGGATGTTCTCATTCAGTTGACCATTCATGTCGGCAACGAGGGAGCGGACCTTGAAGTTGTTCTTCGTCGCGAGTTTCTGGAACAGCTGAATCCAGAAATAGACGATCGGAATGATGATCAGCGAGACGAGTCCTAAGCGATAATCGAGGAAGAACATCGCGACGAGAATCCCTGCCATCGTGATGATCCCCGAGAAGACCCGGGCGAGCACACCGAGATATAGATCGCGAATCGTTTCCGTATCATTCGTAACACGACTGACGATTTTTCCGATCGGTGTCTGGTCGAAATAACGAACCGGTAATCGTTGCAGATGCGTAAAGACATCAAGCCGCATCCGTTTAATGATTTTATGAGCAGATCGCTGGAGCAAAATTTGCTGAATCCAGTTCAAACCAGCTGCTGCAAGCAGCAAAAGGACGTAGATCAACGATAACCAGCCGATCGCTTTTAAGTCCTTTGAATAAAAATCATAGACCTGCCCTTGTGTCAGCTTTTGAATATTGCTATACGTGTATACGTCATCGCCGCGCGTAACGGTCATCGTATCTCCACTGATGTTCCGCTCTCCCCCACTGACGACTTGTTTCGGTACGAAAAAGTAGCCGTTTGCCGTCTGAACGATCGAGACGGATCGAACAATCTGACTTTTCGAGACATCCTGTGCTTTGGCGAACTGACGACCATCATACGTGACCGCACCGTCCGCTTTAACTTCAACCCAGTCCTTTTCAATCGCAACAATATGTTCATCAATGATGACTTTGGCGATATACGGACCTGTCAATTCCGCTCCGACTGCTAATACGAGTAGAAACAATCCTAAGAAAATTGCTTTTTTCTCATGCATCGCATAGCGGATTAACGAACGGATCGTCGTCTTCCGACGTGCCGGATCGAGTTGATATAATTCCAATTCATTCATGCAAAGGCACCTCCTTACATCTCTTCACTTTGTCGCTCGAATTGTTGAGCGTACCAGCCATTTTGTGCCATCAGGCTGTCATGTGTTCCTCGTTCAGAAATCATTCCGTCTTGTAAGACGATGATTTCGTCCGCATGTGCCACTGCCGATAAGCGATGGGCAACAATTAATGTCGTGGATTGGTGGCGATTCGATCGAATCGAATCAATGATATGTGATTCCGTTTTCGCGTCTACCGCTGATAATGAATCATCCAGCAACAGCAACTCTGGTTTTTTTAACATCGCCCGCGCGATTGACAGACGTTGCTTTTGTCCTCCCGACAACGTGATGCCACGTTCACCGACCATCGTCTCAAGTCCTTGTTCCAGCGTTTCGATATCTTTTTCGAACGATGCGAGACGAATCGCTTCCTGCAATTCAGCTTCTGTCGCTTCACCTGCACCAAACAGAATATTGTCCCGGACGGATTTTGAGAACAGCAAATGTTCTTGAGAGACGTAACCCGTCCAACCGCGAACCGTCTCTAGCGCAACATCTTCATACGGTACGCCGTTGACTGTCAACATGTCCCGTCCGATTGGATACTCACGTAAGAATTGACGCAAGAACGTCGTTTTCCCGGATCCTGTTGGTCCGACAATACCGATCGTTGTTCCTTGTTCAATCGTCATATTCAAATCTCGTAAGACCGGATGCGCTGTTTCTGGATACGTAAACGTCAAATCGTTCATCTCGATCCGTTCAGGGCGATCGACGTGTTTCCGCGGTGTCGAAGCAATCAACGGTTTGACTCGCATCGTTGCTTCTAAACGATCAAGACTTGCTGTTCCGCGCTGGATGACATTGATCAATTCACCAAAGGCGTACATCGGCCAAATCAGCATCCCGAGATAGATGTTAAAGGCGACCAATTGTCCGAGCGTGATGTCGTTCGTAAAGACGAGATATGTCCCGAACGATAAGCCGATCAAGTAACTGAACCCGACGAGCAGCTTGATGATCGGTTCAAATAAGACATCGATTTTTGCGACGTGCATATTTTTCTCAAAAACATCCGTCGTGACATCATCGAACCGTTTAACATCGACTGGTTCTTGTACGAATGAGCGGATGACACGCAGTCCGGAAATCGATTCGACGACCTGGTCATTCATCGTTCCGAATGAATCCTGAGCCGTGATGAAACGTCCGTGAATTTGACTCCCGAGCTTATTCATCGCGTAAGCGAGAAGTGGCATCGGTAACAAGGCAGCAAGCGTCAGCTTCCAATCGATCGCTACCCCCATGACGACGAGCGTGATTGCCGTCATGTTCAACGAGTCGACGAGCGTCAAGACACCAAATCCGGCTGTCCGCTCGACCGCCTTTAAGTCGTTCGTCGCGAGTGCCATCAAGTCTCCCGTCCGATTCTTTTGATAGAACGTCGGCGTCAGTTTCAATAAGTGCGTAAAGAAGCGGCTCCGAAGTGTCCGTTCTAATAAAAAGGCCGTTCCGAATAATTTCGCTAACCATTGATACGTCAAGATGAAGGACACAATGGAGATGACCGTTAATCCGCCGACATACTGTAAGAGTGTCGTCCGGTCCATCGATCCTGATCGTAAACCGTCGATGACCTTACCGATCAGCCACGGTGGCGTTAAATCGATGAAGCCGGTGATGATTAACAAGATGACTGCTACGAGATACGATGATTTGTGTTCTTTAAGAAACCAACTCAATTGCTTAAATAAACGCATGAGGGTCCCCCCTTTACTGTAAAATGAAGTACTTTTTCCGAGCACGCAAAAAGGCATACGGATTTCCGGATGCAGTCCGAGAATCAGTATGCCTTGAAATGGGCATGATCCATTCTTGTTCGTCTGCGCGCTCGGGAGACGAATCCCCTTGCTCGCACATGAAATGAATTACTTAAACGCGCTCAAGAGTCTCCGTCGTATTCAGCTGTTGGATATGAGTGAAACCAATTGGCTTTTTCATAGGACGGTTCCTCCTTTTCTTAGTCTGTGCGTAGAATAGCACAATTGTCGGATAATTGTCAATTTTTCGTCTTGCTTTTATTATTCCGCCTCTTCTTCTTTGACTTGTTCAAGGACTTGAGCTGCTAAACCGTATGGAAATCCTTTTCGAACAAGTGCTTGCTTCACCTTTTGTTCACGCTCGAACGGTTCAAGTTGCCGATATTTCGGATAATACTTACGCGCTTGATAAAGGGCCGCCTGTTCTTCTTCGTCACCTTCTTCAGCTAAAAACACCTCTTCTATGCCCGCTTTAATCAAATCGGACGAGAAACCACGTTGCATAAGCGTTAATTGTAATTTTTGTGTCAGTTCCCGCACGGATCGTCGTTGAAGCTCTTTTTGTTTTTGCCGCAAAAACTTCAGGACTTTTTCGTATTCCTCTTCATCCGTAAACGTCACGATCGCTTCATCAATCGCCGTCTTTGGTATCTTCAATGCCTCAAGGTCGCGGCGAATCCGTCCCGGTCCTTGAGGTGTCGTCGCTTTTTTCGTTGCCGTATAAGCAAGTGCGAACTGTTGATCATCCAGATAGCGTTGCTCCGTCAATCGCTCGATTGCATGTTTGATCGCATGCTCCGGTGTCTCTTTCTCCGTTAAATAGGCGACGACTTCACTCGTCGCCCGCATGCGGTACGATAAATGATTCAATGAGAGACGATACGCTTTTTGCTGTTCTTCAGCCGTCAACACTTCCTTGACGAAGTCGTCATCGAGTTCCTTATCGCGTTGCAGATTGTATTTAATTAAGATATCGACGTCTACGGCAAAGGCATACTCTTCTTTGCCATCACGCTCGACATAGATATTGAATCGTTCGCTGTTCTTTTTCTGCGTCGAGATCCGTTTGATCTTCATGTCGTTCCCTCCCCTAACCTGATTCGGTAGTTCTACGATATCATGAACAGGCAGGTCTATGTTTGAGTGAAACCATGGAACGGGAACAAATGGAAAGAAGCTACTTTTACTTATTTCAAGGAGGATGGATTACATGAACATTGCGATTACCGGTGGAACCGGTATGATTGGTCAAGCCTTGACGAAGCGTTTGCTCGAGCAAGGACATCACATCTTTATCTTGACGCGTCATCCGAAAGCGAACGATGCGCATATCACATATATCAAGTGGATGACAAAAGACGCAAAGCCGGAACAGCACTTAGAGGGCGTCGATGCCTTCATTCATCTTGCTGGTGCTTCGATCAACGATGGACGTTGGACGGATGAACGCAAACGTGCCATTCTCGACAGTCGCGTCAGCACGACGAAGGAACTCGTCCGGATCGTTGAAGCACTCGACCAAAAACCAGACGTCGTCTTATCTGCTTCTGCGGTTGGCATTTACGGACAGGATCGGCATCAGACCTTCTCTGAAGATCAACCACTTCCACCGACCGCTGACTTCTTAAGTCATGTCTGTGTCGCATGGGAAGACCTTGCTCGCCCGATTGCTGACGCCGGCATTCGTCTCGTCCATCCACGAATCGGGGTCGTCTTGACGAAAGCCGGTGGCGCTTATCCGTTAATGCGTCTTCCTTATGTCTTGTTTGGTGGTGGGACGATGGGCGACGGAAAGCAGTGGGTCTCCTGGGTCCACATCGATGATCTAGTCGAGTTATTCCTATTCGCGCTCGAGACCCCGACAGTCGAAGGACCGCTGAACATCACTGCTCCTCATCCGGAAACGATGCGGCGTTTCGGACAGACGATCGGAAAAGTCTTACATCGCCCACACTGGCTCCCGGCGCCACGCTTCGTGTTAGAACTCGCACTCGGCGAAAAGAGTACGATTGTACTAGAAGGAGCTCGTGTCGTTCCGAAAAAAGCGCTCGAAAACGGATACAAGTTTCGGTATGCTGAACTAAAGGATGCGTTACGAGCAATCGAGCATTCAAACTAGTACAGGGGTGGACGATACTTGGATATCTTGATTCGAAATGCACATATCTATCCGATTACTTCGGACAGTTTTTACGGTGACATCCGCATTCGTGATGGGAAAATCATTGAAATCGGTGAATTACTGGATCATTTAGAAAGCGATCAAGTCATTGAAGCAGAAGGTCACTTTTTATTGCCCGGTTTTATCGATGCCCATACACACCTTGGATTATATGATGAAGGTACCGGAACAGTCGGAAATGATGCGAATGAGACGATTTTCGCGATGACACCTCATCTTCGTGCCATTGATGGCGTCTACCCGCTTGATGAAGGCTTTAAGGAAGCCGTTCAACATGGGATCACGACCGTTCAAGTCATGCCCGGTAGCATGAACATCATCGGTGGCGTCACGAGTGTCATCAAGACGCACGGACGGTTCATCGATGATATGATCCTGCGAAAGTACGCGGGTCTGAAGGTGGCACTCGGTGAAAACCCGAAACGTGTCCATAGTGCTGGTCGTGCTGGTGAACTGACACGGATGGGCATCATGGGAATGTTGCGCGAAGCCTTTCTTGAAGTTCGGACGCAGCCGGTTTCTGAAACGTTCGCCCATCAAATGATCAAACGGGTCCTTGATCACAAAATGCCGCTTCGTGTACATGCGCATCGAGCAGATGACATCCTTTCTGCTATCCGTTTTGCGGAAGAGTTTGATCTTGATTTACGCATCGAACATTGTACGGAAGGTCATCTCGTTGCAAAAGAGATGGAACAGCTACCGATCGAAAAAGTGACGGTCGGTCCAACCTTTACACGAAAATCTAAAATCGAACTGAAGAATAAAACATGGGAAACGTATCGAGTTCTTCACGAACATGGTCTTGAAATCTCGATTACGACCGATCATCCGTACACACCTGTCCAGTACTTGAACCTTTGCGCCGGTCTTGCCGCACGAGAAGGTCTACCGGTCGATGTCGCTTTACGCGCGATCACGATTCATCCAGCCCGTTCGCTCGGTGTGGACGATCGGGTCGGATCGATTGAGATCGGAAAAGACGCGGATCTCGTCTTGTGGAGTCACTTCCCACTCGACTATTTAGCGAAGCCGCTCATGACGATGATCGATGGAAAAATCATTTTTGAACACGCTCAACTGAACTTGACTTAATCCGCCCCCCGCTAGGTGTTTTTTACACCTAGCGGGGGTTTTAAACGCTTATGGAAAACATCTTGTTTTTGTATCTTTTTTCACAAAAATTATTTTCTTGCAATTTTAAAAAAAGAAGGTAATATTATCTTATCCGACAACTGAAGAAGGCATACCATGCGCGGTTCAAACGAGTCAGACAGGTAGCTTTCGACAATCATTCTTGCGGTCCTAAAAGGAGGAATGGAAGTATGCTCAAGCAACGGGAGCTGAGCGACTGCGCTGATTTGTTCGAACTGATGCAGCATCAAGACGTATATCCGTACGTCCGCCAAAAAACACGGTACTTTGATGAATTTCTGTTTACTACAAAGCAGGCAATCGAAGAGGAAGAACGTGGCGAAATCGTATCACGTACTATCCTAGATGAATTCGATCAACCGATTGGTACGATCAGTTTACTCGATATCGAAGGACAATATGGGTTTCTCGGTACATGGTTAGGTAAACCGTATCATGGTAAAGGATACAATCATTTAGCGAAAGAAGCCTTTTTCTCTGAGCTGTTCTTCGATCTTGGATATGAGAGTGTCTTCATGAAAATTCGCAAAAGCAACATTCGGTCACAAAAAGCAGCTGAAAAATTGCCGTATGCATTTTGTGCGGATGAGTTGCGCCCTGCGCTTCTTGAGCAATTGAATGCTGGCGAGACGCAGTTCACGCTATATGAAGTCTCAAAATCTAGTTTCCACATGTACATTCATGGTCGGGAACTCGAAACACTATACGATCATCAACAACTCGAAGCATGAGAGCCTTGTCTCTCATGCTTTTTTGCGTCCACGCATGCGTTTATAAAGTTTGAAATGGTATGATAAATAAGAAAAATTATCTTTATGGAAGAAACCTTTTCTTCTACAGGAAATGGAGCGAAGACTAATGCCAGAATCGTTTAATATTCTCGTAGTAGATGATGAAGCACAAATGCGTGACCTTCTCGTCTCGAATCTCGAAAAAGAACACTACACGACGATGACAGCTTCTAACGGACAAGAAGCGATCCATCTCATTCAACAAAATACATTCCATCTCGTTCTACTCGATGTCATGATGCCGGAAATGGACGGCTTGACAGCCTGTATGCGCATCCGTGAGTTCTCAAATGTTCCGATCATCATGCTGACGGCACGTTCGGACGAGCTCGATCGGATTCACGGTCTGAAAATCGGAGCTGATGACTATATTACAAAACCATTCAGTCCCCGAGAATTGCTTGCTCGTATCGAAGCGACTCTTCGTCGTTCTCACCGCTTTACAGTTGATCAATCTTCTACTTTAACGCTCGGTATGCTTGAACTCGACACTGAAAGTCGGAGTGTCCACGTCAATGGCAAGCCGGTCAGTCTGACGCGTAAGGAATTTGATTTGTTACATCTGTTTGCTCAAAACAATGATAAGGTCTTTTCTCGCGAACAGCTACTCGATCAAATTTGGGGTGCGGATTATATCGGTAACTTACGGACGGTCGATACGCATATTAAAACACTTCGCTTAAAGCTCGGGGAAGCCGGTGGCTCGATTCAAACAGTTTGGGGCATCGGTTATAAATTCGAGGAAGTATGATTAAGCGCTATACGATCCGGCGCCGGATTTGGATTACGATTTGGTTTACAAGCGTTTTTTCTGCCATTTTATTTGTCCTGCTGACGTTTTATCTCTACGACCGGTTCTATCTTCAGACGCAAGAAGATATCTTATTGAACCGTGGGGAAAAGCTAATCAACATTTACAAATCCGAAGGCTTATCTGGTGCTTTTTATGATGGGATGACTTATACGAATGAATTGACGGAATCGAAAGTCTTCTTCATCGATTTTCTAAAGAAAAATCCGGCAGGACTCCGTTTTTTGACGAATGCGGACATCGAACAGCTTCGTAATGGTGAGACTGTCGTCTCGAGCCGGACCCATCCGATTGAAGGAACGGATATTCTAATGACCGGATTTCCGATCATCGAAAACAATCGACTGGTCGGTACGCTAATCTTGTACCTGGAACTTGGACAAATCAGTGAACCGTTCCGTCCACTCCGCCTGATGATCTTCTTCATGATTGGGCTGATCGTCTTGAATCTCGTCATCTTTGGTCGTCAGATTATTGATACAATCATTCGTCCGTTAATCGATATGAAGCGCGCATCAACGGTTTACGCGCAAGGTGACTTTGATTACCGGATTCCGATTCAATCGGATGATGAGATTGGCGAACTCGCAGAAACTCTGAATAAGATGGCGGAATCGCTTGGGGAAGTCGACGAGCAGCGGAAGGAGTTCCTTGCGAACGTCAGTCATGAATTGCGGACACCTCTCTCCTACATTCGTGGCTATACAGAGATGATGCAGGATGATTCGCTGGAGGAAGAAAAGCGTGCGCAATATTACCAGATCATCGAACGGGAAACGGAACGTCTGCAACGTCTCGTCAATGATCTGCTCGATCTCGCTCAACTTGAGCGCGATTCCTACCCGATGTCGAAGCAACCGCTCGTCTTCAGTCAAGTACTTGAGGATGTCATCTACCGGATGGAACCAATTGCTCAGTCGAAAGGGGTCACGTTCGTGATGCATCTCGATCCGGATCAAATCGTCTTAGGCGATACAGACCGTCTCGAGCAAGTCTTCGGCAATTTACTCGATAACGCCTTACGGTACACGCCGCCTGGCAAACAGATTTTCTTGTCGACTGAAACGATCGGCGACCGGACGCATTGCCTTATCCGGGACGAAGGAGAAGGCATTCCGGAAGAGCATCTTGATCGATTGACAAAACGCTTTTATCGCGTCGATAAATCACGGACGCGGAAAGATGGCGGAACCGGTCTTGGTCTTGCGATCACGAAACACATCATCGATCGTCATGATGGAACGATCCGGTTCGACTCCGTTCTTGGAGAAGGAACGACTGTTCACATCGAGTTACCACTTCTTCCGGATGAAGAAGATGGATTCGAATGATGGAACAACATGTCATCCAAACCTTTGAACTCTTCGGACCGTTCGCTCCGTTCGTTAGTGTCTTGATCGGCGTCGTCGTCAGTGTACTTGGTGTCCTACCGAGTACGTTCGTCACCGCTGCGAATCTCGTCTATTTCGGATTATGGATCGGCACTTTGCTTTCTTTCACCGGTGAAGTCTTAGGTGCGGTTTGTGCGTTCCTAATTTACCGACAAGGACTGCAGTATGCCCTTCGTCGCCCGCTTCCAGATCGAGTCAATCGTTTGCAACAAAAGCTCCAAACACAACAAGGACATGAAGCTTTTTGGACGATCATCTTGTTACGGCTGTTACCATTTGTCCCGTCAGGCATCGTCAACATTGTCAGTGCTGCTAGTGGTATTTCCGTCTTACTCTTCCTAACTGCGAGTACGATTGGAAAAATTCCAGCGATGTTAGTCGAAGTGCTCGCTGTCCATCAATTCTTGCAATTCTCGTCCATCGTCCAATGGTCGATAGCAGGCGTGGCACTCGTTGGTTATCTGATTTATCGTAATCGTCAAAAACGAGCATCATCGATATAAAACTACAGGTTGTCTGAAAGGAAGTATCGTTCATGGAGTTAAGACGTTTTGGAACATCCGATCTATTCGTATCCCCGCTTGGGTTCGGAGCTGGTCACATCGGCGCAGAACAGATGACGGATCGCGAAGCAGTTTATTTACTCGAACAAGCACGTGATCTTGGCATCAATCTGATCGATACAGCACGCGGCTATGGCTTATCGGAGCAACGCGTCGGACAATTTCTAAAGAATCGTCGGCACGACGTCATTCTGTCGACGAAAGTCGGCTATGATGTTCCCGGTACGCAGGACTGGACCTTTGAAGCGGTCCATGGTGGCATCGATCAAGCCTTACAGACGATGCAAACGAATCATCTCGACATCGTACACTTACATTCTTGTAGTCGAGAAATCCTCGCTCAAAGTGACGTCATCGAAGCGCTTGAACAAGCAAAACAAGCTGGGAAAGTCCGAGTCATCGCTTATTCTGGTGACCGAGAAGATTTGCAGTATGCCATCAAAACGAAACGCTTCGATAGTTTCCAGACATCCTTCAATCTGTTTGATCAACGCGTCGATCAAGTCTTACCTACACTTTTGAATCACGGGGTCATCGCCAAACGTCCAATCGGTAATGCACCGTGGCGCTTCACGGATCGTCCGGTCGGACAATATGTTGAACCATACTGGGAACGAGCACAACAATTGGCTTATCCACTCGAGGAATCTAGCTGGCTTGAGACCGCGTTACGTTTTACAATTTTCGAACCAGGAATCACGACGGCCATCATCGGAACGTCTCGACCAGAACACCTCGCTTTGAACCAGCAATTGATTGAACGTGGTCCACTCCCAGCTGACCGCGTCAGTCAATTGAAGGAACGTTTTTCCGAATGTGATGCCACGTTCGATTATGTTTCGCAAACGTAAGTGAGCAGTCACAGAAAAAAAGCCCGTATGTCCACTCGTTCAAGGAGTGCATACGGGCTTTTTTCGCGCTTAGAACTTTTTCTTTTTCTTCTTTTCGAGCACGACGATCGCTTCGACGTGCGCTGTTTGTGGGAACATATCATACGGTTGAATGTACGATACCTTATATCCCGCTTTCATCAAATGATCGCAATCACGTGCAAGCGTCTGCGGGTTACACGAGACATAGATGATTTTTTTCGCCTTAGACGAAATCATTGCGTTCAATAACTGCGTATCACAACCTGAACGGGGGGGATCGACGATAAAGACGTCTGGAATCCAGCCTTCCTTCACCCAACGTGGAATCCATGCTTCTGCCTTACCGACGACATAATGCGCATGGTCAAAGCCATATTGCTTCATATGCGCATTCGCATCTTCAACTGCTTCTTCGATGATTTCCATACCACGGACTTCTTTTGCACCCTTAGCAATCCAAAGTCCGATTGAACCGACACCTGCGTAAGCATCGACGACACGTTCTTCGCCTGTCAAAGCAGCAGCACGCGCGATCTCTTCATACATCCGCTCTGCTTGTTCCGGATTCAACTGGAAGAAGGCGCGTGGCGACAGTTGATACGTGAACTCGCCCATCTCTTCTTCAATCCGTTCGACACCACGCAAGACTTCCGTCTCTTCTCCAAAGACACGTGACGTTAACTTATCATTGATGTTCAGCGCGACCGAGACGACACCTGGAATGTCCATGATATCGCGCGACAAACCCTCTAGATCACGGAAGCCGTCTTTAAAGGCAACGAGCACGACTTGAATTTCACCCGTTTTGATTCCTGTCCGGACGACGATATGGCGCATGACACCGTCTTGTTTTGCTGCATGGTAAACAGGTACTTTATAATCGTTGAGTAATTTCGTGACAGCTTGGTTGACACGAAGCGTATCCTTATTTTGGACGACACAATCATCGATTGCGACCAGACGATTCGAATTCGCAGAATAGAGACCACTAACGATTTCATTGCCTTGTTTCCCGACGACGAATTGTGATTTATTGCGGTAACCCCACTCCTTCGAACCAATCGTCGGACGGATATCGGCCTTTTCGACATTCAATTTCGTTGATTTTAAGAACGCATTGCGAAGCATCTCTTCCTTATAACGCAATTGCCCATCGTAACTCATATGTTGTAATTGACAGCCACCACAGACACTATAGACTGGGCAAAGTGGTGTCACGCGGTCTGGTGAACGATCGTCACGCTTTAAGATTTTCGCATTCGCATAGTTCGCATGAATTTCCGTGATCTCGATTTGTGCCGTCTCACCTACAAGCAATCCTGGGATGAAGACGATTTGTCGCTCGAGCGTCGCGATCCCTTCACCGTTGATGCCCATCCGTAGACACGTGACTGAACGGACCTCACCTGTCTTTAATTTGATTTTTGTTGCCATCGATTTCATCCTTTCCGTTTGTGCAAATGAAAAAGCGGTCTCAATCTACCGCTTTTTTCGTTTCTTCTTGTTCTTTCATATCCTTCGCATACCGAACGACTTTTGCCTTGAGTTGATCTAGTGATACGATCAGTCGTTCCAAATCTTCGATATCTGATGATTCATCGAGTGAATCGATTGTATGACAGAGAAGCTGTATTCTTGATTTTAGCACATTCATTTGACCAAGTTTATCAGTTCTTGCTTTTCCCATTATTCAGACTTCCTTTCTTCCGCTGGATTCCGACGTTATTTTAGCATACGATACGAAGTGGAGAACTAAAAAGGAGGAGTATCTATGTCACATTCATCACACATCACGATCGCGAACGATCCGTGGGAAGCTTATCGCGACATTGAACAATACGGCACGGTCCGTTTGTCGAACATTGAAGTCACGACGACAAAACTGTGTAACATGCGCTGCGAACATTGTGCCGTCGGTTACATGTTATCCAGTAGCGAGTCACCTGAAATCCCTGTCGAACTGCTTATTCAACGTCTGGATGAAATCGAACACCTACGCGCCTTTTCCATTACAGGCGGCGAACCGATGCTTTCAATGAAGTCCGTCAAGGAGTACGTCGTCCCTTTACTTAAGTATGCCCACGAACGTGGCGCTAAAACCCAAATCAACTCAAATTTAACACTTCCATTATCTCGTTATGAATTAATTATCCCTTATCTCGATGTCTTGCATATCTCACATAACTGGGGAACAGCCGATGATTTCATCGATGGTGGCTTTGCGATGATGGAGCGAAAACCGTCACGTGAAGCACGAACGAAACTATTTGAAACGATGAAAGAGAATGCTCGTGTCTTGAATGCACGTGGTGTCATCGTGTCTGCCGAAACGATGATCAATAAACGGACGTTGCCACATCTTGAAGCGATCCATAAGGAAATCGTCGATATGGGCTGTGTCCGTCACGAAGTGCATCCAATGTACCCAGCTGACTTTGCGTCGATGATCGAAGCCGCTAGCTTATCCGAAATTCGCAATGGAATCCATCGTTTGCTCGACGTCCGCGATCCGAACGTCTGGATGTTGTTCGGAACACTTCCTTTCTACGCATGTTCGATGGAAGAGGCAGATTTAGAATTGCACCGTCGCTTGCGTCAAGAAAAAAGCGTATCGGTTCGCAATGACCCTGATGGTCGTTCTCGTCTTAACGTCAACATCTTTGATGGTGAAATCATCGTAACCGATTTCGGTGACGAACTCGCTTCGCTCGGTACGATTCACGAGACGTCCTTCAATGATGCGTATGCCCAGTGGCAAGAGACAGAACTGAATAAAAGCTTGTCATGTCACTGTCCTGCGGTGCAGTGTCTTGGACCGAACGCGCTTGTGAAAAACGCATATTACCCTGAGATTGATTTCACAAAACAATCGAGTCGGCTTTAAGAATCAAAAAAAAGGTTTTGAACAATGGCGTCCCGGGAAAAATGTCACAAAGTAGACACATTCTGTTTTATAAAAAGGGGTGACCGGGATGGAATGGCTCGTAGGTATTGTCGCAATCATCGGTACGTTCAGTATGGTCTTGTTCGTCATGATGGTTGGTATTCGTGCTTCACACAGTATCGAACATGATGAAGTGTTCGATCAGACAGATTGGGATGAACATCTCCTGCACATGCCTCGTCCGACACGGTTTGAACAAGAAAATAAATGAAACACGCCCCGGTCTCCCTTTTCGAAGTCCGGGGCGTGTTATGCTAAAAGAAAAAAGAAAGGTCGTCGTTACTTGTGTCACGTCGTTTTGCTCTCATCTTATCGATCGTCTTCATTTCCGGTTTCACACAAGGATTACTGATTCCATTACTGTCCATCTTGTTAGAACGTCAAGGGACATCTGCTTTCATTAACGGACTCAGTGCCGCCGTCCTCTATATCGGTGTCATCGTTGCCGCACCTCTTATGGAAGGTCCGTTACGACGGCGTGGTTATATTCCTGTCATCTCATTCGGTCTTGCCCTTGTCGCAGTGGCTGTCTTCTTATTCCCATTACTCCCAAGCATTATCGCTTGGGTAATTCTCCGCTTCCTCGTCGGTTTCGGTGATCAGACGTTACATTATGGGTCACAAGTCTGGGTAACGTCCATTACACCAAACGAGCGGTTAGGACGAACGATGTCGTTATACGGGATGGCATTCGGTCTCGGTTTTGCCTTAGGTCCTCTTGCTGCACCGCTCGTCGATGTGATCGATTGGTTACCGTTCGTGTTAACAGGAACTTTGACCGTCATCGTTCTGATTTTATTATTCCGTATGCCAAATGAAAAACCGTCGTCCGTTATGCCAGAGGAATTGCAAAGTGCTGCTTCACGGTATCGACTCGTCCTATCGACTGCTTGGTTTACATTACTTCCTGGTTTTACATACGGTTTTCTCGAAGCCACACTGAATGCCAGTTTTCCCGTTTTTGCGACGCGTAACGGATATGGTTTATCCGAGACAAGTACCTTAATCACGACATTCGTCGTCAGCTCATTGATCATGCAGCTACCACTGGGGCGACTTGCCGATCACTTCGGAAAACGTCGGACGTTAGTCACTGTACTGTCGATTGGTTCCGTCGCTTTTCTCACTGCTTGCTTCGCCTTCGAACGTTACGGTTGGTTGTTCGCGATTTTTGCCGTCAGTGGAATGGCACTCGGCTCGACGTATTCGCTCGGTGTTGCCTATATGACAGAACAGCTACCACGTCATCTTCTACCGACGGGTAACTTACTTGCCGGGATTGCCTTCAGTCTCGGTTCGATTCTTGGTCCAATTGCCGGTAGTCTGTTCGTCATACTCCCTTCCATGCTGTATTTCAGTTTATTCGTTCTTGTCTTGACGACGCTTGCGCTTCTATTGCGGTATGCCAAACGTCATGAGACACCCCGAATCTAAAAAACGGACCTTGCGCCATCGATGCGCAAGATCCGTTTTTTTCATTTCACGATTCCTTCTTGCCGAAAACTCCGCCAGAGCTTATCGTCGATCGCATACGGCTGTTCTTTTGCACGCTTCAGCTCTTCTGTCTCGAGCAGCACGACGACCTCTCGACCGTTGATTGACCACACTGAATCGTAACCTCTCTCCGCCTCGATGATTTCCACATCCACATCTCCATGGGTTTCCTTCAACTGCTGACTGACGCACGTTACGACGAACCGGGCAAACTCATCACGTGGACGACGAGTGGCAATGATCTTTCGAACGATCTCATTCCGTTCCATTCGTTTTCATCTCCTTCCGTTTTATAGTCGCACTAGCCTTTCAGACAAGGCCGAATCGGTCTTCACTTGACCGTACAGAAAAAAGCCGAACGGGTCGGCTTGAGCAACGAACGATTGGGAGTTACTTTGATTGAAACTATTTTTGCACGATTCTGAATCTTCGTCAACCTCGCTTTTGAAACCATAACGGAAGGTACGTCGAGACTAAAATACCACTGACAACGAAGAGTAACCCAAGCAACGCTTGCGGTGGAATCGTCTCGCCGAGAATCAAGGCCGATAAACTGACACCATAGATTGGTACGAAGAACATGAACAACGACACTTTACTGACTGGATTATATTTCATTAGTAAGTTCCAAAGCGTAAATCCAGTCGCTGATAAAAATGCAAGATACACGAGCATCCAAGCACTTGGCGTTGAAAAGGTGAATGGTGCGACGTGACCATCGAGAATGACTCCTGCGATAAAGAGACCGATTGATCCAATGACCATCGCCCATCCAGTCATCGGTGCCACCGGATAACGTGCCGAGTATTCTTTGGCAACCAAGTTACCGAACGCCCCGGAAACCATTGCTGCGATCAATAATCCTTCCCCTACTCCAAACGAAACACCTTGCCCACCTTGTGGCCAGTTGGCCAAGATGACACCTGTGAATCCAAGGAATAAGGCGAGTCCTTTAAATCGATTCAGTCGATCGTCTTCATATCGAAAATGTGCCAGTAACATCTGGAAGAACGAAGTCGATCCGGCAATGATTGATCCTTGTACGCCAGTTGACAAAGATAGACCGATATAAAAGAAGACGTACTGCAAGAACGTCAAAAAGAAGCCGAGACGACTATAGGCGTAAGTCCGCTCCTTCAATGTGATCGTCTGTTTGAAGACGAAGACACTGACGACAAGTAACAGCACACCTGCTAAAAAGAAACGATAGCTCGCAAACAGCAATTGCTCTCCGTATTCGGAAGATGTGATCTGTAATAAGTCATAACTTTTTTTAATGAAGGGAAACGCACTTCCCCACAAAAAAGTCGTCAATAATGCAAAGACGACGAGTCCAATCCGATGGGTTAAAATTTTTTGCATCTTTCTAGTTCCTTTCCTGTTCCTTTTCACTGAAACATGATATAGTAATTCTACAGATAATAATAATTATAATCTAGAGACAATGAAACTCATTATCAATCAGTTAAACTCATTGATATATCACATTCTCATTCTCTTTCTATAATGATTTCATTTCTCATTTACATTTTGAAAGGAGTTTTAATATGACGACTTCCACTACTACCGATGTTCAACAGCGTTCCGTATTCCGTCATGCTTGGGATGAGCATCACGAATTGATTCTAGCATTGTTTAGCGGAATATTGATTTTAGTTGCTTACGGACTCGAAAAATTCAATACGGCGTCTGCCGTTTATGTCACGTTGTACTTATCAGCATATGTGATTGGAGGATATGCGAAAGCGAAGGAAGGCTTGACGGAGACGTATCAAGAAAAAACGTTGAACGTCGAATTGTTGATGATTTTAGCTGCCATCGGTGCTGCTGCCATCGGCTATTGGATGGAAGGTGCGATCCTTATCTTCATCTTCGCGTTATCCGGTGCTCTTGAAACCTATACGATGAATAAAAATGAACGGGCTTTACAAAGTTTAATGTCTTTACAGCCAGAGGAAGCAACGCGTCTGAATGCAAACGGACAACTTGAAGTCGTTGGAATCGAGCAACTAGTAATCGGTAACCTCGTCTATGTTCGTCCCGGGGAACGCATTCCGGTCGATGGTGTCATCATTCGCGGTCAAGCAGCAATCGAAGAAGCATCGATTACAGGCGAATCGATTCCGGTTGAAAAACAAACGGGCGATACCGTCTATAACTCGACCGTCAACATGAATGGTGTCTTGACGATTGAAATGACGAAAGCCGCTGATGAATCATTGTTCCAAAAAATCATTCATATGGTCCAAAACGCACAAAGTGAGCAGTCTCCCTCTGCTCAGTTCATCGAACGATTTGAAAGTCGTTATGTCAAAATCGTCCTCCTCGTCGTTGCCCTGATGATGGTCCTTCCTCATTACGTCGTCGGCTGGACATTCGAGACAAGCATTTATCGGGCGATGATTTTACTCGTTGTTGCTTCGCCTTGTGCGCTTGTCGCGTCGATTACCCCTGCTGCCTTGTCCGCAATCGCCGCATCTGCGAAAAATGGCGTTCTCTTCAAAGGTGGAGCACACATCGAGACACTCGGACAAGTCGACACGATCGTCTTCGATAAAACAGGGACTCTGACAACAGGTAAACCCGTCGTTACTGAAAGTCGATACGCGGAAGGAATCGATATCCGAGCCGTCGAACAAGCCGTTGCTTCCATCGAAGCACAGTCGAACCACCCGCTCGCACAAGCGATCGTTAATCACTTAAAAACCGATGTTCGCGAACCGTCAACGTTCAAAGATGTGACAGGATACGGGATTGAAGCAACTGTCGATGGCGTCACGTATCGCATTGGCAAGCGAGCATTCCACGATGGTCTAGACGATCCATTCGTCGCGATCGAACAGTCACTGAAAGAACAAGGGCATACAATCGTTTATGTCAGCAATGGATCACAAATCGTAGCACTTTATGCATTACGTGATACGATTCGTCCGGAAGCTAAAACAGCAATCGCCGCTTTAAACGATCTCGGCATCGCGACGATCATGTTGACAGGTGATAATCCTGTCACGGCAGCAGCCATCTCGCGTGAAGCGGGTTTAACGGACTTCGTCGCTGAATGCTTACCGGAAGATAAAGTGCGCTATATTAAGCAATACCAAACAGAAGGTCGGACCGTTGCGATGGTCGGTGATGGTATCAATGATGCTCCGGCGCTCGCACTGGCACATGTCGGGATTGCAATGGGTGAAGGAACGGATGCTGCGCTTGAGACTGCTGACGTTGTCTTGATGAAAAACGATTTAGGTCGTCTTGCCTACGCCGTGCATAAAGCCCGGAAGATGAACCGGATCGTCAAACAAAACATCACGCTTGCGATCGGTGTCATCCTTCTATTGATCGCATCCAACTTGTCACAGTTCCTAATCATGCCGTTCGCTGTCGTCGGACACGAAGGATCGACGATTCTTGTCATCCTGAATGGCTTACGTCTTCTTCAACAGGATGCTTTACCAACTCTCCCACAGCGTGTATCCGAAAAACGATTAGCCGCTTAATCATTAAAAAAAACGTCTGACTGCCACACGGCAGTCAGACGTTTTTTTGTCTCTTCATCCGAACGTATTCGTCGGAATCGAATCGAGTTCTGCTTGTTCCTTCAAGCGCTTTTCTTCCATCTTCTTCGGATCCGCTTTTTTCATGAATCGTTCCCATGACGCGTTCAATTCAGAACCAAGTAAGATGATCAATCCTGTGAAATAAAGCCATAATAACAAGATAACGACACTACCGAGCGAACCGTACGTCTGATTGTAGTTTGAGAAGTTCGAGACGTAGAATCCAAATCCGACCGATAGTAATTGCCAGACAATGACACCAAAGACGGCTCCTGGGATCGCTTCCTTAAAGGTAATCGGGCGCTTTGGTGCGACGCGGTAAAAGATCGACAGTATACCAATCAATAGAATCGTTGAAACGACGTAACGCAAGACCGTTAATAAGATTTTTTGCCCCATATCGATCGGGAGAACGAAATTCGCAAGATACGTGATGATTGGACCACCAAGAACGTTCAAGACAATCAATAATAACATCCCGATTCCGAGAACAATCGTGAGTAGTAAAGCAATCCCGCGTGCTGCGACAAAACCACGTGGCGAGAAATCACCATAGGCATGGTTCGCTGTCGTGATCAAGCGATCGACACCTTTTGAAGCGGACCAGATGGCAAGAATCGCACCAATCGATAACAATCCCCCCTGCGGATCCTTGATGGCTTGAAAAATCGTATCCGTGAATGTATTGACGGCCCCACCCGGTGCTAAGTCCCGGATTTGCGACTCAAGTGTCTGACGATCAATATCAAAGAACGACAAGACGGAAATGACGAAAATGATACCTGGGAAAATGGATAAAAACCAGTAATAGGCGAGTGTCCCTGCATAATCCGTAATGTTGTGATCGGACATTCGCTGCTTTAAGTTCAAGGCAAGCCCTTTAGGATCGCGTGAATGCGCCATCGTCATCTCTCCTTCCTGAAAAAGAGGCAGTCAAAGACCACCTCATTGTTTTAATATACTTTTCCCATTTTATTTCAACTAAAACCTCATTCGTTTTCAGAAAGAATCAATTTATAGAACGGTTCTGTCATTTCTGCCAATTGTTTGGCAAGAGACGGTGGACGAATCGGCAATGATGGCAATTCGGATCGTTTAATCCAGACTGGTGTATAACCAGACCCTTCCTCTTCGAATTCTTCACCCAAACCTGTTCCAAAGCGACCGCCAATTGCTTTCGCCCAAAAATAAGGGTTATCGAATCCGTTAAAACGGACGATGGCAGCAATGCCATTCAACTCCACGTCGACACCGAGTTCTTCATGTGCTTCACGAATCGCTGTCTCTTCTAGTGATTCTCCATCATCTTTTCCACCGCCTGGAAAGACATAATACGTTTCGTTCGGTTTATCCCGTCGAATCAACGCAATTTCATCCTGTTCATTTCGTAAAATGATCGCACTTCGTTGAATCGGCATGACGCCACCCCTTTTCAAAATTAATTCATTGAATGGCATCCAGCATTTCTGGAACGAGTCCATTTTCTGTCGAAGCGATGACTTCTGCCGCGATTTTCATGCCAAGCTTTAATGCCTCTTCTGCTGGTTTTTCTTTTGTCAATTCAGATAAGACAGCAGAGAAGAAGGAATCGCCTGCTCCCGTTGAGTCGACGACTTTTACTTTTTTCGTTCCAACATGACCTGACGTCGCCGTACGACGATCGACGTAGACCGCCCCTAGTTCACTCATCGTCACGACCGTGAATGGAGCACCTTTTTTCGCTAGCTCATTTGCTACATGAATCGCATCTTCTACCGTCACGATTGACAGATCAGACAAAATTTCTGCTTCTTCGCGACTGCAAATGAATCCAGTGAATCCTTGTAACAGATGACGATTACGTTCAATGACGCTCAAGTGACCACAAACACCAAACAATGGCAACTCCATTTTGCGACATAGATGAATCAAACGTTCCAAGACTGTAACAGACAAATCAAGATCGATGGCAACGGCATCGACTCCATCGAGCGCATAGATTGATTGACGTAAAATCGCCTCTTCGAGCAACTTCGCATCTGGTTGTTTCGAGATTGAGGTTTGCAAGTCACCTTCGTTATCCATGACCGCTAGCCACATACCCATACCATGATCTTCTAACATTTCGACATGATCCACATTCGCACCGTAAGATTTCAGCTCATCGAGCACTCCCACGCCAATCTGATCATTCGTAACCGTCGAGATAAAGCGAACTTCATTCCCGAGGACGGCTAAGTTTTGTGCTACGTTGCGTCCTGTTCCTCCATTCGAAAACGTGATGTCTCCTACGTTTTTCGCATCCTTGTGCAAAGGAGCGAACGAAGTTCCTTTTATGTCGACGAATACTTTTCCGATTACCGCGATTTTATTCATTCCAGTTCCACCTCTAACCATATTTCCTGATTCCCGATCCTTGAATTGATCTTTCAGGCACATTGCTTCAATTATAGTAAAATTTTAAATCAGTGACAACCGAAGCACTTTTTTTCTAACTGTTCGCTATCTTCTCATAAAAAAAAACAGCAAGCGAATCGCCTGCTGCTTTGTTTGAATTTAGATGTTCGCAATCACGAGACTGATTGCGAGTAATAATCCGAAAATCGTATTTACTTTACCAGTCTGCGCCATACCAGGCATCAGTTGTTCTGGTGGCAAGTCCTCCCAGAAGAGACGGACCGTTTTAATCATGAGCGGAATACTCAACAACGCGAGTAAGGCAAACCAAGAGACTTCGAATGCCAGTACAGCAATGATGAGTGACAGGACAGCTGCCGCAAAAAATCCGATCAAAACGTACACGGCACGGCGATGCCCTACAAGACAGGCAATCGTTTTTCGTCCGTTGACCTTGTCATTATCCAAGTCCCGAATATTATTTGCAAGCAGGATTGAACCGATCAAGATGGCAACAGGTATCGAAATCGCAACGGCTTCCGTTGGTACATAACCAATTTGCAAGTAGGCAGAGATCGCAATGATGATATATCCCATGAAAAAGCCAGCAACCACTTCCCCAAAAGGTGTATACGCGATCGGTAGTGGTCCTCCGGTGTAAATATATCCGACGAACATCGAGATGAGTCCTACGACAAGTAACCACCACGAAGTCTCGATGCATAGATACACACCGAGTAGTGCGGAAATGCCATACAACGTAAGTGCAAATGCAAGAATCGTACCTGGCTTGAATCCATCACGTACGATTGATCCACCGATTCCGACCGATTCCTCTGTATCTAAACCACGTTTGTAATCGTAGTATTCATTGAACAGATTCGTTGCGATTTGAATCAACATCGATGCGATTAACATCGCTACGAACAAATCCAAGCGTATCGATTCCACACGTGGTGCGACAACTGCCGTACCGACGACGACCGGAACAAAACTTGCTGTCAGTGTATGCGGTCGTGTCATTCGCCAATAGACAGCGATTGATTTATTCATATAATAACCCCTTTCCTGTCTAAGTGTAGCGGGTTTCGTTTTTTGATGTCAATGTTCAATCCAAGATAGCTTATTCCTTCTTTTTTGTCCGCAAAAAGTTTACACTTAGAATAAGTGAAACATATCACAGTATCTACAGACTAGGGGGCAATGAGCGGTATGGCTTACGCTCAACAAGAGCTAAAACAGTGTATCGAACAGGCCGTCAGTCAGGCGAATGCCTCACAACGACCTATACTTGCTTCGTATTCATGGGAAATCGAAGCAACTGACATACGTTCTCTCGAACAGGGTATCGAGGAACGATTTTATTTCGCGACACCTGATCGCTCGATGCGGGCCATTGGGTTTGGCATCGTACAACAACTTCAGGCTTCAGGAACGGATCGTTTTTTACGAATTCAATCGCAATGGACAAATGTGAATCGCGACCATGTCGGTCATGATTTATTTGCGTTCAGCGGATTCTCTTTCACTGAACTTAACCAACCGGATTATCGCTGGTCTTCCTTTGGAGACGCTTCGATGACGATTCCGAAGTTTTTATTCTTAGAGCAAGATGGTAAGACACGCGTGACGATCTTTGCCCGTGTTGAGCCGATGGATCAAGTCGATTCAATCTTAAATCAGCTCGCACTTGATTTCGCCAAAGTTAATCAACCGCAAACACCGACTTCGACAGGCGTCACGCGTTTACGTCTATCTCGGGATGGAAATGAAGCCTTTGAAGCCTCGTTTCAACAAGCGATGCATTACTTGGAGACAACACTTGAAAAAATCGTTTTGGCGCGGGAAGTCGTCTACGAACTGGACCGCCCACTTGATGTAGCCGCTGTCGTTGCTGAACTCGAAGATACACAGCCCGGTAGCTATGTCTTCTGCTTCCAGCCGAATCCGGAAGAGGCCTTTATCGGAGCCACACCGGAACGACTCGTCCAAAAACGTGGACGTCGCCTTGAGACAGCAGCCGTCGCCGGTTCTGCACCGCGCCACGCGACGGATGAGATGGATGAGGCACTCGGTCAATCGTTATTACAAGATCAAAAGAACCGAATGGAGCACGGGATTGTCGCTGATTCGATCGAACGGACGTTATCTGCTTTTTCAGAGCAACTGGATTGTCCGGATACCCCGATTCTCTTAAAAAATCGTCATATCCAACATCTCTATACACCGATCACGGCGCGTTTAAAAGCAGATGTCACGTTATTCCAACTGATTGAGAAACTTCATCCGACACCTGCACTTGGTGGCGAGCCAAAGCAATTAGCGGTCGATGCGATCCAAGAGATTGAAACGTTCGAACGGGGTTGGTACGGTTCACCCGTCGGTTGGATGAATGGACAAGATGATGGGGAATTCATCGTTGCCATTCGCTCTGGATTATTTACGGAACGGGCTGTCATTCTTTATGCCGGTTGCGGTCTTGTTGAAGGTTCTCATTTCGACAGCGAGCTAGCAGAGACGGAAACTAAACTATCACCGATGTTACAAGCTCTTTCACACATTGGTTCGATTGAAAAGGATGATATTTATGTTGACTAAGTGGATGCACACGTTAATTGATACGCTCGTCGCGTCTGGTGTCCGGGACTTCGTCATCAGTCCCGGTTCCCGCTCAACACCACTTGCTATTGCAGCTTTTCTGCATCCGTCTAGCCGTACCCACGTCCTGGTTGACGAACGGTCGGCTAGTTTTTTTGCTTTAGGTTTAACACGGACGGAAGAGCGTGTTCGTCCCGTTGCGCTAATTTGTACAAGCGGTACCGCTGCGACGAACTATTATTCAGCAGTAACCGAAGCTAATATTTTTGAACTTCCATTGATCGTTTTGACTGCCGATCGACCTCATGAATTACGTAATGTCGGGGCACCTCAAGCCATCGATCAGGTCGGACTATACGGCAAGCAGGTTCATCATGCATTTGATCTTCCCTTAGCGGAAGAAGCGAGTCTTCCTTACGTCGCTCATGTCGCACAACGTGCAACCCTGCTCTCCCTGACGGAACCGGCGGGACCAGTTCAAATCAACGTTCCATTACGTGAACCACTCGTGCCTGAACTCGATCTTTTACGAACAGGTCGTTCTGTCGGCGTTTTACCTGAACCGACATCGGGAGTAAATAACGCCTTAGCGATCGTGCTTCAGAAAGAGCGCCTTCTTTTTGTACTTGGACCACAACTTGCTGCCGCGGACAGTCAGATTGTCATCTCGTATGCAAAACAAGCAGGGATTCCGGTCTTAGCAGATCCACTCAGTCAAGGACGGCAATCGCATGATGATCACGTCTTTGCCTACTACGATACATGGCTAAAACATCCGGCCACCGCTCAGCACGTCCGACCGGATCGAATCATTCGTTTCGGCGCCATGCCGACGTCAAAACCTTATCTGCTTTGGTCTCGGGATATTCCGACGACAGTCGTTGGTCATCCAGGGAATTGGCGCGATCCCCAACTCCATTCGGATTTCGTGATTGGTCACGCGCGACAACTCGAACATCATGAGCCCGTTCCGCATGACCCTACGTACCTCAATCTGTTACAACAGGCAGAGCGACGCGTCACCGATGCCTTTACGACGATCGATCAAGAGGAGATGACGGAGTATAACGTCGTCCGCGCGTTAACGACGTTACAAGAAGGAAGCCTATTCGTTTCGAACAGTATGCCGATCCGAGATATTGATACGTTCTTGCCTACAGGAACACCCCTTCGTCTACTCGCGAACCGTGGAGCAAATGGGATTGACGGCATCCTCTCGAGTGCTCTCGGGGCAACGTTTGATGCCAAACACCGCTATTTACTCGTTGGTGACCTGGCATTCATTCATGATATCAACGGGCTGATGACAGCGCGCACGCTTCCGTTAACGATCATTCTCGTCAACAATGCGGGTGGCGGCATCTTTAGCTTCTTACCGCAACAGCAACTCGAGCAAGCGGTGTTCGAGCCACTATTCGGTACACCGCAGCATCTCGACTTCGCCTCCCTCGCCTCCGGCTACGGTGTGACCTATCAGGCGATTGATTCGATTGCTGCGTTACGTCAAGCACTTGCGGAAGAGACGAATGTCACTCGGATACTTGAAGTCAAGACAACACGAATCGAAAACGTACAGATGCATCGTTCGATTTGGGACGTGACGAATCAAGCGTTAGCCGAGGTATTCCGATGATTTTACGCGGTCATCCCTATCATGTGAAAATCGAGGGAGCTGGTCCACCGCTCTTATTACTCCACGGTTTTACAGGCTCCCTCTCGACGTGGGACATGCTAAGTGAGCATTTATCGACTCACTTCACCGTCTACCGCCTCGATTTGATGGGACATGGAGAAACGATACCAGCGTCTAATCAACGAATGCGTTTGACACAACAAGTCAAGGATCTTGAGGCGCTGCTCGCTATGCGATCCGAGCCATGGATTGTCCTCGGTTATTCGATGGGCGGACGAATCGCCTTAATGTTGAGTGTCGTCTCTGAGCAAATCGCTCGAACAATCGCTGTTAGTACAACACCAGGTATCAAGACGGCAGTGGAGCGAAAAGTACGTCGTGCATCCGATCGTATGTTAGCGGAGCGACTCGAAAAGGATGGACTCGAAGCTTTCATTGATCATTGGGAGACACTTGGATTATTTAAACCTCAAGCGCTTCTCAAAGAACAACAACGCACGCGACTGCGGCAGGAGCGTATGTCTCAAACGGTTGAAGGTCTGAGCGCTTCGCTTCGAGCACAAGGTACAGGAAGCATGCCCTCTCTTTGGTCATGCCTTCCGAAAGAGATTGATTGGATTGTCGGGGAAGAGGACGAAAAATTCCGCGCCATCGCCTTACGAGCGGCATCACCTGAAAAAATTCACGTGATTTTGCATGCTTCGCATGCCCCACATATCGACCAACCGCAAAAGTTTGTTACAATGGTAAAGAATCTACTTATTCATCACTAACATATTGGGGGAATTCAAATGAAATACGCTCCGGAATGGGTATCAGCCCGTAGCTATGAAGACATCAAATATGAACAATGGAACGGGATCGCAAAAATCACGATCAACCGTCCAGAAGTTCGCAATGCGTTCCGACCACACACGGTCCATGAACTCATCGACGCATTTTCACGTGCACGTGACGATCAAAACGTCGGCGTCATCATCTTAACAGGTGAAGGCGATCTCGCATTCTGCTCTGGTGGAGACCAAAAGGTACGCGGACATGGTGGATATGTCGGCGACGATGAAATCCCACGTTTAAACGTCCTTGATCTTCAACGTTTGATTCGTGTCATCCCGAAACCAGTCATCGCTATGGTCGCAGGTTATGCGATTGGTGGCGGGCACGTCCTTCACCTCGTGTGTGACTTGACGATCGCTGCAGACAACGCCCGCTTCGGACAAACAGGTCCAAAAGTCGGTTCATTCGATGCTGGATATGGCTCTGGTTACCTCGCGCGCGTCGTTGGACACAAGAAAGCGCGTGAAATCTGGTACCTCTGCCGTCAATATGACGCACAGCAAGCACTTGATATGGGACTCGTCAACACGGTCGTTCCACTCGCGGATCTCGAGCAAGAAACGATTCAATGGTGTGCTGAAATTCTTCAACATTCACCAACGGCTCTTCGTTTCCTCAAAGCGGCATTCAACGCCGATTCAGATGGTCTCGCAGGGATTCAGCAACTCGCAGGAGATGCAACATTACTGTACTACACGACTGACGAAGCAAAAGAAGGACGCGATGCGTTCAAAGAAAAACGCAATCCTGACTTCGGACAGTTTCCGCGTTTCCCATAATGAAAAAAAGGTTCAATCGTCTTATGACATTGAACCTTTTTCGTATATTCATCAAAAAGGAAGTGACTATTTTGTATCCTTGGATCTATACACGGGCAAAAGAGCAACCGGATGACATCGCGCTCATTACGGAAACGGAGCGTTGGACGTGGTCTGAACTATATGCACGCGCGCATCGTTTGGCGAGTACGTGGGCGACGATCGTGACACGCGGAGACCGGATTGCTCTTTACGGTCCATCCAGTGCACAGTATATCGTCGCTCTTCACGCTGCTCAATTGCTTGAATTAACCGTCGTCCCGATCAACACTCGACTAACGCAAACGGAAGTGCTGCGCCAATTCAAACAGGCAGATGTGCGGCTCGTCGTAACAGACCGGATACTCGATACAGCGATTCCGTGTCGAGCTTTTTCTTATGAAAAAGAAGCGCCCGATCTGTTAATACGCCATATGCCTAAACAATACGTCCAATCAATGCTCTTTACGAGTGGTACGACCGGACATCCGAAAGCTGTGGAACAAACGATGTTGAATCATTTCTCGAGTGCGACGAATGCCGCTCGTCATATCGGATCACTGCCAGAGGATCGTTTTTTGATTGTCACACCACTGTTTCATATGAGTGGGTTAGCCGTCGTCTATCGAGCGGTCATCTATGGAGTGCCGATCATTCTCGAGCCACATTTTTCACCAGAACGCGCCTTACACTGGATTACGACGGAAAAAATTACACATGTCTCACTCGTCTCAGTCATGCTTGATCGGTTGCTCGAAGCCGGACTACGTCGTCACGCGCTTCGCGTCGTACTGACAGGGGGTGGTCCTGTTCCATTACCGATTCTGACGCGTGCACTCGACCGCAATATTCCCGTCATGCAGACATATGGGATGACGGAAACAGCTTCTCAAATCGCGACTCTTCTGCCTGAGGATGCCTTACGAAAAATCGGATCAGCTGGACAAGCCATTTATCCGACGCAAATCCGGATCACGCGCCACCAAGAAATCGAAGTCAAAGGACCGACAATCATGAAAGGCTATTTTCATGATGAAGAGAAAACGGCAGACGCCTTTACAGCAGACGGTTTTTTCAAGACTGGTGACTTAGGACGTTTGGACGCCGATGGATACCTGTATGTCCTCGATCGTCGAAGTGATCTCATCATCTCAGGTGGGGAAAATATTTACCCAGCTGAGGTCGAATCAGCACTTCTCTCGATTGATGGGATTCAAGAAGCAGGTGTCGTCGGACGATTCGATGCTAAATGGGGACAAGTTCCGGTTGCCTTCATCGTAAGTTCACTCGATGAAGCCATCATCCGAACGGAAATCAGTCAATTGCTCGCCAAATATAAATGTCCGGTTGATTACATCTATCATAGCGTTTTGCCACGCAATGCGAACGGTAAACTATTGCGGAAACAACTGAAGGAGTCATTATGAGCATCACCCTCCGGTCTGCCGAATTGTTCGATGTACCGCTCGTCTTTCGTCGTCCGATGCAAACAGCACTCTCGACGTTAACGATACGCAGGACGACGATTTTGCGCCTGACCGATTCGGAAGGACGAATGGGTTATGGGGAAGGAGTCGCGTTTGATACACCGTGGTATACGTCCGAAACACAACATTCTCTGCAAGGAATCGCTTCACTGCTGTACCAGTTACTTGACCAACCGCTCCATCATCCAGCAGATGTCACGCACCGCTTCCGCATCGTGCAAGGCAATCCGATGGCAAAAGCGATGTTTGAAGGAGCAATTTATGAATTATTCGCAGCAGCTGCCGGACAATCGCTCGCTACGTATCTCGGAGGTGATGAATCATCCCTCGTACCTTGCGGGAAAGCACTCGGACGGGCTTCTGCAGCGCAGACCGTCGAAGCCGTCGGACAAGCGATCGCCTCCGGATATGGACGGATCAAACTGAAGCTCGCTCCGACGGATACTGTCGTTCTTGAGCAAGTACGTGCGGCTTTCCCTGATGCGCCCTTGATGTTTGACGCTAACGGCAGCTTCATAGAAGCAGACTTTCCTTTATTACAGCATTGGGATTCATTCGGTCTCGTTATGATGGAACAACCGCTCGTAGCGTCGGATTGGTCCGGACATCAACGTCTCGCTAAACTCTTGCAGACACCGATTTGTCTAGATGAATCCATCGTCGCTCCAGCGGATGCCGATTTGATGAAGACGCTTCACGCTGGTCAGATTCTGAATATCAAGCCGGCACGTGTCGGTGGGCTGACGAACGCTTTGTCCCTTCGAACAAAAGCGCCCTACTGGCTCGGAGGGATGTTCGAGAGCGGCATCGGACGTCGTCAGACCCTTGCTTTCGCGACACTTCCAGGGCTCGCTTATCCGATCGATATGGCAAGTACGGAGGATTATTTTGAAGAAGATTTGCTCGAGACCCCGTATCATGTCGAACACGGACACATTCGTTATTCCGCTCCAGCCGTATCCGAATCACAGTTAAACAAATTGGCAACGTCCCGGATATCCTTATAATAGGAGCACTACGACGAAAAAGGAGGCTGACTCAAAAAAGAATGACGCGTCTTTTCACGCCCTTTCCTCAGGCGAGACAC
>NZ_DJTL01000032.1:82565-159995 GCF_002439205.1 Exiguobacterium sp. UBA6309 | reverse complement strand
TTCCTCAGGCGAGACACAAGCCAGCTTTCCTGCCTTATTCAAGCAGGAAAGCGGGTCTTGTTTGTCTCTGACAGCGCAAAGATGCGCTTTTTCCTGTAGGAGTTGCGTGAAACGCGTCATTCTTTTTGTTATGAGATAAGGGTGGCAGATTATCATTCTGCCACCCTTACTTTTGTGGAAACTGACTTTTGAGTCAGCCCCCTTCTCGTGTTTTACTATATGAGCTTTTCTTAGAACGATTCTTTGCCTTCGACTTTCGTCAAAATCTCATACCCGTCCTTTAAGACGACGACAGTGTGCTCAAACTGTGAGACAAGGCTCCGATTTGGTGTGTATAACGTCCAGCCATCCCGCTCATCTTCGATACAGAACTCGTCTCCTGTTGAAATGAACGTCTCGACAGCAATGACTTGCCCTTCCTTCAGCAGATCGTTTTCTTCACGATTGAAGTAGTTCGAGATGGATTCCGGCTCACCATGAAGTGTCTTCCCGAGACCATGCCCCGCTAAGTTACGGATGACGGTGAAACCACTCTTACGCGTTTCAGCATAGATCGCTTTTCCGATCTGATTGACCTTCGTTCCGGCTTTGACCTTCTCGAGTCCTTTTTCAAGCGCCGTCAATGATACTTCAACGAGTCGGACATCTTCCGGACGTTTTGCTTCTCCTGCGATGACTGTTTTCCCCGTATCCGAATAGTAGCCATTCTTCACAGCTGAGACATCGACATTAACAATATCCCCTTCTTGAATGACATATTTACCGGGAATACCGTGTGCTGCGATATCGTTGACACTGATACATGTCGCTCCCGGAAAATCATACATGACGATCGGGGCAGATTCTGCTCCCTGCTCCTTCAGAATACGTGCTCCGATGTCATCAAGTTCCTTTGTCGTGATTCCTGGTTTGACGGCATCCGCCATCTCGTCGCGCGCCATCGCGACGATGCGTCCAATTTCTCGTAATGCTTCATAATCATAATCTAACACTTTCATTTCCTCCTCATTCACTCAATCGTTCTTGATATAGATAATCTGCGGAGATATCCGCAAATAAGAACATGCCATTGCTGAGCGGCATACTAAACGTCCGCGTTTGTTCACTCGAGCTGAAGTCGACGTACCGTTCCGACAGATATCCGCTATGCCGTCTCTCCATTGCTACCGTCGTCCGGATAAAGTAAGGACGAAAACTCCAGTTGTATCCCTTGTAGAAGGAATACAGTTTCCACTCGCCACTCTTTTTACTGACATTCGAAGACTGTTGGAAGCCATTCGCGTCCGTGATGTAAAACCGGATGAATTCCGGCTCCATCTTCCGGGCGAGCATTAGCAACCATTGATCGAGATCTTGCTCCGACTTCAAGGACTGACAATACTCATTAAATCGGACTGTCCAGTCTTGCTCCAGTTGGAACAGGCGATTCATCTGTTCCCGATCATATTTATAGAACATTGGGACTTCATGGATCAAGACCTCCATTCCAGGACAAGTCATGACCCATTCCGGCGCAGCCTCTCCTAAAAGATTCCCCATGTAATAGCGTCCACCATGCTGCCACGCATATCGAAGTTGACCAAGATGACTGATGTTTTTATACAAAAGTGGCGCTCCAAGCTGATCACAAAGGTGCTCCATCGTCTGTAAGAGATGCGGATATGATGCTGAGACGGTCTTTTTCTCAATCATTGAAGATAGATCGACGATCAACATATCCGGCGACATCGAAAAGACGCGTTCGAGACTCGTTGCTTCCGCGCGATCCAGCGCTACCTTCAGTCCAGAATTCTGATAGTACGCGACGATCCGGCCCAGACGATCAAAATCATCGACTTGAACATCCGTCAAAGTAACATACATCCGTTCTTTTGGAAACGACGAGTCGACCGTACGTAAAACATGCAAGAAATCTTCCCCACCGTTCTCAAACAACCAAGCCGGACGACAACGGATCAGGATGAACGCTTGTGTATCGGAGGGTACTTTTTGGAATGCTTGACGGACGACATGTCCCATGACTTCGAGCTGATACTCGATCGGAACATCATCTTCCTGAAAAAATGGTTTTAACGGTTCTCCACGAAAATGGGACTGGATTTCATACCCTTCCACCTTAAAAGGGGCAGCGCCTACGATCGGTTGAAACCACGCCTCTATCTCTTCGGGATGAACGATGACATCTAATGCGTCCATTCTATTCCCCCCTTGTACTCTTGTTCTATCTTAACAAAAAAGGAGCCTCTCTGTAACGAGAGAGCCCCTGTTTTACGATAACGTCGTATCTTTCCGCATTGCGATATACAAATACACACCGAATGTCGCCGTCAAGTAGATGATACTCAGAACACCGTATTGAATCCCAACAGCTCCGCCCTTACCAATGGCCAGCACAAGAAAGATGATGCCACCAAATAATAAGGTCGCTAACGGAATATAACGAAAATGTCCTTTTGTCGTCCGCTCACAAATCTTTTTCGTCGCGACGATCAGTGCAACGAGACAGACGGATGCTGCTACATAAATGGTATACACGAATGATTCAGCCCTCTCCCTATCGTTCATGGCTCATTTTATCATGACCGCTTAGATAAATCATAAAAAAGAACCGACTTGTCTGTGACAAATCGGTTCGAATCGTTTACTTTTCAAAACGTGGTTTGCGTCCACCACGGTTACGATCGCTTTCGCTACGGTTGCTACGTCCAGCATAACCGCCTTCACGACGATCTGATGAAGAAGATGAACGACCACCTTCACGACGATCGCCACCACGCGGGTTGTTTCCGCGGTATCCGCCACTGCGGTTGCCGCTTCCACTTCCACCTTTGTTTCCGTAAGGACGACGGTTTCCACCACCGTTGCTACCGAAACGTTTCACGCGGATTGGTTCGATTGAAGAGATTTGGACTGGTGTTGCATCCGGCTCTTTCGTCAATCCTTTAAGTGCTGCTGAAAGAAGTTCCACTGCTTCGTACTCTTCTAAGAGTTCTTGTGCAAGTGTCGTATATTCTTTTGAGTCTTTTGCTTCAACACGTTTAATGAGTTCTTGTGCAGCAAGCTTCAAGTTGCCTTCTAAGATTTCATCAAGTGTTGGTGCATGACGACGTGACATTTTTTTGTTCGTGACACGTTCGATTGTTTTAATTTGACCGAATTCACGTGGTGTAACAAATGTGACAGCCGATCCTGTTTTACCAGCACGACCTGTACGACCGATCCGGTGAACGTAGCTTTCTGGATCTTGTGGGACGTCGAAGTTATAGACGTGTGTGACACCAGAGATGTCAAGACCACGTGCTGCAACGTCTGTCGCGACGAGGATATCGATCGTTCCTTTTTTGAAACGACGGATGACTTGGTCACGTTTTGCTTGTGTTAAGTCACCGTGTAAACCGTCAGCTGTATATCCACGTTGGATCAAACCTTCAGTCATTTCGTCAACACGTTTTTTCGTACGACCGAAGATGATTGAAAGTTCCGGAGAATCCGTATCGATCAAACGGCAAAGGACGTCGAATTTTTGGCTTTCTTTCAATTCGATGAATGACTGCTCGATGTTCTCAACTGTCATTTCTTTCGCCTTGACTTTGATGTGTGTCGGAGTCGTCATGAAACGATCTGCGATTTTACGAATTTGTGGTGGCATCGTTGCTGAGAACAAGAGTGTTTGACGAGTTTCAGGAAGTGCACCGAGGATTTTCTCGATGTCTTCGACGAATCCCATGTTCAACATCTCATCTGCCTCGTCAAGGATGACCGTTTGAACGTGATCGAGGTTCAACGTCTTACGGTTCATGTGGTCCATCAAACGTCCTGGTGTTGCAACGACGATTTGTGGATTTTTGCGAAGTGCACGGATTTGACGATCGATTTGCTGACCGCCGTAAACAGGAAGTGCATGAACGCGTTTTACTTCACCGATCCGGTTCAATTCTTCAGCTACTTGGATTGCAAGCTCACGTGTCGGAGCAAGGATCAACGCTTGGATGTTGCGTGATTTTGCGTCAAGACGCTCGATTGTTGGAATACCGAATGCTGCAGTTTTACCAGTACCTGTTTGTGCTTGACCAATTAAGTCAACGCCGCTGAGTCCGACTGGAATTGTTTCTGCTTGGATTGGTGTTGCTTCTTCAAAGCCCATTTTTAGGACACCTTTGATAAGTGCCTCACTAAGATTTAATTCACGAAATGTTGTCAATGCTAAATACTCTCCTTTGTCATATGAAAAGCGTCTGCCACTAAACAGACGCTACCGTAACGAATACAATCGACTACCTATTATAACAGAATCTATCCCATAAAGATAGAGTGGTTTCTCTCATAATAATGTTTAGGGAAGTCACCATCATAATCGTTGCCATAAGGGCGAGGGAAAGGCGAAGTGCCCGGACCGTGCGATGAACGTCATCGCGTGCCCCCACTAGTGATGGGGTATATTCAGTAAATGGTCGCCGGTAATCAAACCAGCCGCAACCACCAAAATGATGAATTCCTTACTATCTATTCGAAACGCAGGCTTACTCGGTTTGATTATTGCGTCAACCGAATACCCGTTTCATTTTTTTCTATTTTTTTATCTTTCAACAGGCGACCGAGCGCTCGTTTGAATGCTGCCTTACTGAGACCGAATACTTCATCGATCGTCTCGGGAGCTGTCTTATCACCATACGGCATCTGACCATCATGTTCAAGTAGATGGTTCAGAATCAACTCCGCGTCTGTATCAATGGCTTCAAAGGCACGTGGTCGTGCTGAAAGTAATACTGTACCATCTGGTTTTACATTTGTCACTCGTAATTTCAAGACTTCTCCAAGACGCGGCCAACGTTCCATCTCGCGTTCATGCAAGAATCCGATTGACTGATCGTTGACCCAGACGTTGACGCCTGGTTCGCGTTGTGAGAAGACGAGACCTTCGACGTCCATGTTGTTCCATTCTTCTGGAGCTGGCTTCGCTCGTAAGTTGAAGTAAGCATATGGTGCAGGGTCTCCGAGTAAACGAAGCTTTTGATCATGTTTTAGACGAATGAAAAGTTGATCGCCTTCTTCCGGCCAGAACATCCGACGTTGCGGCAAATCGTCAAGTGAGACAAGAACATCTTTTTGAATCCCGATATTCGCGAACACTCCTGTGTTATAGCGTGTCCCATTGATCGTCGTCTTGACATAGTCCTCAAATGAAGCTTCTGGAATCGTCATCGATGATGCCAAACGTCCTTCATTATCTTGATACAAGAAGACTTCTACTTCATCATCAAGAGCTACTTTTTGTGTCTGTTCATTGTTATGCAACAACACATCTTCATTTCCATCTGTCAAAAACACTCCGAACTCTGCTTCACGTTCTACTTTTAATGTGACAACCTGTCCTGCGCGTAATCCCATTTCGGGTCATCTCCTCTCTCTATTTGAATTGGTTTAAGTTCATTCGAACCATCCTTCTGTTCTTTCCCTACCATACTATACTCTTTTTCTGTTCACCTCTGAAATCGACCCCACGATGACAGTTGTGACATATTTGTGAACGAAACACATTTGCGTGATTTTTTTGAAAAAAAGATATATGATTAAATAACAGGAAAAAGAAGGTTTAGTTTAGGTAAATATGGGGGATAAAAATGTTTCATAATATTCAATCGCGTTCGTTCGCTCGACGCTTCACGAAAACATTGGTTTTTGCATTTTTTGCTTTCCTTGCTACGATTGGAATCGTTTTTGCAGAAGGATCAAACAGTACAGATATGACTCCGAAGACACCAGCGCTTCAGCAAATCAATCGCCCTTAAAATCTACACCTTCCGTGTGGATTTTTTTATTTTTTCCGGACATTTACAGGACGATAAAGGAAAATCAAGTTCAACCTCGAATTAGATGAACACACCTATATTTTAATTTTGAGGAGGAAACGGACGTGCTCTTCTACTTATTCACGACGATTGCGGGTCTCATCACTACATACTTAAGTTTTGTTACCGGTTATTATACAAGTTCGATTGGTGTTTTCGTCTTTACGTTAGCGATTTGCCTATCGTTATCATCGATTCGACAGTTACTCCGTACGTCCTATCTGACTTACATTGAATACATTCAATACCGTCGCGTCAAAAAACAGTACGAACGCATGAAAAAACGAGAACAGTCTTTTCAAATTGCCTATCCTAATCGAGATTCGAGTACACCACTTGCATTCTCCGGAACAGACCAGCATGATAAATAAAGAACACGATTTCATCACCTAGGAGGAACAGATTCATTATGAACGAAATCCCTTTATCAAACGGTTGGACACTCCGCTACTCACCTGTCATCGACTTATGGTTGAAGGAAGATGGCGTACTGCTCGTAGATCACGAAGATAAGGTCCGCTTGACTCTCATCTTGGATGAAGAGACGATGGAAATCAAACAGATTGACAACACGAACGCTACGTTCTCCGTTGATCCGACGACACGTCGCCTCACTTTCGAACTTGGAGAAAGCGAAGAGGAATCTGAGCCTCGTTACTGGGAATAATCATGGAGACCGGGTGCGACACCTGGTCTTTTTTTGTACAATAACATCAGCAATGAAAAAAGGAGTTGTCACTTTACCATGATCCGCACTGTCATTTGGTTCATTTATTTTGGACTTGTCTTACCCTGTACCTTACCGTTTTTACCAACCGCAAAACGTCGAACACATCTCGTGCGCTACGCATTCGTTCAGCGTGTAGCGAGCGCCTGGGCGAACTCTCTCCTCCGACTCGCTGGCGTTCGTGTCCATGTGACGGGGCATGAACATATCCCGGCAAATGAACCTGTCGTGTTCATCTCGAATCACCAAGGAAACTTCGATGTTCCGATTCTACTTGGAAAAATCGATAAACCAAAAGCATTCATCTCAAAAATCGAAGTGAATAAAATTCCAATCGTTAATGTCTGGATGAATCTGATGGGGTGTGTCATGATTGACCGAAAAGACCGACGCCAATCACTAAAAGCGATCCGCTCTGGTGTCGACACGATCAAGGACGGACAATCAATGATCATCTTCCCAGAAGGAACACGTTCAAAAGGCGGACCGATGGCGGAATTCAAAGCAGGAAGTTTTACCCTTGCGACATCAAGTGGCGCACGCGTCGTACCAGTCGCGATTTCAGGTAGTTATCGTGTCATGGAGGAAACGGGTAAGATCCGTCCGGCTACAGTCGAAGTCACGATTTTGCCGTCGATTGACCCGAGCACGATGACACAGAAAGAACTCGTCCAGACGGTCGAACATCAAATCAAACAGATTGTAGAAGGTGTCTAATATGTTAATGAAAGTAGAAAATCTCAAAAAAGAATTTGCCGATAAAATTGTCTTCGAAGATGTCACGTTTTCCGTCTCTCCTGGTGACCGGATCGGTATCATTGGCGTCAACGGTACCGGTAAATCGACCCTCCTGCACATTCTAGCAGGCAAAGAAACAGCAGATGCTGGTACGATCCATCATCCAAATGATTATCGGATCCGTTTGCTATCGCAAACGACCGATTATCCGGAAGATCGGACTGTCATGGAAGTACTCCTGTCGGGTGACACACCAACGATCAACGCGTTGCGCCACTACGAAACGGCACGACTAGCGCTCGAACACGATCCGACAAGTGAGACGTTACTCAACCGCTTCATCACGGCGCAAACCGAGGTTGATGCCGCGCAAGCGTGGGACACGGAATCGCGTTTAAAAATGATCTTAAACAAACTCGGCATCCTCGACTTGAACGCGTTGATCGGCTCTCTTTCCGGAGGACAACGAAAGCGTGTCGGACTCGCTGAAGCCTTACTCGATGAAGCCGATCTCCTCCTGCTTGATGAGCCGACGAACGAACTTGATGCCGAGACGATCAGCTGGCTTGAGACTCAAATCAAGGAATACCGTGGTGCGATTCTACTAATCACTCATGATCGCTATTTCTTGAATCGTGTCACGAATCATATGATGGAGATCGCAAATGGAACAGCTTATTTCTATGTCGGAAACTATGAATCGTTTCTTGAAAAACGTGCCGAACGTCGTGAACGGACGGCTTCTATGGAGGAAAAACGTCAAAACATCCTCCGTCGCGAACTCGCTTGGTTGCGTCGCGGAGCAAAAGCACGGACGACGAAACAAAAAGCCCGGATCCAGCGCGTGGATGCTTTACAAGACCTTTCGTACGAGGAAGAAGAAGCGACACTTGAAGTACAGGTCGGTTCGACCCGCCTCGGCAAGAAAGTCATTGAAGCATATGACGTCTCGCACCGATTTGGTGAACGGACACTTTTTGAATCGTTTGACGCTCTGATCGGACGCAAAGAGCGGTATGGCATCGTTGGTCGAAACGGTAGTGGAAAATCGACACTTCTTTCAATTCTCGCGAAACGCTTAGAGCCAACAACGGGTGAGATCATTCACGGCGAAACGGTGAAGATTGGTTTTTACGGTCAATTCGCCGAATTCACGCATCCCGAACGCCGCGTCATCGATGAGGTCGAACGGATCGCAAAAGTCATTACGACACTCGCCGGTGAGGAGATCACAGCAAGTCAGATGCTCGAACAATTTCTCTTTAAACCGGAAGCACAATATAAACAAATCGGCAAGCTTTCTGGTGGCGAAAAGCGACGTCTGAAATTGTTAACGATTTTGATGGAAGAACCGAACGTCCTCTTCCTTGATGAGCCGACGAACGACTTGGATACCGAGACCTTATCCGTACTAGAAGATTATTTAGAATCATTCCCAGGTACTGTCATCACAGTCAGTCATGATCGCTACTTCCTCGATCGGGTCGTCGATCGCCTGATTGCATTTGAAGATGGAAAAATCATTTTTTATTACGGACAATATACAGACTATCTTGAGCAAATGGCAGCATCCGTTCCCTCAATCGTCGTTGAAAAAACGGCAGAGGTTGCTACAGCACCAAAAACAGAGACGCCAAAGAAACTAAGTTATCAGGAACAACAAGATTGGGCTATCATTGAGCAACAAATTGAAGAGAGTGAAGTTGAACTAGAGCAATTAGAGGCTGATCTCGCTTCAGCAGGAAGTGATCTCGGAAAGGTCAATGAATTGTATCAAGCCATCGAAAAGACCAAAGCGACGCTTGACGAGCGAATGGAATATTGGACATATCTTTCTGAAAAAATCGAGGCATTTGAAAATCATCGCCAATCTCATCAATAAATCCGATAAGCGGAGTTCTTCACTTAGAAGAGCTCCGCTTTTTTTATGAAATAGAAAACATCTCTTACTTTTATTTTTAATTATGAAAATAAATGTGAATTCATATTAGATATCGGGTAATGTTATAGCATATTTCGTTTTGGAGGAAGGCTTGCGAAAGGAGGAGTTTCGGTGAAACGGATGGTTCAAAACATCTACCCTATCGTCGCATTCTACTTAGTCATTACTTACATACTGCTCTGGCTATTGCCACAAGATCTTTCGTTACAACTCTCGGCAGTCATTAGTTTAAGCGGTTCTTTCATGATTTTCTTATTTAGTCGATCGACGGCTTTCAAACAACCTTCCCTTCCGTACAAGTGGTTATCCATCGCTTTCTTCTCTTATTTTTTGGGCGATTTCCTGAATATGATTGGACGTTTCTTTCAATGGAACGATGTCAATTTGAACGTCTTGCTGGATTTACCTTATACGATTCATTTGACAATGATGGTCCTTTTCTTTTTCCGACAATTAGATTTGACATTATTCAAAAAACAAAAGTTATTGATTCTTGATTCCTTGACTTTATTCGCTGTTTCAATGATTGCTGGATATATCGCTATTTTCCGCTTTGTTCCCTCTTATACGCGAACGACACTCGAGCAAATCAGTTGGACACTTTATGCCTTCTTGACAATTTTGTTGACGCTTTTCTTTTTTTTACTCTACGCGTCTGGGTTAAGACGGAACGTATCACGATCAGGATTTATCTTTCTTGTCCTCGGAACATTCATTCTCGGCATGACGAACTTCGTGTTTTATACCTTGTTATTAAACGGTGAACCGCAAATATCGGGTCTATTGCTTCCGCTATATCCACTTAGCGGTCTGTTCCTCATCGCCTTTCTGAACACACGTACACTTCCCATTAGTCGTGAGGAGCAAGCAAATCTCATTCGAGTCGAGACACTTACGCGTTCTCTGTTGGTTTACATCTTATTATCTGCGCTAATTCTTTATATTACGTTTTTCCCTGTCTCTCGAACCTTCTTCTTATTGTCTATTGGTATTACGTTTTTATTATTTTTAACACGACAGCTTTTTTCATACCGGGAAAATCTTCGGTTGTTACAGGAAACAACGGCATTACAAACGAATCTAGAAGACATCGTTCATCAAAAAACAGAGTTGCTACAGTTGCGTGAAAAAGAACTGACGTCACTTTTTTTGTCTTATCCAGAAATCGTTTTTGAAATCGATGACATGTATCAGATTCGATCCGTCAATCCAGCCGCTGCAGAAGCAGGATGGAATGATTTACCGCTCGGACCGAGTCAACGCCGTCAACTTGATCGGCTCATCCCGTTGCTTCAACAAAAGCAGTCGACCTATCCTGCTCACCTCCTACATGTACCTGCTACGGAGGAACATCCAGAAACCTTTTTGAATACGACAATCATCGATATTCCACATCAGCAACGCTATTTCGTCGTCTTAGCGGATGTCACAGAAGACTATCAACAGGAAGTATGGCTAGAACGTATGGGATACCATGACTCACTCACTCGTTTACCAAACCGGCGTTACTTCGAGGAGCAACTCTATCTAACTCTGCCAACGCTAGATTATGGCTCCTTATTATTCATAGATTTGGACGGATTCAAACAAATCAATGACACTTATGGACATGATGTCGGTGATTTACTGCTACAAGAAACAGCAACGCGTCTTCAATCAATGATGACGTCAACTGATCTCGTCGCACGCCTTGGTGGAGATGAATTCTTGATCTTCATTCAGGCATCTGCCTCGGAAACTCGACAGTTTGCCGAACACGTTCTCGAAATCCTAAATTATCCATTCTATATCAACACGTATACGCTTCGTATCACACCATCTATCGGAATTTCCTTATACCCTGAAGACGGTAAGAGTTCAGAACAGTTATTGATTCGGGCAGACGAAGCCATGTACCAGATCAAGAAGAACGAGAAAAATAACTATATGTTCGCTGTCCACATCAAACGTTAGGAGGGATCCCGTGCTTAAATCAAACTACTTCATCCGTTGGTTCCCTGCCATGCTCGTCATCTCTTTTATTCTAATGATCCTTACTACATGGACTCCTTCCATCTCTAATGGGATTGTCGAACAGGTACTTCAGTATGTATCACTTGGGTTGATCGCTTACTTCATCCTTACGGCTTATCGTAAGGAACAAATATTAGTCGTACCCAGACGAAATTTCTGGCTGATTGCTTTAGGATCACTGGTTTTATCCTATATCGGTTCCATTTTTGAGACATTACGTTTTGTCTATTCAGACTTTCCAATTCCATCTATTTATAGCCTGATTTTATTTTCAATATCCCATTACGTATTCTTATACGCGATTTTTTACCGAATCATCACAAAACGAACACTCGGACAACATGTACTTGCTTTCGTTGATGCCGCGATTATCGTCATTTTCATTGGACTTGTCGCATTCCATGTCCTCAATGAACTGACGAACCCTGGGCTTCAGACTGTTCCTTATGCCATCATCGTCATTACGAACACATCACTCGGTTTGTTCGTTTTTTTCTATTTTACGTTCATCCAAGAAATACATTGGGTATCACGGATGGCCTTATTTCTATTATTCTTATCCATTTTCATTCGTGGTATCTATGAAGTCTCTAGTGTCTACTTCCCTGATTTTTCAGCGAATTATCTGGTGTTCTTCCCGATATTGATTCGTTTGGCGCAAAGCGCAGCTATTCTATGGCATGTTGATCATATTGAAGAAGGAACTGCTCGGACGACGGTCATTCCCCGTTCGTGGCTTCCTTTACTGGCCATCCCTTTGTTCATCCACTACATGGTGGAACAAGAAGGTGGAAAACTCGACATCTTTATCATCTTATTCCTACTAATCGTTCGACAAATCTTGATCGCCCGTCAACATGGGTTGATTGTCGCACAATTACATGAACGAAATGAACAACTCGCTTCACGCATCGAACATCGAAAACAACAAATCCAAGATAGTGAACAACAGGTCATTCCACTCTTCCTCGGTCATCCTGATCCGATGATTCGACTCGATCAGTCCGGCACTGCGCTGTACGCGAATTTAGCTGCCCAACGTCTGTTTCATTTGCCAGATATGACGATTGAACATGTTCCTCGTACGATGCGTCATTTGTTAGAGATGCTCGAAACGAACGTTGATGAGTATGAGGATGAACAAAGTCGACGCTATGAAATCATTGATATTCCAATTCAAATTGCCGCTACCTCGATGGGACGATTCACGATTTTACATGATGTCACGGAAAGCAAAATTCGTCAAAAGAGAATCGAATACCATGCCTATCATGATGCTTTGACTAATATCGGAAACCGTCGTTCCTTAGAACGAGATTTCTCAAATCGACTCTCCGATAAGAATTATCTTGCCTTAGTCGATTTAGATGGATTTAAGCAAGTAAATGATACGTATGGTCACGAGGCAGGAGATTATGTATTAATTGAAGTTGCGAAGCGATTGAGCGAACATACAAGTTCTTCGGAATCCGTGTATCGACTCGGTGGAGATGAATTCGCGATCCTTTTACAAGCCGATGATGAACTCTCCTTACGCCGAAAATGTAAATCCTTTTTACAATTTTTAAGACGTCCCTATGTCTACAAAGGACAATCTTTATTCGTTTCCGCAAGCATCGGAGTGACAGCGTGTCATGAGGCCGATCTTGATACATGTTTAAAGCAAGCCGATCTTGCCATGTATCGCGTGAAACATCGGGATAAGAATGATGTCGCTTTATATCGAGCGGACCCATGAAAAAACCTAGGACATATGACTTTTTGTAGTCAACGTGTCCTAGGTTTTTTGAGTTATTCTTCTGGTCTTGGTGCAATGTTACCTTCTTCGATATCGAGGAGCAAGTCGATTAATTCCGCACAAAACTCTGGATATTGACGAAGTAACGCGTCTTCTCCCACTTCATCCACGAAGTCCGTCAACAAAGCGAGGACTTCTGGTACTAATGCGCGCGCTACCTTCATGTAGGCAATCGCAAAGCGCCACTTACCAGAAATATAGAGCAGTTTCCCAATCAACAGATCCCCCGGTTCGACTTCAATCTCAGCCAAATCCGTTTGATACGTCTGTTTCGACATTAAATCAACAACACCATCTGCATCGACTTGAAACAGCGACGGCATCGGGTCAGCTAATCCACGCAAGGCGCGATAGAGACTAGGTGATAGCTCGTCTTTTATCTGCTCGAGAAAACGACCGTGCGGTGTTTTTCCTTGATCATCCGTTTCATAGAAGATCGCCCAGTCAACGAATAAGTCCCGGAACAATTCAGCATCTTTTAAATACCAACGTCCTTCTGTCGCAATCTCTTCAATGAAAGCGACCCAGTCCGTACTGCGTGCTGTTGCTGCTTCCTGATACATTTTCTTCAAGGCTGCATTCATTTCCGCTTCAGAAACCGTCGTCGGAAATGGAATTACTTTTCGATCGTTCTTCATTTCGATCGCCCTTTCCGGTGAGGAGTAGCCGGTCGCTTAATCGTCTGAGGAGCTGTGAATTCACGTTTCGGAATGACTTCTCCGCGGTAAATTTCCATTGGCTCCATCTCGACGCCCATTTGCTTTGCAAGTGTTTTTAAGTGTTTTAAATCTTGATCCGTGACAAGTGCAAGTACCATCCCATTTGCGTTTCCGCGTCCCGTCCGACCTGAACGGTGTACGAAATCGTCAAGCGACTCCGGTAAATCGTAATGGACGACGTGTGTGACCGCTTCGATATCAAGCCCACGCGCCGCAAGACCTGTCGTGACGAGTAAAGGAAACTCTCCCTTTTTATAAGAACGCAAGGTCTCCATCCGCTCTCGTTTTCCTTTTTCAGCGTCTAAAATCCGGTATTTCAGTGAGAATTTACTCAACTCGCCATTCAATGGTCCAAGGAATGAGCGATTGTTGATGAATGTCAGCACTTTTGATCCTTGCATGTTCGCCAGACGACGTAACAATTCCGGTTTCTGACGACGTGAAGTCTCCAAATAACCGAATGTCACTTGTGTGCTGACGGCACGCTCAACACGAATCGTCTCAGGATCATTCGCAAGCGTCCGTCCCCATTCTGCTGTCCGTTCCGGCAATGTCGCTGAGACGAATGCCAGTTGTCGATCGCGTAGCGCACTATTTGCGATTCGCGTCGCCGAGTCACTCATACCACTTTCATAAATTTGATCCGCTTCATCTAAAACGATCAATTTCACCTTATGCATCTTCAGCTTCTTCGAATCAATCAACTCGACGAGACGTCCCGGTGTTCCGACGATGATTTGCGGCTTTTTCTTCAATCGTTCATATTGTCGCTTTAATTCAACACCACCAATGAATGCACCGGATTTGATACCACTTCCTTGAGCAAATAATTGAATGACTTGATGAATTTGCATGACGAGTTCCCGTGTTGGTGCCGTGATGACGACTTGCACGTGTGGCTCTTCCACTTCAATCTTTTCTAAAGCTGGAATGACATAAGCAAGCGTCTTCCCTGTTCCTGTCGGCGCTTCAGCTAGGACATCTTTTCCTTCGCGCAACAACGGAATCGCTTGTTCTTGAACAGGCATCAACTCTGTAAAGCGCGCTCGTTCCCATGCTTCCTGTAAAAATGGTTTTGTAAAGTTCATAACGATTTCTCCTACTCTCTTAATTCCATCATGCCGTTACGTATTCGACATGATCTCCTGATGCATCACGGTATCCCCGTAATGTCTGTGTATATTCATTTCCTGCGTCGAGCAATCGGATGTGGAACCGGACTTCTTCTTCACCGGCTTCTTCCTTTAAAATCTCGAAGCCTTGGATGACACGATCCTGTAATTCTGCAGCGAGTGCCGGATACACGGCAAGACTCGCATACATCGCTTTTACGTCCACGGGACGGCGAACAAGCGCAATCCAGTACGATTCATCATAGCCGATAAAGTCTTCATAATCAAAATCATCTTCAAACCGAATCCAGAATCCATCACCTTCAAATTCTGTGATCATCCCAGTTCGCGTCGAACCTTCCGATCCGATTTTCAGCGAGACCCAGTCTCCCGACTGATAATCTCCTTGTTGCGTTAATGACACATACTCCATTTGGCACACCTCCACGTTCTATATTCCCTTTTTCATTGTCAACGATACGTCCTAAAAACACAAGATACCGTAACGTGACATTCCTCACAGTTTCAACTGTGCTAGTGGATCTTTTTCAAATCAGCTCATACAGTTTCGTGAAAATCTTGATTTACCAGACTTCAACTGTTTTTTAATCTTCACTCTTTCATAAGTACAGAAATAAAGAAAACCCCTCATATCAACGTTTGTTCACTTGTTAAATTATTCACATGAACGTAAAGGGAATCTCTATCTCCTTTTGTTACACTATTCACATAAGGAACTGATCATTAGCTCAATTTTAAAGGAGTGGTATCCATGTTATTAGAAAAAACGAGTGCCTGGACAAACTTTACGTCTGGCGAATGGATCAAAACAATCGATGTTGCAGACTTCATCCGGCTCAATCGCACGGAATATACAGGTGATGATCACTTTTTAGTCGGTCCGACGCAAGCGACGCAACGGCTTTGGCAACAAATTCTACAGTTGACGAATGAAGAACGACAACGTGGTGGTGTGTATGCCGTCGATGCCAAGACACCATCAACGATTCTCTCGCATGATGCAGGGTATCTTGATCCCTCTCTTGAAAAAATCGTCGGCTTACAGACAGATGAACCGTTCAAACGTTCAATTCATCCGAACGGCGGGATTCGGATGGTGAATGATGCCTTAGCTGCGTATGGCTTTGAAGCAGACGAGACCGTCACGAAAATTTTCAGCGAGTACCGGAAGACACATAACCAAGGGGTTTTCGATGCCTATACCCCTGAGATGCGCGCTGCACGTAAAGCCGGTATCATCACAGGATTACCAGACGCCTATGGACGTGGGCGGATCATTGGCGACTATCGTCGTGTCGCTTTGTACGGAACAGCACGCTTGATTGAAGAACGTAAGCGAGACTTGAAGGCACGTGGCGGCTTCCTCTCTGAATCGATGATCCGCGACCGCGAAGAGATGAATGAACAATTGCGCGCATTAACGGAATTGACCGAGCTTGGAACTCGCTATGGTTTTGATCTCTCCCGCCCTGCAGAAACAGCACAAGAAGCATTCCAGTGGGTCTATCTTGCTTATCTTGCTGCGATCAAAGAACAAAATGGTGCAGCTATGTCACTCGGTCGAGTCTCGACGTTCCTCGATATTTATGTCGAACGTGATCTTGCGACCGGCCGCTTGACGGAAGAAACAGCACAAGAGCTCGTCGATCATTTTGTCATGAAACTTCGGATCGTCAAATTCTTACGAACACCGGACTATAACGATCTCTTCTCTGGCGACCCGACGTGGGTAACGGAATCGATTGGCGGGATGAGTGAAGATGGTCGATCAAATGTCACGAAAAGTTCATTCCGGTTCCTGCATACGCTCTCGACACTCGGTCCGGCACCTGAACCAAATCTAACTGTTCTCTGGTCCACTCAGCTTCCACGCGGATTCAAGGAATTCTGCGCGAAGATGTCGATCATATCAAGCTCGATTCAGTATGAGAACGATGATTTGATGTTGCCGGTTTATGGGGATGATTACGGCATCGCTTGTTGTGTCTCCGCGATGCGGATCGGGAAACAGATGCAGTTCTTCGGTGCTCGAGCAAACCTTGCAAAAGCATTACTTTATACAATCAATGGCGGAATGGACGAGAAGCTCAAAATTCAAGTCGCCCCAGTCACACCATTGATGCTCGATGAAGTACTCGATTACGAGACAGTCATGGCGGCTTACGATCGTCAACTCGATTGGCTCGCAGAACTGTACGTCAACACACTGAATGTCATCCACTACATGCATGATAAGTACAGTTACGAACGGATTGAAATGGCTTTACACGATCCGGAAATCTTACGGACGATGGCATGCGGCATCGCTGGTTTATCGGTCGTCGCCGACAGTCTATCCGCTATTCGTTATGCAACAGTCCGCCCGATCCGAGATGCGGATGGGATTGCAGTTGATTTCAAGATCGAAGGTGAGTTTCCAAAGTTCGGGAATAACGATGAACGGGTCGATCAGATGGCTGTTGATCTCGTGACATTGTTCATGGAGAAAATCCGTAAACATCCAACGTATCGAAATGCGCTCCCGACACAGTCTGTCCTGACGATTACTTCAAACGTTGTCTATGGTAAGAAAACAGGAAATACACCCGACGGACGCCGTGCGGGTGAACCATTCGCACCGGGTGCTAACCCGATGCATGGACGTGATACCCGTGGTGCTGTCGCCGCCTTGACGTCTGTCGGAAAATTACCATATGAACATGCGCTCGATGGTATCTCCTACACGTTCTCGATCGTGCCAAAAGCACTTGGTAAGGATGAAGCCACACGTATTCGAAATACGGTCGGATTACTTGACGGATATATGGGCGGTACGACTTCAAAAGGACATCATTTGAATGTCAACGTCTTTGACCGTGAGACGTTACTTGATGCCATGGAGCATCCGGAACAATATCCGCAGTTAACGATTCGGGTATCCGGTTATGCCGTCAACTTCATTAAACTGACGCGTGAACAACAGATTGATGTCATCAATCGTACGTTCCACGGTTCTCTCTAAAATGATGTGTAGTATGTGAAAGGAAGTGAGCAGGATGACCTATGGTATGATCCATTCCGTTGAATCATGTGGAACAGTCGATGGTCCTGGCATTCGATTCATCGTCTTTACACAAGGATGTCCACTACGGTGTCAATACTGTCATAACGTGGATACATGGGAGTTCGGTTGCGGACGGCGTGTCTCAGCAGACGAAGTAGTAAAAGAAGCGATCAGCTATCGATCCTTTTTCGAAGCAACGGGTGGCGGAATCACCTTCTCTGGAGGTGAACCGCTCGCTCAGCCAGAATTCTTGGAGGCTGCTTTAACAGAGGCAAAACGCCTTGGACTGCATACGGTCATCGATACCGCGGGATCCGTCGTCCCGAAAAACATCGACGCGATCCTCGATGCGACGGATCTGGTTCTGCTCGATATCAAGCATATCGACGATGCTGCTTGTCGCGTCTTGACTGGACGGAGTAACGCCAATACACTCGCCTTTGCAAAACGCCTAGCCGAGCGAAACATTCCCGTCTGGATTCGCCACGTCCTAGTTCCAGGTATCACGATGTCGGAACATTTCCTCCGTCAGACCGGCGAGTTCATCCGGACGCTCGGAAACGTCGAGCGCGTCGAGGTACTGCCGTATCATCAACTTGGAGTCTATAAGTGGGAAAACCTTGGTCTTGCTTATCCGTTAACTGATGTGCTTCCCCCTTCACGAGAGGAAACGGATGCTGCGCAAACCCTACTTGAATCGTACTTGTGTTAACGTTTCCGATTTGTTACGATGACATCATAGATTATGAACAGGAGGTACAACACCGAAATGAAGCAATCACTCGTACACGTCGCTTGATGAATGAAATCATCTCTTTCGCAATGCAGTTGCGGATGTCTGACGCTACGAGTCTGCTCTTTTTCGGTGTGACCATCCTCTGGTCATCGCCTTCTTTGAGTTACACTCCGGCACACCATCCGCTCGCTTCGGATGGTGTGTTTTTCATTTCATCTTATCGGAAATGAACACTAAAGGAGCTGCTTTTATGCCTACTGAAACACTTACGATCCAACACCTATCAATGTATTACGACGAACGACGTCTTTTCTCGGACGTCTCCTTTCATATTCATACTGGCGAACACGTCGCTTTGATTGGTCCGAACGGCATCGGAAAAACGACACTGTTACACTTGATCGCTGATCAACTTCAACCGACTGACGGTTCGATCAAGCGTCATTACAAAAAACTCGGTCTACTATCACAACACTTTGTGGCGGGCGATCACACCGTTCTTGATGTCGTCGAACGAGCGGATGAGGTTCGTTATCAACTTCGCGCTAATGCCATGAATGGTGACTTGACGATTTATCAACGAGCAATTGATCAGGACGCCTTCTCGCTGGAAGCAGATGCAGCACGCGTCTTAAAAGAAGTCAAATTAGAGGAAGCACTCTGGACACACAAAGCATCCAGTTTAAGCGGTGGTGAACAGACGCGCCTCCAACTTGCCTGTCTGCTTCTATCACGACCTGATTTCATCATTCTCGATGAACCGACGAATCATCTGGATCAAGAGACACTCGAGTGGCTCACGGAATGGGTCAACATGTCACGGACCTCGATTCTCTATGTCTCACACGAACGATTCTTCATCGACGCAACGGCTGATGCCGTCATTGAATTATCCGAATCAGGGGCAACGCGATACAGCGGAAACTATCAGTCCTATAAAGAACAAAAGGAACATCAAGCTCTGTCGCAACAACGAGCGTACGAAAAACAAGAACGCACCCGTAAAGAGCTGACACGCATGATTCAAGGATACCGGCAATGGCATCAAAAAGCCTCGAATCAAGCGAGTGAACGCGATCCGTATGCGAAAAAGAAGGCTGCTAAACATGCGACGAAGGTAAAGGCAAAAGAGCAGCAACTCGAGCGTCTACTCGAGGATCGTGTACAAAAACCACAAGTTGCACCGACTGTTCACGTCGCATTCGAACATGAAGCGATTCATGCGAAGCGACTCGTTTCGTTCGAACACGTCACGTTTAGATATGAGACGAAAACCATTCTAAACGATGTCTCATTTTCAATCGATCGCGGTGACCGGATTGCTGTCATTGGACCGAATGGAAGTGGGAAAACGACCTTACTGCGTCTCATTGAGGGCGAATATGTTCCTAATCAAGGGACAGTCATCCGCCATCCTCGATTAAAAACCGGCTATTTTTCACAAGCTCTTTCCCATTTACCGACATCCGGTACGTTGTTAGAGGCATTACTTGAGTACGGCACGATGAGTGAAACGGACGCCCGGACGTTGCTCGCCTGTTTTTTATTCCGTCGCGATGATGTTTACCGGTCGATTGCCGACGCTAGTATGGGTGAGAAATGTCGAATCGCCTTTTTACGTCTGTATTTTTCTGGTGCTCACTTGCTTATTCTCGATGAACCGACGAACTATTTGGACCTTGCGACTCGTGAACAAATCGAAGCCGCCCTCGATGTCTTCCCTGGTGAGCTCCTCTTCGTCTCTCACGATCGTTATTTTACCGATCGGCTATCGAACCGGACGTTTGACTTAACGACTGGATTCAACGATCATCCAGACGGAACTGCCGTGGTAAGAAATGCACGCCGAAGTGACCCTGAAGCGACTCAATCCGATCTACATCGTCTTGATGCTTTGACAGGTGATGTGCCGTTCGATACAGAAACAAATGAATCACTTTCAAAAGAATAACAAAAAAAGCATCTGCATAGAAAAAGAGACTCCTGTTTCCGTTGCAGATGCTTTTCATATTTCAGTCGTATTACCGCTTTTGATACTTCAGTTTCGTATGCGCTTGTGCCTGCTTGTGGATTTTTTTCCACTTTTCTTTCTCCGCCGCCTGCAACGCCACGTTTTGCTTACGTTCCGTATAGGCGATTTCTCGTTTTAGCTTGACGAAGCTGTTCCAGCGCTCAGCAGATAGCGTTCCATCTTCTAAAGCTGTCCGAACGGCACATCCTGGTTCCTTCTCATGTTTACAGTCTCGAAAACGACAGTTTTCAGCAAGCTCTTCAATATCGGAAAACGTCGACGATAAACCGTCACTTCCATCCCATAAGGCCAATTCTCGCATACCCGGTGTATCGACGAGTAATAAACCGTTCGCCAGTCGTTTCAGTTCGCGATGTGTCGTCGTGTGACGTCCGCGTTCATCGTCTTCCCGTACGCCACCCGTCTCCATTAACCGTTCTCCAGCTAAAGCGTTGACGAGCGTCGACTTCCCAACGCCGGACGATCCGACTAACACGATTGTTTGCTTGACTTGTAACTGGGCACGTAGTTCCTCTAATCCGTCACCCGTCAAAGAATCAACGGCAAGGATCGGTGTTCCGAACGCGACTGCTTCAACAGCCTGCAGTTCTATTTCGATCGACGGCATCAAACTTTTTTTCGTCAGGACGATGATTGGTGTCACCCCTGCATCCCAAGCAACCGTTAAATAACGTTCCAGTCGACGGACGTTGAAGTCATGTCCAAAAGCCATGACGAGCAAGGCGACGTCAACATTCGCGCAGATGATTTGTTCCTCGGTTTCCGTTCCTGCCGCTTTTCGGGAAAATTGAGACGACCGTGGCAAGACACGTTCGATTCGTCCTTTGCCTGGCTCTCGCTCTGTTTGAATGATCCAGTCTCCAACCGCTGGCAATTCAGCTTTCGTTCCTGATTGGAAACGCAACTTACCAGACAGTTCGCTCAGCGATTCTCCTGTTTCCGTCATGACACGATAATGCGTTTGATAGACGGCTATGATCCGTCCTAATCGTTCTGTTCCTGTCGTTTCGTAGACAGGTGGTGTACCCCATTCGTTCAAATGGTTTCCTCCTCTGATTTAAGGGAGGGAAACCCCTCCCTGGTTTCCGACACATGTCACTTTTTTAGCGTTGATTGTTGCACTCATCAACATCACTCCTCTCGATTCGATTCCCTTATAGAGTATCATATGAATCATTGGTTCTGATAGCGCTTCCCTTAAAGTCAGACCTTCTCTCCGCCTTAAGCCCGAGAGCAAATACGGTCCAAAGAGTGTCGTAGGAATAGAAGGACTCCCGTATCATAAAGGTATCAACACAAGGGAGGCTTCCTCATGAAGCAATCGAAAGGAAAACAATTGGTGATGATTCTCGCCGGACTGGCGTTACTTGCCGTCGTCATCGGAACATTACCGCATATGATCGGACTTGGTTTAGGGGCATTACTTGCGTTCTATTCGATCAGTAAGTTCATGCAATCGAACAAATGGCCAGCGAAACTCGGTTTCGGATTTCTAGCAGCCATCGGAATCGGACTTGCCCTCTCAAACATCTGGGCAGTCATTGGAATCGCAGCAGCCATCGCATTGTACGTCGGTTACATGCGTATGAAACTACAGCGTGTCAATGTTCAAGATCTCTTTAACCGCCGCCGTACATCAACAACACATTTTGAAGCTGACTGGAAAGACTTAGACGAAAAACGATTCTAAATTTAAAGATAATACCCATACTGTTTACCACTTTCAAGGAGGAATTTTTCATGAAAAACGTGTTTGATCAACTCAACGATTTTGCGACACAAATGATGACAGAAGTCAAAAAAGCCGCTGAACAGGGCGAAGTACCTGCTAAAAAGCTCGTTCGTCATATTCGATCTACAGAAGCTGATTTAAAAGAGATCGATCGACTACTTGAGCGTCAACGGACATTATTGCTGGAACTGACTCAAAAGCAGGAAGAAGCGAAGGATTTAGCCGATAAACGCTTCAAACAAGTTGAAATCGCAAACGAAGCCGGTGAACAGCAACTCGCCGAACGTGCTGCCATCGAATCGAAACATTACGGAGAGCAATACCGGTTCTTCGAAGAACTCGTCGCTGAAACGAAACGTGAGTTAAATGAGCTTGAACGTGAAGCCCTCGAATTGAAGTTGAAGCTCGAAGACCTACAGAACAAACGGTACGAATGGATGATGCGCGAAAACGTTTCGAACTTAAAAAACAAGATGAACCAGGTGCTAGATCGCGAACCAAATGCTACTATAAAAGAAGAAGCACATCCGTTCACGGCGGAAGAACCTGAAGCAAAACAACCAGCCGTTGATGAAGATGATATCGATGCGCGTATCGCTGAACTCGAACGCCGCATTCACCAATAAGCAGTTCATGACGAAGGAGGCGTATGCCTCCCTTTGTCATGTTAGAAAGGAGATTGATCGTGCGACGATTAAGTACGAAACAACTGGTCGGTTACGTATCGATCCTGTTCGCCCTTGGTCTATTCTATGACCTATTATCCGGTGCAGGAAATGTATTGTTCGGTGTCTTATTCCCTTTCCTGCTGTATTACGTCGGGATTCATTTCCGGCGGCGCAATCATGAAAAACTAGCGATCCTCTTTTATATCGTCGGTACGATCATTCTTGCTGGCGTCGTCCTCAGTTCGGCTGCCATCGGTTTTGTCATTGCCGGAATTTTGCTCTATCTTGGGATCATTCTTGTGACACGGCATTCTGTCCGTGAATTTTTGTTTTCACGGATTGCCCCCCATCAATATGAAGAGGAAGGCATCAAGATTCAACCAGCTTACTCCTTCTCAACCCAGGCCGATGCACCGTATGTCTTACAGGACTTAAGTGAACAGTTCATCGTCAAGGATTTAGAAATCGATTTGACGCATGCCTATGTCCCGGAAGGTGAAACATTGATCGTCGTCAGTGGCGTCGTCGGGGACGTCCGGATTCTTTTACCGTCCGGTTATGATTATACGCTCGACACGTCGATCGGCTTCGGAAGCGTCAAGACGGACATCCGCCGTATTCCGACCTTCTTCAATCGACGCATTCAATTCCGAGCACCAGAATATGGTGACGCGACGCGGAAGGTTCGTATTCATGTCATGCTCGGTATTGGCAACGTGGAGGTGTCTTCGATATGAAGCGTGATCAATTTCCGCTTGGTGTCATCGCTCTGCAAGTCATGACGGGCTTTTTGACAGCCGTCATGACGACGTTGTTATTCTTAAGTACACGCCAAGTCGATTGGCATGTTCTCTTCGTCCGTCAGCAAGACTTTCCTGTCCTTTTACTCGTCATCGGACTCTCATTACTACTGCCGCTTGCTATCGGTAGCATGCATTATTTTTTCTTGCGTCGTGACTTCAAGCGTGTCACGACTGCCATCATCGAACTGGAGCAAGGAAAAGATGTCACAATTGTTCCCGGTCCCTATTTTCATACGTTGACACGCCTGTCACGAATTGGAAAACGTATTGACGAGCAAGTCGAGACCGTTCAAAAGATCAGCACGCGTCCGCAGCACGTCGAACAGGTACGGATTCAAGCTGTCACCGAAGAACGCAAGCGACTCGCACGTGATTTACACGACTCCGTTTCACAACAACTTTATGCCATCTCGATGATGACGACAGCAGCCAAACAGACGATTTTGTCTCAACCTGAAGCTGCTGCCAAACAAATCGAAATGGTCGAGACGATGGCACAAACGGCACAGTCTGAAATGCGTTCGCTCTTACTTCAACTTCGCCCCGTCGAACTCGAAGGGATGACGTTACAACAAGGACTTTCTCAACTGCTCGAAGAATTATCTAGAAAGCAGTCCACACAATTGAGTTGGAAGTTAGAAGAGATGTCACTCCCACGACAAATCGAAAACGAGTTGTTCCGGATTGTTCAAGAAGGATTAACGAATGCCTTACGTCACGCGAAAGCGTCCCATATGGATATCGAGCTCCGAGAATTCAACGAAACAATTATCCTGAGCATGAATGATGATGGTGTTGGATTTGTTGTGGATGAAAAAAAACTTGCCTCTTATGGCATCAATTCGATGCGAGAACGAACGGCTGAGATGGGTGGAACGATTCGTCTCGTCAGTGTTCCTGGACAAGGAACCCAAATCGAAGTAAAACTTAGAAAAGATCGGATGGTGCAAGTATGATACGCGTATTATTAGTAGATGACCACGAGATGGTCCGGGCCGGTGTGTCTGCTTTCCTTTCCACACAACCAGACATCGAGGTCGTCGCTGAAGCTTCGGATGGTCAAGCGGGAGCCTTGCTGGCGCTCGAACACCGACCGGATGTCATCTTGATGGATTTAGTGATGGAGCCAGTTGATGGCGTCGAAGGAACCCGGTTGATCCGCAAAGACTGGCCGGAAGCAAAAATTCTCGTCGTGACGAGTTTTCTTGATGACGAGAAAGTCTATCCTGTCATTGAAGCGGGTGCGATGAGTTACGTTTTAAAGACAGCTAGCGCCTTTGACATCGCAGAAGCGATTCGCAAGACAGCAAACGGTCAATCTGTCATGGCAGCACAAGTGACCGGTAAAATGATGGAACGTCTTCGTCGTCCTACGACACACTTACATGATGATTTAACGGAACGTGAGCAGGAAGTTCTTCAATTGATGGCTCGTGGTATGGCGAACCAAGAGATTGCGGACGAATTATTCATTTCCTTAAAAACCGTCAAAACACATGTCTCGAACATCTTATCAAAACTAGATGTCGTAGACCGTACACAAGCTGTCGTCTATGCCTTCAAGCATAATCTCGTCAAATAAGATTTAGCCCTTCATTACTTATTCTTTAAGCGCATGCCAAAAACCCCGAATCGTCTCTTAGTCAGAGACCGTTCGGGGTTTTGATGTTGTACGAAACGATTACCAAAGCTTCCATCCCGGAGCGCCTGGAGGGGCGTTTTCAATCATATGCCAAATCGGTACTGTGTACGCAAACGCAATCAAAGCGAACGTTACAAAAATCCATAGCTTCCAATTTTCAAAGAAGAGTGGCGTTGCCATCGCCTCTTCTTCCGTTTCAGCAATCGGAAATTCTTCCGTTCCTTTTGGTGTACGAAATGCAAGTTGGAACATCGCATACAAGAACAATAGAATCGAGATGAATAAAATCGTCCCACCAATTGCCATGGCGACATGATATGGAATCCAGTCAGCGACGATCGAATCTTTGAAGTAGGCGGCAGGACCCGTCCGTCGTGGATTACCGAGTAGACCTGAGATATGCATTGCTGTCGACATGAAGAGCATTCCGATCGTCCAGGCAGCCGTTTGAATAAGCCCAAGACGATTCATTGCCGCTGTTAACGTTCGACCACGTAAGAGCGGGACAAGCCAATAGGCTGTTCCGAAGAACGTCAGTGCCACAGCGGCACCGACCGTGATATGAAAGTGTCCCGTAACCCACAATGTGTTGTGAACGATGATGTTTAGTTGATGGGATGCGTTGATGACACCACCTGCACCTGCAGGAATGAAGAACAACATCCCGATGAACGGTGCAAGGAACCGGACATCGCGATACGGCATTTTTTTCACCCAACCAAATACCCCGGTCGCCCCTTTCCGACGACCCGCCAACTCAAAAGTCGCAAACATCGAGAAGGCTGTCATCAATGATGGAATGATGACGAGGAACGTCAAAACGACTTGGACATACTTCCAAAAAGCAGAAATCCCCGGCTCTAACAATTGATGGTGAAAACCAACCGGGAACGAAAAGAGGAGGAACAATAAAAATGACATACGTGCTAATGCGTCAGAAAAAACCTTTCCACCAACGATTTTCGGGATGACTGTATACCAGACGATGTAGGCAGGTAACAACCAGAAATAGACGAGTGGATGACCAAAGTACCAAAATAGCGTCCGGGATAGCTCGATTCCGACCTTATCCGTCCAACCAAGGGATAAGGGAAGGAGCTGAAAGAGAATCGTCGCTGCTACTCCGAGTGTCGCAACCACCCATAATAAGGCAGTCATAATACTCATGTATGCTTGAAGTGGTGGATGAACGCCAGGGTGTTCCCGTTTATAATCAGCATACATACGGAACATGGCACCAGAAGCAATCCACGTTCCGACGACGAAGATGACGAGTCCAATATAAAATACTGGATGTGCCTTGAGTGGTGCATAGAATGTATAGAGGACGGAAGCTTCTCCTGCAAGTACCATCCATGTGACGAGGATGACACCAAGGATCATGAACCAGAATCCAACCCACCCGAGACGTCGAGGAAAGTCTTCGAACCGTCCAAAGGATTGACCTAAAAATGAAAACAGTAATCCAAATATGAATAATGTCGTAAAGACGATCGCAAGCATTAACCCGTGGGCAGTGAGAAGCTCATAGTAGCCGACTCCAGCAATTTCTGGAATGACACCTGTCCGCACCATCGTTTGCAACAATCCACATAAACCACCAATCAATAAGGCAACGAGTGAAAAACTAACATGTGCGAAAGCGAGCTTCGCTTCCTTAATTCCGATGACGGTAGCAGGCAGACCACGCTCCATCTCGAACTGTCTTAATTTTTTTGAAATGGCATTCATCTTATTCCACCACCTTGATTTTGGTTGCCATCATATGATGACCCGATCCACAGTATTCATTACAGACGACCAAATACTCGCCAGCTTCCTTGAATGTATATTCAATGGAATTGATATGACCAGGAACGACCATCATATTGACATTCGTCTTGACAATTTCAAAGCCATGGACGACATCTTTTGATGTCACCAAAAAATCAACCGTTGCCCCTTTGGGAATGACCATATCTTTTGGTGTGAATTGGAACGCTTGTGCGACGATGATCGCTTCGTATCGGTCGTCATCGATTTTTTTTAGTCCTGGCTTGTCGAATGGTTTCGTTTGATCAACTTTCGTCGGATCAATCAATGTTGCATCGGATGGCGGTTGATTTCCGGATGCAAAAGCGGATACGCCGATGATGGTTAAAAAGACGCCAAGCATCACTGCTCCAAAAATCAGCCAGATTTTTTCTAGACGATGAATATGCATTGTGACTCCCCCTTACCGTGATAAGAATAATAGAAAGATTGAGCTCCACATCCCAATGATGATACCTGCTACGATCAGGACGGCGATAAATGTTCCTTTAAGGTTTGATTCTGATTTTTGGTCCATGGTGATTACTCCTCTCCTGCTTTGAACTTGTCTTTATTGTAAGAATTCAGCAAGTTTGAAAACTGTGATATATATCACTTCAAATGTGAAGAATCCGCACTTTTCTTTCTAAAAACACACAGAAAGTTCACATCTGAACAAGAGAAGGAGGCACGACTCATCTACAAAAAAAAAACAATCCATACACGAGACAGAAAATTCTGCTTCACGTTTGAATTGTTTGTACACTATCTATTAAATTCGACAAACACCTGCTGGGCATCCTTCACAATGACACAGATCACGCAGATATTGTGCATCATGAATGATGATTTCTTTTGGCGTCATCGAAATGACACCTTCTTTTTTCCACTGGGAGAACATCCGGTTGACCGTTTCACGCGGTGCGCCAATCAATTGACCAAACTCCCCATCGGATGGACGTTTTGCAAGACGGTAGGTTTCTCCTACTTGTTCCCCTTCCATCGCGATGAGACGAAGTAACGTCGAAGCTAACGCGCCCGGTTTTCCGAACAATAGCAAGTCGCGCAATTTAGTCTCCGTCTGTTTCCGCATCAATGCTTGCCACCGCATGATCTCAAGCGCAAAAGTACCATCCTTTCTCATGAGTTCCTCTAATTTTTCTTTTGTGAGGAAACCGATGATACTATCCTCCATCGTCTCGATACTGTATGAACTCGGAAAAGCTTCTCCTACATCAAATTCACCAAATAGATCCCCTTTGAAATATAAGAACATGAGTAATGGACTGCCTTTTTTCGTCAACTTCGATAGTTTGACGCCTCCTTGTTTCACATAAAACAACTTGTCGTTCATTTCCCCTTCCCAACAGACGATGGAATCCTTTTTGAACGTCGTTTCCGTCATGAAGCTTTCTAGTAACGTTCTTGTCTCAGGTGATAAGATGAACGTATTCGCTTCAGTCGTTCCACAAGTCAGCATATCCATTTCTCCTCTCCTTTTCTTCTGCTTTTAGTATAGAACATCACAGTTCAAAAGAATGGATTTTCAAAAGATTGTCAAACTTTGTTCAATGTTTCACATTAATTTTAAAAAAGTATCTGACGACTGCTTTCTAAAACTAAAGCAATCGTCAGATATAGTATCACATACCTGTTCCGTAATAATGATGAACGATTCGTTCAACTGCTTGACCTGGTGGGTGATCATACCAACTTGTTTGGAATTCCTGCATGTGCTGACGGCACTCTTCAAGTATCGCGTCAGACACGATCCACTCCATCAATTGCGCCATCTGCTCCGTCTGTCGCACCGGTAATGGTTTCGGATACTGATCGACAAGTCCTGGTAGTTGTCGATATGTGTCGATGTCCGGTGTGTATAAGAACGTTGGGATCTCAAGAAGACAGCTTTCAAATGGAATCGACGAATAGTCGGTCACCAGAACATCCGTGATGAGCAAATAATCATTAATCTGATACGTGTCATCCACAAGATGTATATGGGCGGAACGATAGGTCGAAAGCGCTCGGATCGTCGGATGTAACTTAACAAGAATCGTCCATCCCGCTTGAGCAAGTCGTTCGAACTGTTGAATCGTGTGATCTTCCGTTCCTTTATATTCGCGGTAAGTCGGGGCATACAATAGAATCCGGCGGTCGGGTTTTACATAACGTTCTTTTAAATCAAGTGCCCGATGTTCCCGCTGAACCTCATCATACCAATAATCCGTCCGCGGCATGCCGAACGGTTTAAAATGAGATCGTTTTAAATCATGCGGTGCCATGAATTGTGTCGCACAACGCATCCCCGGCACGATGAAATCACCATATTCCTGATAGACACGTCGAAAACGATTTCGTACCCGTTCTGATACGAACAGACTTTTGGAGGAGGTCAGTCCAAACTGCTTTAATGTTCCTGCCGCATGCCATAGCTGGATACGTCGTGTTCCTCGTCGCGTTGTTGCGACACTAAATTCTGCGACATAATTATCGACGAAGACCGTCCGGGAGGTCGCAAGCAAATATGCCAACCGAACGAATCGTAAACGACGAAAGCGAAGAGTCCGATCTGACTTCCACAGATCCGGCTGCTTCATGAAATGATGATCGTATACCAGATACCGTTTCTCATTTGGCAATTCCTGCGCCAAGCGATCATTAACAGGTTTTGCGTTATCCCCATATGTCATCCAAAATAAAGTGACGGGTCGAAGCGGTAACCACCGAAAGACACCATAACAAATACGAAACAACAATAAATAGACCCATACGATTCCTTCTCTAACCACTTTCATCCTGCCCTTCTACGAAGAAAGACCGCACGTCGTCGTGTGGTCTCCTCTTCAATCACTTCGAAGCTAATTCCGTTTTAATCTGACTCGTAGAAATACCCTCAGTTCGGCTAAGGTAAACGACCTCACAATGCTCTTTTAAGAAATCAAACTCGCCTTTCCAATCATCACCCATGACGAAGAGGTCGACGTTATGCTTCTTCACATCTTCTACTTTTTGATCCCAGCTGTTTTCCGGAATGACTTCATCCACATAACGGATAGCTTCAAGAATCATCTTCCGATTCTCGAAATTATGGTAGGACTGCTTATGTTTCAAACGATTGAATTCGTCCGTTGAAATCGCAACGATAAGATAATCTCCCATTGCTTTTGCGCGTTTTAAGATGTTGATATGACCCCAGTGTAATAAATCAAATGTTCCGTACGTAATAACCTTCTTCATGATTCTGCTCTCCCTTTTATCCGTGAATTCTCTTTATGATCGTCTTCATCGCCCGTTCTGAAGCCTGTCCATCATCCCATTGACAATACGTCTCTTGGAACGCTCGAAATGCTGACGCATACCGTGTATGCCAATTATCTAACTGGTCCAGCTCTTCAAACAGTGCTGTTTCAGTCGACAACAATGGTCCCGGTGCCTCCTGCTCAAAATCGAAGTAAAACCCACGCAATTGATCTCGATAATGTTCTAAATCATACGTATAGAATAAAATCGGACGAGATAAGTGCGCAAAATCAAACATGACAGAAGAATAATCCGTGATCAAGGCGTCCGACGCCAGATAGAGCTCCGCGATATCCGGGTAGTCCGATGTATTTCGGACGGATGGATAAGCAGTGACGTCGAGACGACTTCCGACTAAATAGTGCATTCGGACAAGCAGAACGTATTCATCCCCAAATCGCTTTTCAAATTCATTTAGCGAAAAAGGTAGCTCAAATGAATATTTCCCTTGACCTTCGAATGCATTATCTCGCCAAGTCGGTGCATACAACAAGACTTTTTTTGAATGATCAATATCATAGTGGCGATATACTGCTTCTTTGATTTTAGCATGTCGCGCCTCTTGATAAAATATATCATTTCGAGGATACCCAATTTCTAGCATCTCACCTTCAAATGCAAATGCCCTTCTAAATATTGAACTGGAATAGGCATTGGGTGAAACTAAGCTAGACCATTTTGCTGCTTCCTGCTTAAATCCTTGTTTATATCGTTCGGTTGTCGTATTCGCCATTTGGACATCATCCATATCAAGCGCTAGTTTCTTGAGCGGTGTGCCGTGCCAAGTTTGGAGATAAAACGTTTTTTCCGGTTTGATCAACCAACTCGGTAACCGACTGTTTGATACCCAGACCCGTGACGTCGCAAGTAAATAAATCCAGCGGAACGTCAACCGATCTACTGTCTTGACATTTGGTGGAAATGCAACACCTCGTTGCTTGCTGAAAATCAACTCACACTCCGGATGCATCGCGCGCATCAATTCGTAAATGGCACGCGGACTGTCACTATATTGTTTTCCGAGAAAACTCTCGAAAAGAATTCGCTTACGTTTTTGTGGCAACCATGTAAAGACTCTCATGACGGTACGAAGACCGCGTTCAATCAAGCCTGTTCGTTTCATCCACTGTTTTACTTGATCTTTCAAGTGAAGAGCTCCTTCTTAAGTCAATTAATCACAGCTCATCATAACAAAAAGCGCATCCATTTGGAATTGCTATTTGTTCGCATGTAGCGGAACGGTAAATCAAATGCCGTCGTATTTTTGACGATTCCTTTCCGATGACTGAACGTCTCGAAACTATATTTGCCATGATATCCACCCATTCCACTCGCTCCGACTCCACCAAATGGTAAGTGGTGCTGTGCGACATGCATCAATGTGTCATTGACGCATCCACCACCAAACGAAATTCGCTCAAGGACGCGATGCTCGATGGCTTTATTCTCTGTGAATAGATAAAGCGCAAGCGGCTTATCACGATCATTGACGAATGTAATAACTTCTTCGATTTCACGGTATGTTAACACCGGTAGGATCGGTCCGAAGATTTCGTCTTGCATCAATGGAGCATCCGTTACTACACCAGTCATGACGGTCGGCGCCATCTTGCGTGTTTCCGGATCCACTTGTCCACCGAATTCGATCGTTCCTTGCGTTAAATAATTGCTTAAACGATTCAAATGATCGTCCGATACGATTTTAACGTATGAAGAGACGCCTACGCCGTTTCCGTACTGTTTGAAGGCTTCTTCTTCTATCAGTTGTAAGAAGCGTTCTTTGACGTCTTCATGAATCAATACATAATCCGGAGCGATACATGTCTGTCCCGCATTCAACCATTTTCCCCATGCGATCCGCTTCGCTGCTAGACGAAGGTCTGCATCCTTGTGCACGATCGTCGGAGATTTTCCACCTAGTTCAAGCGTGACAGGCGTCAGGTGCTTCGCCGCAGCCTGATGTACGATTTTTCCGACGCGTGTGGAACCCGTAAAGAAGATATAGTCAAAACGCTCGTTTAATAAGGCACTGCTGACTTCAGCATCCCCTTCTATGACGATTCCGAATCGTTCATGGAACGCCGTTTCAAAGACTTCTCGTAATACGCGAGAGACATTCGGTGTCAACTCGGATGGTTTAAGGACGACCGTATTCCCGGCTGCAATCGCACCAATGACAGGAGCAAGTGCGAGCTGGAAGGGATAGTTCCATGGTGCAATCACAAGCACATTACCATAAGGTTCGTATTGGATTTCACTTTTCGACCCGATATGCAGAAGCGGTGTTGCGACACGTTTTGGTCTTGCCAGTCGACGGAGTTGTCTCTCCATCCGTTGAATCTCTCCGTAAACGAATCCGATTTCCGTCGTGAACGCATCATGCTGTCCTTTATTGAGATCTTGTTTTAATGCCTCATAAATCGCCGCTTCATGTGTTTCGATTGCTTGGCGTAAGAACGTTAACATACTTAAGCGGAAGGCTAGACTGCGTGTTGCCCCTGTCCGGAAAAAGTGCCGTTGTATTTGCAAGCGTTCTGAAAGAACTGTCTCTGTCATCGTTGTTTCCATCCGAGAATCTCTCCTTTGACTGGTCTATAACACTGCCTTCATCTTACCATATCTCTTTTTCGATATGAAAAAAGACGGAGAGGATTCTCCGTCTTGCTCTCTATAATTGAATCGCTGTCTCGAGCGCGACTTTCATCATGTCGTTGAATGTCGTTTGACGCTCTTCCGATGTCGTTTCTTCACCTGTCAACAGATGATCCGAAATCGTCAAAATCGTCAATGCATTTACCTTATGTTTCGCAGCGAGCGTATACAGTCCTGCTGCTTCCATCTCGATTGCGAGGCATCCGAAATCTGCCCATTTTTTGAAATGATGAAAATCATCTTGATAGAACTGATCCGTCGTGAAGATTTGACCGACTTTTGCATCGATGCCTTGTTCTTTTGCGGCTGTATAGGCTTTATGCAATAGATCAAAAGACGCTGTCGGTGCGTAGTCTAATCCGTTAAAACGAGCGCGGTTTTGTGCCATGTCATGTGAAGCACTCATTGCGATAACGACATCGCGGACTTTAACGTCTGGAGTAATGCCACCAGCAGTACCGACACGAATCAAGTTTTTCGCACTATACGACTGAACGAGTTCGTTCGCATAGATTGACATCGATGGTACACCCATACCTGTTCCTTGAACAGAAACTTTTTTACCCTTATAAGTACCTGTAAAACCATACATTCCTCGAACTTCATTGTAGAGAACAACATCCTCTAAAAACGTTTCGGCGATGTATTTAGCCCGTAACGGATCTCCTGGAAGTAAGACCGTTTCGGCGATTTGTCCTTCAGCTGCGTTAATGTGTACACTCATGTACGATTCCTCCTCGATAGTCGTTTAAATCGACAACAATTCACGAAACTCGTTCGGTGTGACACCGAATTGTTTTTTGAACACTTTCCGAAAATACTTATCGTCCTGATATCCGACTTCAAGCGCAATTTCATAAATACGCGCTTCCGTCTCGCTCAACAATTCCTTCGCCCGATTCAAACGAATTGTTTGAATGTAATCAGATAAGTTAACAGAAAAACGCTGTTTGAAGCGCCGTGATATATACTCTCGGCTCAAGTAAAACCGTTCGCTCATGAATTGTAGTGTCAATTCTTCCGCATAATGCGTTTCGATGTATTTTGCGATTTGATCAATCGCTTCCCCTGATTCCACTACCGGATGGATACATTCCATCGCGCGGGACAAGGCATCATTGAGTACATCTGGATCAACTGGCTTCAATAAATAATCAAAGGATTGATGCAAAATGGCACGCCGCATATACGTATAATCATCATACCCTGTCAGCACGATCGTGACGACCTTTGGATGATGATTTTTTGTCCATTCCAGTAACGTTAATCCGTCCAGTCCAGGCATTTCGACGTCGGTCAGCATTAAATCGATCGTTCCGGTATCCAGTAAACGTTTTGCCTCTTCCCCATGTTCCGCCTCGTATAGGTTTGAAACACGCCATCTGTCCCATTCTCCGAGCAGTTTGACCGCTTCTCGTACATGTCGTTCATCATCTACGATCAATACGTTCATGCCAAATCCCCCTTTTCATATGGAATCCGAATCACGATTTTAAATCCTCCCTCCGTCACTGGAGAAGAGAGGGTCATACTTGCTTCCCCCCCGTAAAATATCAAGAGACGTTCGTAGATATTGTGGAGACCGATCCCGCTCGTCTCGAGATCCTCTGGACTACGATGCATACGCATTTTTCGATCAATTTCTTCAAGTCGTCCTGTTTCAAGGACGGCACCGCTATTCTCGATTTGAATGATGAGACGTCCACCATCCGTCCGTACTTTGTAGGCAAGATAGTTTTCTGTCGCCGCTAATTGTTGACGGAAGCCGTGTTTGAAATAGTTTTCAGCAAACGGTTGTAAGATCATCTTTGGTACTTCAATGTCATTGAGGTGCCAAGGGACGTCGACGATATAACGGAATCGCTCAGGAAAACGTTGCTGTTGCAGACGGATGTATGCTTGAAGATGATCGACTTCTTGTTTTAACGTTACGATCGTTTGTTCATTGTTCATCGAGTAACGCATCATTTGCGATAATCCGGTGATGGAGCGGTACGCGATCTTCCGGTCCCCTTGTAACGTCGTCGTTCCGATCGATTGCAAGGCGTTGAATAAAAAGTGAGGATTGAGTTGAGATTGTAAGGCTCGAAGCTCATTCGTCCGATTTTCGAGCGCCAATCGATATTCCCGTTTAATCAAACGATCGATCCGTTGAATCATGCGTTGGAACTGACGATTGAGTAATCCAATCTCGTCATTCGTCGTGGCAACGAACGGTGCCGATAAATCACCCTGTTCGACTCGCCAGACGTTTGCCGTCAACTGTTTAATCGGTTTCGTGATTTGCATGGCAACCAGACTCGCGGCAATAATCATGACGATAAGAGAAGCGAGACCAATCAGTACGAGAATCAATGCCGTCTCGTTTGCCCCTTGGATGACGGATGCATAAGGAATCCGTTTGATCAGTGTCAACGGGATTCCGTTCGTCATCGTTTTCGAGTAGACGATGAACGATTTTCCGACACGTAGACTTCCACTCTGTCCAGTGAATTGGTCGGTAGGTAGGTCCATCTTTGCTCCAGTCTGTGCCAGAACACGTTGATCGGTCATCAGCCACAGCGACTCATCCGGATCATTCTCGAACAATTTTAATTGCTGTTCAAATACCCGAACCGGAATATCGACTGAGAGGAACCCAAGCGGCTCATCCGTCTCGACACGATCAATCCGATAACGAAAACTGACGACTTGTTTCTCATCGAGAATCATCGTATGCACATTGTACGGTTCGATCGGGTGAGCTCCGTCAATCAACCAATTGTTTTTTTGTTTCATTAATCGAAAATAATCCGTTTCTTGCATCCAATCAAATGTTCCCCGACTCGTCGTTTTCATATTGTAAACCGAATACTCCGAATAGCCATTCAAGATGACGAAATGTAACTGCTCAATATCCTGTCGGGATAAAAATAGACCTAACATCGCCCGCGAGACGACTCCATCGGATTCGTCTAGTTCCTGATCCGCTCCGACACGCATGATGTTCATCAACGAGCGATTCGCATATAAACTCGTTGATAGACGTCGAATATCCTCTATATAATGAGTCACCTGTGTATTTCCCCGAGTCAACACGTTCAGGCTAGAATGTTCTGCCTGTTCGATGTTCTGGTGTCGTACATAAAGATAGGAAATCGAAGTCGCGAGGGCTGTCGGAATTAAGATCGCTAAGACAACGAGACGAATCAAACGTGTCCGGATACTTTTCATAAAAGGCGCCCCCATCCTTTTTCTTGTAATCAATCGTATCATAACCTTGAATTCGCTTACATCATTTCCTGATATTCTCTTTCAGGATTGCAATAATAAATTATTTTTTCTTTCGACTTGATTCCGAATGAATTTTACTATAATATCATCAATGTTCGTCTTTTAATCAATTTGTTATGAAGGTGGTTCTTTTATCCATGTTTAAACTTGCCGCACACCAAACAACCGTAAAACGTGAAATCCAAGCCGGATTTGTAACGTTTATTACGATGGCATACATTTTGCTCGTCAATCCGACGATTTTAGCAGATGCCGGTATCCCTCAAGCCCAAGCTTTTTCTGCGACGATCATCGCTACATTGATCGGTACACTTTTAATGGGGTTCTATGCGAATCTACCGATCGCAGTCGCACCCGGAATGGGACTCAACGCGTACTTCACATATACACTTGTCGTCGGTGAAAAAATTCCATATCAAACAGCACTTTCAGTCGTGTTCGTCGCTGGTGTCATCTTCTTATTGTTGTCACTTTCGCCGATCCGTACGAAACTGATCGAAATCATTCCGATGACCTTAAAGCTTGCCATCACGGGTGGAATCGGTCTCTTCATCGCTTCACTTGGTCTCAAGATGTCAGGAATTCTCATTGGTAGTGAAGATACACTGGTCACGATTGGTGCCTTGACGTCACCAGAAGCGCTGATCACACTCATCGGGTTATTAGTTGCTGCGATCTTGACGATCAAACGGGTACCAGGAGCTATCCTTTACGCCATGATCCTTTCTGGTGTGATCGCATTTTTGACAGGTGAATTAAAGTTCTCAGATTCCTTCGTCGCGTTACCAACGTTACCGGAAGGATTGATCATCACTAATCCGTTCAACGCCATTCAGGACGTATTTCAGTACGGGCTATTCAGCGGCGTCCTCTCCTTCGTGCTCGTAACGATGTTTGACACGACAGGTACGATGGTCGCTGTCGGTGAACAAGCTGGATTGATTGAAGAAGATGGATCATTGAAAAATAGTGAACGCGCACTATTATCTGATTCGACTGCGATGGTTGCCGGTTCCTTGTTCGGAACAAGTCCAACAACTGCTTATGTAGAATCTGCAGCAGGTGTTGCTGCGGGTGGTCGGACTGGACTTACGTCCGTGACGGTCGGGATACTCTTCGCATTATCTGCCATCTTTGGACCGTTCGTTCAATCGATTTCAAGTGTTCCCGCGATTACCGCACCCGCGTTGATTCTAGTCGGTGCCTTTATGATTCAAAACATCAAACAGATTCCATGGAATGATTTCAGTGAAGCTTTCACAGCTTTCCTTGTCATCTTGATCATGCCGTTATCCGGTAGCATCGCAACCGGTATCGCATTCGGCTTCATCGTTTATCCGATCATGAAAGCCATCCAAAAAGAGCGCGTCCATCCACTCATCTATGTATTTGCGCTTCTCTTCTTCATCCAATTATTTTTCCTATAATAAAAAACATGCCTGTTCCGTCAGTTGATCGGAACAAGCATGTTTTTTTGAATCACTTCTTATTTCTTCATTTTGTCCCATGTTTTCGTGAAATCTTGTAGCATCTCGTCAGCTGTTTTTTGCTTACCGACGTATGCCTGCATGATCGCACCAAACTCGTTTACTGCACCATCCGGATACTTGAACCAGTTCCATGAGATCGTTTTATCAGCTTTCGAGTACGCTTGGATATCATCCGCAAGCGGTCCTAAATCTTTTGCTTCGATTGATTTGAAGGCCGGAATAAACTTGAATTTGTTGACCATGTAGTCTTTTCCTGTATCAGATGTCGCCATCCACTCGAGGAATTTTTTCGCTTCTGCTTTATTCTTCGAGTTTTTATTGACGACCCAGTTATTTGGTACGCCAACAGGGAGACGATCCATTTTTTCTTTATCGTCATTGATTGGCATCGGGATGAAGCCCATATTGATATCCGGATTCACATCTGTGATCAATTGCTGTGCCCAGTTCCCTTGTTGAATCATCGCTGTCTTACCTTCAGCGAACTGAGAAACTTGTGTGTTGTAATCCGTCGTTAACGGATTTTTATTCCCGTACTTAATCGTCAAATCAAACAGATTCATGAATTCCTTGAACTGTTTGTTATCTTCGAATTTAGCTTTTCCAGCATTCAAGTCCGCGATGAACTGATCTGGATCATCCTGCTGTGCGACCGGAATGTTCATTAGGTGGTTTCCAAGAATCCACCACTCTCCATATCCGATCGAAAACGGCGTCACACCATCTGCTTTCAACTTTTTAGATGCATCCGTTAATTCCGTTAATGTTTTTGGAAGCTCTGTGATGCCTGCTTTTTTGAAGATATCTTTGTTGTAGATGAAGCCGTATCCTTCAAGGTTCATCGGCATGCCGTATAACTTTCCATCAATCGTCATCGGCTCTTTTGATAGGTCCGTTAGATCACCGACCCATTTTTCGTCTGACAAATCTTCTAATTTATCCTGCCATGTTTTTGCTTCCGTAAAGCCACCGTTGTTAAAGACATCCGGTTCATTCCCAGAGGCAAACTGCGACTTCAAGGCAGCACCATAATCCGATCCACCACCAACTGTTTGTACGACGACTTTCGTCCCCGTCTCCTTCTCATACGCTTTTGCCATTTTTTCCATGTCTTTTGCGATTTCAGCCTTGAATTGGAATACGTTGAGCGTCTTACCATCTTTTGAACCACTATCTTTCGAGTCATCGCTATTCAATGTACCGCCACCACATGCTGCCAAAGCGACGACCATCGCCGTTGTGACGACGGGTAATGCTGCCCATCTTCTTTTACGCATTCGGATTCCCTCCCTGATTTCGTTTCATTTACGTGCTACACCTTCACAATAAATGAAAACGCTTGCAATGAAGAGAGAGAAAGTTGTCCGGTGTGGTGGAAAATATTGAACAATCGTTATCCGAGTCTTTTCATCGGGATTGTTGTATCATGAAACTAGAAGATTCTTTATTGAATAGGAGCTTGATGCCATGTCCTTACAATTCACGATTTTATTGATTGGTATACTATTGTTCGCCGCTGTGTGGACGACGAAGTTATCAAGTCGTCTGAATATTCCTGCTCTATTGATTTTTATCGCTCTTGGTATGATTGCCGGAAGTGATATTACGGGTTTCATTCGTTTTGACGATGCGGAACTTGCCCAGCTTCTTGGAACTGTCGCTCTGATCATCATTCTGTTTGAAGGTGGTCTGCAAACAGCGTGGAAAGAAGTGCGACACGAGCTCGCACCTTCGCTTTCTCTTGCAACGTTCGGAGTCTTCATTGCTACTTCCATCGTTGCAGTTGCCTCCCATTACATTCTTGGCTTCAGTTGGGCGAATGCCTTTTTACTTGGCGCAATCGTAGGATCGACGGATGCTGCTGCCATCTTTTCTGTCTTAAGTGGACAACCGATCCGACGTAAGGTAGGGTCAACACTCGAAGTTGAATCTGGAACGAATGACCCCATGGCTGTCTTTTTGACCGTCTTATTCCTTGAATTCGTGACGAATCCTGAAGAAGCATCACTCTTGATGGGACTCGGTTCACTCGTTTGGGAAATGTCGATGGGGCTTTTAATCGGTCTATTCATTGGATGGACAGCTTCAACCTTGATCAATCGGATTGACTTATCTTCCTCGAGCTTTTATCCGATTTTACTCATGTCGTTTGCTTTCTTGTCTTTCGGGTTAGCTGATACATTTCATGCTAGTGGATTTCTCGCCGTTTATGTGACAGCAATCTATATCAGTAATCATGAACTCGTCTACCGTCAGACGCTCGTCCGCTTTACGATGAGTATGGCGCACCTAGCTCAAATCGGAATGTTCATTGTTCTCGGGTTGCTCGTCTTCCCGAAACAATTGCTCGATATCCGGGTTATCCTGTCTTCCGTTGCCCTTGCGTTGATTTTGATTTTCATTGCTCGACCGCTGTCCGTTTGGATTAGCTTATTGCCGTTTCGTTATTCGTGGCAAGAGAAGGTCTTTATTTCTTTTGCTGGTCTAAAAGGAGCGGTACCGATCATTCTTGCGACATACCCACTCGTTGCCGACATCGAGAATGCATCGATGATTTTCAATATCGTGTTCTTTACAGTTCTACTATCGACACTGATTCAAGGGAGTATGTTGACATTCCTTTCCGAACGGTTACGTCTCAACGAGACACAGACTTCTGCTATCCATACGGTCATTGAGTTCATGTCGATCGGTAAACCGAACGCAGAAATCATTGAATTGACGTTACCGATGTCCCATCCGTTCATCGGAACGACGATATCAGAAATCGATCTACCGCAAGAGTTTTTGATTACCGCCATCATTCGCGATGATCATATCATTACTCCCCGTGGCGACACTGCTCTTGAAGGCAATGATCAACTGTTACTGCTGACGCCTAAACATCGTATTAAGTCGCTGAAGCGATTCTTGTTTCCTCCTGCTTGAATCCCGGGCTTACTCAAAAAAAAGAAGGACTCGTCTTTTCACGCCCTTTCCTGTAGGTGTCGCGTGTGACGAGTCCTTTTTTTATGAGATAAGGGTGGCAGATCATCATTCTGCCACCCTTATCTTTGTAGAGACTGACTTTTTGTCGACCCCTTCATTTATTCTGTTGCTTCGTTTTTACGTCTTGCGTCTGTCCGTGTTGTTTCGCTTTAGAGCGACGATACAGGATGTACCCGCCGAGGATTACGACGATTCCGCCTAAAATCCACCATAACTCCTGCTCTAGCCCTTTAAGCATTGACTCCGCTCGCTTTACTCCGAATCGCTCCCCGACCCAGATGTAAAAGAAAGAGACCGGAAATAATCCAATACTTGAAGCGAGTAGATAGCGCTTGAATGAAAGACCAAACAGACCACAGGGAATCGAGACGACTGAACGAACGACAGGGAAGAATCGTCCAAATAACGCGGACCATGTTCCATACTTTCCGACGATTCGCTCACCCTGCTCAATTTCTTTTTCTTTGATCAGTAACCATTTTCCGTATCGTACAAGGATTGGACGACCTGCGTAACGCCCTAAGAGATAAAAGACTGTCGCCCCCATCAAACTCCCTAGAAAGCCGACGAGAACAGCAATTGTCCAACTGACTGTTCCGTTCGATACATATAAACCGAGTAGCGGTAATCCGACTTCTGCTGGAATCAATTCTGTTCCAAGACCAATGATCATGATTCCTAAAAACAGCCAGAGATTGGATTCTCCGGCCGAAAATAACCATTCCAACATACGAGTAACCCTCCGTTCATCCTCTCGCTGGACGGAGGAGATAATAAATGATGACGACTAGAGTTGTCCAGACACCTGTGAAAATTCCGATGACCCCGACAATGAAAAAGCCGAGTGCAACGATTGAGCCTGTCCGTTTATAATCCCGCCACATTGTCCGTAAACCTTTAATGTTGAACCAAAGAAACGCAATGAACAAAATGGGGATGAGTATTCCGACGATTAATAGAGAAGACATGCTTTCACCTCTTTCTTATTTATTGTTATCCCCATTCTATCAAGAATTGACACGCATTTCCTCCGCCTGAGGTCTTATGACCTTTAAAAAAAGAGCACACTTCCGAATGGAAGTGTGCTCTTCGTTACTTAAAATATCATTCCTTTGACGCTTTCTTACTATATATATATATATATATGTTAGAGCAAGTGAATACCTTCAGCTTGAAGACTTTTACGCGTCTCTTCCGACCAGACAGAAGCTTGGACTTCGCCGATATGACGTTTCTTCAATAAGAACATCGCCATACGTGATTGACCAATCCCTCCACCCATCGTTAACGGCAGACGCTCTTCGAGCACACCTTGATGGAACGGGAAAGCCAATTTATCCTCTTCTTGAGCGATGGACGTCTGTTTTAATAGCGCTTCACGGTCAACACGAATTCCCATTGAAGACAATTCAAATGCTCCGATTTCTGGGTGATGTACTAAGATGTCACCGTTGAGTGTCCAATCGTCGTAATCTGCCGCTCGACCATCATGCTTCTCTCCCGAAGCAAGCGCGCCACCAATCTGCATCAAGAAAACAGCACCGTATGCCTTCGTGACCTCTGTTTCACGTTCTTTTGTTGAAAGCGTTGGATAGGCATCCTCTAGTTCTTGTGTTGTCATGAAATGAATCGTTTCCGGTAAGATCGCTGAAATGCCATACTCTGCTTCCACTTCTTGCTCGACTTGGCGAATCGTTGCATAAATCGCTTGTACCGTTTCTTTTAGATAGGCACTCGTCCGTTGTTCTTTCGTAATGACCCGTTCCCAATCCCACTGGTCGACGTGGATGGAATGTGTCGCATCAAGTATCTCATCACGACGAATCGCATGCATTAATGTGTATAATCCTTCTCCAGCTTCGAATCCGTATGTGTGAAGCGCTTGACGTTTCCATTTCGCAAGGGATTGGACGATTTCAAGATCTGTCGTGTGATCTAGTGCATCAAAGCGGATGATGCGCTCTACGCCGTTGAGATGGTCGTTGACGCCGAGTGTGCTCTCTACGAACAATGGTGCTTCAACACGTGTTAATCCGAGTGTCGTCGAAAAGCGTTCCTCAAAGCGTTTCTTTACGAGTGTGATTGCTTCCTGTGTGTGTTTCATCGATACGAGTGTTGTCATGGTGGTGTTCCTCCTCAATTGTGTTTTGAAAAAGAAGCCATAAAAAAGAGCCCTTCTTTCCCAAGAATATGGGACGAAAGACTCGGTTCCGCGGTACCACCCATGTTAGCAACGATGTTGCTCACTCAAAAGACGAATCACTTCATCTTCGGCCATATGATAACGGACAGGCAACTCCGGCTACGCCTACTGACATTCGGGTTCGGGTAGCGACTCCGGGAGGTTCTTCGCATCTTGCTTCCGACTGGGCTCTCACCATCCCCAGCTCGCTATACGGTCGTACAAGGTGTTACTCTTCCCTTCAACGTCGTTGTTACAATTGAATTGAGAACATCGTACAACAGGTCGCAAGTATTTGAAAAGCCTTTTTTTCAAAAAAATAAAAGTTATCAGATTAATCTGATGCATGAAACATAAAAAAAGCGTTCTCCTAGAATCGAGAACGCGCTTACAAAAATTATTTGATTGATCCACTTGTAATCCCTTGAATGATCTGTTTTTGCAGGGCGAAGAAGAATAGCAACAACGGAATGATCCCAAGCACGAGTCCGGCAAGAGCCAAGTCCCATTGTTTTGTATACTGTCCGAAGAAGTAAAACGTCGCGAGAGGAATCGTCCGTAAATCGACATCTCGTAACATGAGCGAGGGTAATAAGAAATCGTTCCAAATCCACAGCGTGTTCAAGATGATGATCGTCACTGTAATCGGCTTGAGCAATGGGAAGACGATGCGCCAGAACACACCCCATTGTGAACAACCATCAATGATTGCTGCCTCCTCGATTTCTTCAGGAATCGACTTCATGAAACCATGATACAGGAAGATCGATAGTCCAGAACCAAAACCAAGGTACATCAAAATCAGTCCCCAATAACTATTCTGTAATCCAAGATCCCCAGACAGTTTCGATAAAGGAATCATGATTGATTGGAATGGAATGATCATCGCAGCAACGAACAAGAAGAAGATGATCGTCGACAAACGTGTTTTCGTACGGACAAGCTTCCAGGCTGCCATCGAACAAAAGATGATGATGACCGCATTAGCACCGACTGTAATGATGACGGAGTTTAAAAAGACTTTTCCGAAGTTCATGGCTTCCCATGCTTCTGAATAGTTGGAAGTCATCCATTCCTTTGGTAGACCCGATGTGTTCGTAAAGATATCTCCCTGCGTCTTGAATGAATTCGAGACGACGTAATAAAACGGAATCATATACAGAAGCCCCATCAATAAGGCTGCTAGTTCGACTGTTCCAAGACGGAGTGAATAACGACCTCTCGCCTTTTTAGAGCGCTTTGGTTTCTCCTCTTGCGGAGTAGGTAACGGTTGTGCCGTACTCATGCTTCCACCTCCCGTTTTTTCGTCAGATAGACTTGAGTGACTGTAATCGCCGCAACAACAACGAAGAAGATGATTGCTTTCGCTGAACCGAGTCCAAGATTATTATTCGTAAACGATTCCTTGTAAATGTTTAAAGCAAGCATTTCGGTCGATTTGAAGGGTCCACCATTCGTTAGTGACAAGTTCGTATCGAATAACTTGAAGGACCACGAAATCGTTAAGAACAGACAAATCGTGACGGACGGCATAATCAGTGGCAACGTAATGTTCCGTAACGTCGATAGACGATTGGCACCATCGATTTTTGCTGCTTCAATCAGCTCTTGAGGAACGTTTTGTAGAGCCGCGATATAGATGACCATGATGTAACCGCCACCTTGCCAAATTGAAACGATGACGATACCCCAGAACCCTGTTCGGGCATCTCCTAACCATGGAAGTTCAAATATGCTCCACCCTGTCAATTCACCGATTGATGCAAAGCCTTTGACATAGATGAACTGCCAGACGAATCCGAGAATCAATCCACCGATCAAGTTCGGCATAAAGAATATTGTCCGTAAGAAATTACGTGTGCGAATATTTTGTGTCAATAAGAACGCCAAGATGAAACCGACGACATTCGTTAAGACGACGGCGACGACCGTATATTTCGTCGTCAACCAAAATGACTGCTGAAACTGCTCGTCACTCGTAAAGAGACGGACATAGTTATCAAAGCCGATCCAATTTAATTCTCCTGTTACACCATTCCAGTCCGTGAACGAATACATGACGCCATTGAAAAACGGTACAAGCACGATCACTGCGAATACAAGAAAGACCGGTCCGACGAAGAGCCAAAAATCAAGACCGCGTTTCCACTTCTTTTGTCCAGATGTCATTGTTTCATCCCTCCTCCACTCTACAGTACGTCTTTCACTAACACTTGAACACGTCACCATTTGACCCATTGGGTGGAAAATATTGAACGTTTTCTTTTGGCGCGTTCGCACTAGATAGGCTACTATTAGAAAAAAGAGAGATCCTATCAAAGAGGGAGTCGATACCATGGAAAAGACCATTCGTTCTGACTTAGAAATCGCACAACAAACTGTCTTACGTCCGATTCGAGAAATCGCGGATCGGATTGGTTTGCAAGAAGAAGATTTTGATACGTACGGAAAGTATAAAGCGAAGTTGACAGACGGGCTGCTGAACCGGTTGGGAACGAAATCTGACGGCAAACTGATTCTTGTCACTGCTATCAATCCAACGGCTGCCGGTGAAGGGAAATCAACCGTCACTGTCGGACTCGGACAAGCACTACACCGAGCAAACCATAAGACGATGATTTGTTTACGGGAACCCTCACTTGGTCCGACGATGGGATTAAAAGGTGGTGCGTGTGGTGGTGGCTATAGCCAAGTCCTGCCGATGGAGGAGATCAATCTCCATTTCACAGGTGATATGCATGCGATCACATCTGCTCATAATACAATCAGTGCCTTGCTCGACAATCACCTGCATCAAGGCAACATTCTTGGCATTGATCCACGCCGTATCGTCTGGAAACGTGTGCTTGATTTAAACGACCGTGCCTTGCGCCAAGTTACGATTGGTCTCGGCGGTCCTGCACATGGCGTTCCGCGTCAAGATGGCTTCGATATCACGGTCGCTTCCGAAATCATGGCTGTCCTCTGTCTATCAGACTCTATCACGGATCTCGAACGACGCCTGAGCCGCATTGTCGTTGCGTATACGTACGATCAACAGCCGGTTACGGTCAAGGATATTCAAGCATCAGGAGCTGCAACGTTGCTTCTAAAAGATGCGTTCCGCCCAAACCTCGTTCAGACCGTCGAAGGAACACCGGCATTGATTCATGGCGGACCGTTCGCGAACATCGCACACGGCTGCAACTCTTTGATTGCTACACAAACCGCGTTGAAGTTAAGTGACTACGTTGTCACAGAAGCAGGATTCGGCGCTGACTTAGGAGCTGAGAAATTCTTCAATATCAAATCTCGGATTGGCGAACTCCATCCGGATGCCGTCGTCATCGTCGCTACGGTTCGTGCCTTGAAGATGCATGGTGGTGTAGACAGAACACAACTCAGCGAAGAAAACCTCGCTGCCTTAACGGATGGTCTTGCTTTACTTGAAAAACACGTTGAGACGATGAACTTGTTCGGTGTCCCTGCCGTCGTTGCCTTGAACCGTTTCTTCACCGATACGGAAGCCGAGCGGAACATGATTTTGACATGGTGCCAGGAACGAAATATTCGTGTGGCGGAAAGCGAAGTCTTCAGTAAAGGCGGTGCCGGCGGTGAAGCACTCGTCGCGGAAGTCATGCAAGCACTTGAGGAACCAAGCCAGTTCCGTCCACTGTACCCTGACGAGTTGCCGCTTCGTCAAAAGATCGAACGTATCGCAAAACGTGTCTATGGCGCAGCCGACGTTCATTTTGAAGACAAAGCCCTCCGCGAACTCGAACGGTGTACGGAGATGGGATTGAATCATTTACCGATTTGTATGGCAAAAACGCCATTTTCTTTAACCGATGACCCCGCTCGGTATGGTCGTGTCGAAGACTTCACGATTACAGTTCGTGAAATCCGACCATCGATTGGTGCAGGATTCATCGTTGCATTGACTGGGAATGTATTAACGATGCCGGGATTACCCGCGGTTCCTGCTGCCTTCCATATGGGCGTTTCGGAAGACGGACAGGTATTCGGACTTTCTTAATGAGAGGATGAGTTACATGACGATTGATCATTCACACTGGATAGCCTCTGACGGCTATACTACGACATTGCATAGCCTCGAAGCACATGATTCGAAAGGAGTCGTGATCGTCTTTCACGGGATGATGGAGCATGGCGCACGGTATGAGGAATTCGCAGAATTCCTCTATGCTCATCATTACCACACGATCATCGCAGATTTGCGCTGTTTCGGAACTCAAGCTGCACAGCGCGGGACACTCGGTCATCTTGAACCTAATCAAGGTTTTAATCAATTGATGCAGGACGCAGAAGAACTCGTCTCTGACATCAAAGAACGTTACCCGACGTTACCAGTATTCATTTTCGGTCACAGTTTTGGTTCGTTGATCGCTCGCCGGATTGGTCAAACACTCGGTCACACGGTAGCAGGAATCATCGCGAGCGGCCCTCCGACGAGCACAGGTTTACTCGGTAACATCAGCGAAAAGCTCGTCGAACGCCAAATCAATCAGCTTTCTTCTACACATCTTACTGAACGTTTCGGACAACTGGTCTTCGGACGCTATAATCTACGTTTCTTCCCGGCACTATCGAAAAATGCCTGGCTCTCTTCGGATCCACAATCCGTCATGCGCTATGATGAAGATCCGTTATCCGGTCAAACAGTCACACTCGGGTTCTTCCATGAACTCTTGCACGCAACGAAACTCGTCAACGCACTTGCCTCCATCTATCAGCACCCGCGACATTTACCGCTCTTGTTGATCGCGGGTGGCGATGATCCGGTCGCATTTGACGGCAAAGGTATCCATCATCTGTTCGATATGTATAACCGTGTCCGTGTCGATGCCGTACAGCTGACGATTTATAAAGGGTTACGCCACGAGCTCTTCCATGAGTTCGAACGTATCCGCGTTTTCGCAGATATCGCGAGCTGGTTGAATAAACAAGTCAACCCTGCAGCTACACGCTCATCTTCTCGTTCTTCTTAAGTCATATCGATCGATACAAAAAGGCAGCAGATCCTTGGATCTGCTGCCTTTTGAACAATCTATTGTGTACTTCATTGAATCCAAGTTAGTGAAGAAATCATCGCTTCGATTTCCTCGATTTCAAGCGTCTCGCGTTCTGCGGAGTATGTCAATAGGACTAGCCGTTCCCCGTCTGAATACGCATAGATGCGTAAGAAGATATCTTCTTCTTTCCCGTCTACTGCTAGCAATGCTTCTTTTGTTGAATTACGGCGGACTTCAAGTGCTCCCGTTAGTTCGATGCCGAACTCTTCTACCAACAAATTGATTTCTTGTTCTGCCGCTTCATACGGTGTCAGTTCTTCTGAATCGGACTCATAAATGGATAATTGTAGCGTGCCCATTGCATTTTCGTCTGTTGAATAAAAACTGACGTATGTTTCTTCTTCTTGATATTCAAATACCTTTGGATATTCTAGCGTGATCCAATGATCGACTGTGTACTGTTTCATTTGAATTCCTCCATTCTTTGTATCTCTTCAAAGCGAATACCCGTCACAGCCATACGCTCGAATTGTCGAGCGAGTTGAGCAGAGACGAACATGCGATGTGTTCGCTCATCTCGCATAAGATGATGCGGACATATCGAATCGCTGATTCGTCGCTCTGTCAAAAAATAGACGCGCCGTCTCGGAATCGGACGGAATACATCCGTCGTATGTAAATGTTCGATCCGACTGACAGATAAGAGATTGAGAAGATAGTACGGAACCACTCCGTCCTTCGTCTCAAGATGTACCTTGAGACATTGTACAGAAAAGGGCGCATATGCTGTAATGACTCGCTGCACACGTTCCGAGACGAGCGGCAGATCGAATGTGTTTGGAAGGACATCCGGTAACAAATCCGCATCTTGATTGATGGAAAAAGCAAGTACACCTACGTTATGGAACCACTCTCCTATCAATAAGCGATGACGATCGAATTGGTGATGACAAATTGCTTCCCATCCTTTTCCCATCGGCTGTTCGCTCCAAACTCTTACTTCATTCACCAGACACTCTCTCCTCTACCCAACTTTACCCATATTACAAATCAAGATTACCAGTGCAAACGATTAACTAGTATTATTGTACACTGAATCTCAAAAGAAATTGCCTTTTTTCATAAAAGTTATGGAAATGCTCTCTTTGCTATGCTACTATATTTCATGTAGCCAATACGCGGGTGTAGTTTAATGGTAAAACCTCAGCCTTCCAAGCTGATGACGAGAGTTCGATTCTCTTCACCCGCTCCAATTATGACATAACATAGGTCTAGGACCATTTCCCTCTAGAGGGCAGGCGACTCGCGGCGTGCGAGTCGTCTTTTTTATTGGTTCTGCTGATGATTCCAACGAATTTATGGGTATACAACGATATAGATAGAGATTCGTAAAGGAGGATTCGTATGATTCAGATGAAAATGCCTGGCGTGACGATTTATCAAAGTACACTTATGAAAACGACCTCAACATTGATCGAGACGCCTGATTGTCTGATTGTCGTCGATCCTGGCTGGCTTCCTGATGAGATTGCAACGATTCGTCGAGACGTTGAAATCGTGCGTCGTGAACGACCATTATATGTCGTCTATACGCATGCTCATTTTGATCATATTTTAGGTGCTTACGCCTTTACGGATGCCATCGTCATCGCTTCTAAACCGTTCATCGATGTCGATCGACAAGAAGCGCTCAAAGCCGTTCAAGACTTTAACGATGAATTTTACATCGACTCCCCCGTGCTATTTCCGGATGTAACGCATGTGATCCATGAGTCTGAAACGATTTTGACGATTGGACAGACGAAGCTGATCTTCTTTATGACGCCCGGTCATGAAGCGACTCACCTTTCCTTCATCGTCATGCCACTTCACTTGTTAGTCTGCGGTGATTATGCTTCCGATGTTGAAATCCCTTTGATTGAACACGATTCCTCTGAATATTTGACGACACTCGAACTACTCGAGTCGTTCATTTATGAATATGAAGTCAAACTCTTGATTCCCGGACACGGTCACATTTGCGATGTCCGAACAGAGATGATTGAACGACTTCATCAGAGCTATGATTATATCCTCGCGCTCCGTGCCGGAAAAGAATCTGACTGGGCACCATCCTGGCAAACGACTCCGTTCATGAAACGTCTGCACGAAAAAAATAAGCGACAAGTCAAACAAGAACACGAGGAACGATTAGCACGGCGTCACTACGATTAACTTTCATCAACTAATAGACTCGGTCGCTAAATCGGCGACCGAGTCTTTTATGATTATCCAAGTAATGTGACGAGTAACGCTTTTTGTGCATGGAGACGATTCTCGGCTTGATCGAAGATGACAGATTGCTTGCCATCGATGACGTCTGCCGTGACTTCCTCCCCACGGTGTGCCGGCAGGCAGTGCAAGAAAATGGCTTCATCATTCGCTTGATTCATGATATCGGCATTGACCTGATATCCTTCAAATGCTTGCAGACGCATCGTCGCTTCTTCCTCTTGCCCCATGCTTGCGAAGACATCCGTATACACGACATCCGCACCACTCGCTGCTTCCTTAGGGTCCGTCATGACGATGATATTTCCACCTGTTTCTTTTGCGATGGCTTGTGCCTCATGAACGACTTGTGGATTAGGAGCATAGGCTGCTGGCGCACAAATTCGGACTTCCATTCCACTGAGCGCTCCACCAATCATTAGCGAATGCGCCATATTGTTCCCGTCCCCGATATATGTCAAAATCTTTCCAGGCCGGGTTCCGAATGTCTCTTCGATCGTCAGCAAGTCAGCAAGGACTTGGCACGGGTGGTGTAGATCCGTCAATCCATTGATGATTGGAATCGTGCCGTGTGCCGCCAGCGTGTCGACGATCTCATGACCGAACGTCCGAATCATCAGGGCGTCGACGTAACGGCTCATGACTTGAATCGTATCAGAAAGCGGCTCCCCCCGACCGATTTGCATATCTGCTCCACTCAGTACGACTGGATGTCCGCCGAGTTCGACGACACCCACTTCAAATGATAGACGAGTTCGCGTCGATGCCTTTTCAAACAATAAGGCCACTTTTCTATGGCTTAATACGTTTTGGTAAACGCTTGGTTGATGCTTGATGTCTTTCGCGAGTGCCAATAGCTCCGTCAATGCTTCCGGCGTCAGTTCCGCCATCGTCAAGAAATGTTGCAGTTGTTGCATCGTCTTCATTGTACTTCCTCCTTGATCGGCTCTGTCCATGTATGAAGTGGCTTCACAGCATAAGGGGACTTTTCTACCGCTTGTAGATGATACTGTGCTAGTTCAGGTTCTGTCAGAACTTGTACTCCGGCAGCAAGCGCTGCTTCGCGACTCATTTTTTCTTCTGTCACGTGTGAATAGAAAATCGCACATTGTGCCCAGTCGATCGTTTCATCTAACGCTACACCTGTTCCGAATGCCTCGGTATCTGCTCCAGCAACGATGATGTCTCTTGCGGTCAAATGTCGTTTCGTCGTTTCGTCGAAAATGAAACGCTCCAGTGCCAGTCCGTCTGTCGTCCATTGCAACGTTTCACCTGTCGAACGCATGACAGGGCCTGTTTTCGGATCGACTCCTTGTAGTTTCAGCGTTGAAAAAACAGGGGTCTTGACGGCATGGAAATTAAGTTTCGTCTGTTCTGTTGGTAGTGCGACCGCTTGACCGACAGCAGCTTGGACTGCCCACTGCAAGATTGGTTGACCCGTTACTTTGGCGACGATCGGTAACGTGCGGGAGGCACGCGGATTGATTTCTAGCACGTAGACCTGATCGTCATGCAAGACGAATTGGATATTGTACGCTCCTTTATAATCCATCCGTTGCCCGATCATCTGTGCAATTCGTTCTACTTCGCTCTGAACGGTTGCGCTGAGCGATACAGGTGGTAGAATCATCGTCGAATCTCCAGAGTGAACTCCTGCCCGTTCCAATTGCTCCATCAAAATCGGAACGTACGTCGTTGTTCCGTCCGTAATGCAATCGACTTCGATTTCCTTTCCTTGGAGGTAGGCATCCACGAGGACAGGGAATGCTAATTCGGAAACGATCGTCTCTAATTGCTCTTGATCGTGGATGATATGCATCCCCTTACCTCCGATGACATAGGAAGGACGAATCATGACCGGGTAACCAATCGTTGTTGCGACTTCTATCATTTGTTCGTGTGTCGCCACTTCTTGTCCTGGAATACGATTGACACCGATGTCGTCTAAAAATTGATAGAACCGCTCACGGTCTTCCATTTGATCGATGACAGCTGCCGTCGTTCCAAGAAGATGATAACCGGCGTTCTCCAAACCAGACGCAAGCGAAATCCCCGTTTGTCCTCCGAACTGGACTAATACATCTTGGCAATCCTCTGCTTCTAGGACATGCATGACGTCTTCGAGTGTCAGCGGCTCGACATATAGGCGATCTGCGACTTCGAAGTCGGTCGAGACGGTCTCCGGATTATTGTTGATCATGATCGTTTCATAACCGGATGCTTGTAGTGCACGTACCGCGTGAACGGAACAATAATCAAATTCGATTCCTTGACCGATCCGAATGGGTCCCGCACCGATGACAGCGACTTTCTTTTTCGTCGATGCAGTGACTTCCGTTTGACCACTCCAGTTTCCGTAGAAGTAAGGAGTTGCACTCTTGAACTCTCCTGCACATGTATCAATCATATGATAGACAGGAAGGATGCCTTTCTCTTTACGTAAATGCTCGACGTCTACAGCACCGACACCCGTCAGAAAGGCAATTTGTTCGTCCGTGAAGCCCATCATTTTTGTCTGTTTTAAAGAACTTTCATTCGATAAATCAATTTTTTGTTGCTGATCGACGAGGCGCTGGAGTACTTTGACGAATAAAGCTTGTACTTTCGTCTGTTCGACGAGTTCTTCGACGGTCGTTTCCTGACGATCTAGTAGTGCTAACATCGCGAGCAGACGACGGTCCGTCGGCACTTTTATTTCTTTCCACAATACGCCAGCCTCCGCTGTTTTCATCCATGTCGGATAAAGAGGCGATTGCTCGACTCCTGCACCACGCCACGCCTTTTGTAACGCTTCTTCCAGCGTCTTCCCCATCGCCATACTTTCACCGGTCGCCTTCATTTGTGTACCAAGTGTCCGGTTACTGTCAGTAAATAGATCGAACGGGAAACAAGGCACTTTTGCCGTGATATAATCCATCGTCGGTTCGAAGCTCGCCATCGTCTCCTTCGTGACAGGATTGATACAGTCGTCGAGTCGCTCACCGAGTGCAAGACGCGTCGCTAATTTCGCAATCGGGTACCCCGTCGCTTTGGAAGCAAGTGCTGAAGAGCGACTGACACGCGGATTGACTTCAATGACGAAGTAGCGTTCTTCCGTCGGGTGGATCGCAAACTGGATATTGCATCCACCGATGACACCGAGGTGCGACACGATTTTACGCGCTTCCGTCCGCAATTGCTGATTCATTCGATCCGAAATCGATTGAATCGGTGCAAAGACGACAGAGTCTCCGGTATGGACACCGACGGGATCAATGTTTTCCATGTTACAGACGATGATCGTCGTATCTGCACTGTCACGCATGACTTCATATTCGACTTCTTTATAACCAGCAATACTCACTTCAACCAAACACTGTGAAATCGGACTTGCTTGTAAGCCGTTTTGCGCTAGCAGACGTGCTTCGTCCTTTGTCAGCGCAATTCCACCGCCCGTTCCCCCGAGCGTAAAGGCTGGTCGGATGACGAGTGGGACACCATGTACTGCCATGAATTCTTCAAGCTCTGCTAACGATTCGATCGTTTGACTTTCCGGGAGCGGTTGCGCGAGCTCGATCATCTTTTGCTTGAATCGTTCGCGATCTTCTCCGTCTCGGATCGTCTCAAGCGATGTCCCTAGGAGTTCGACACCGTATTGCTCAAGTACTCCTGCTTCTTCGAGTGACATTGCAAGATTGAGTGCCGTTTGTCCGCCGACCGTCGCTAGGAGATGGGACGGTCGATCTTGTTTGATGATAGCTGTTGCTTTTTCAAGAGTCATCGCCTCAATGTAGACATGATCTGCCGTGCTCGGATCCGTCATGATAGTAGCCGGATTCGAATTCATTAAGATGACCTCGCATCCCGCTTCTCGAAGCGCCTGACAGGCTTGTGTGCCGGAATAATCAAATTCTGCTGCTTGTCCGATGACGATCGGACCCGAACCGATGACGAGTACTTTCTGTTTATCCCACATATGCTACCTCCTGATGTAATACGGTATTTACGAATTGATCGAAGACGACCATCGCCTCTGTCGGTCCTGGACTCGCTTCTGGGTGAAACTGGACTGTCATGATCGGTAGAGCCGGATGAATCAATCCTTCAACGGATCCATCATTGATGTGTTCATACGCAAGTTCCATCTCAGACGCTTCGATGCTTTTAACATCAACGGCATAACCATGATTCTGAGACGTCATGAATACTTGTCCGGATGCTAGATGACGTACAGGATGATTCGCTCCTCGGTGTCCATGATGTTGTTTTAATAAGGTACAACCGAACGCATGAGCGAGAACTTGGTGTCCCATACAAATACCAAGTGTCGGATAGCTCGTCGCCAGTTCACGGATTTCTGAAAGGAATGGATCTAGTTGCGTCGGATCACCAGGTCCATTGGAAAACAGCAGACCGTCTGGTGCCAGTGCTTGAATCCGTTCCGGTGTCGTATCGTATGGCACGACCGTCACACGCATATGGCGTTCAAGCAAAGCATCGATCATCGATTGTTTCACACCGTAATCGATACAGACGACATGACCCTCTTCGACTTCCGGAACGTATTCAACGTTTGAAGTCGTCGACACAGAGGCGATGTATGCTGTATCGATTGACGCAGTGACTGCCATATCTTCTTGCATCATGTCTCCGAATTGGTCGCCCTCCGTTCGTAATAGATGTACAAGGGAACGCGTATCGACTCCCGACAAAACCGGAACATTCGCTTCGCCTAGCCAGCTTGCGAGTGATGTTCCTTGCCCATCCTCAGCCAAAGTTTGAACGATGACACCAGCGACTTGAATCTGGTTGCTTTCTGACGCCTCCGCTTGAATACCGTATTGACCGATCAACGGATATGTGAAGACAAGAATTTGCCCCTGATAAGATGGATCCGTTAAGACTTCCTGATATCCTGTCATCCCAGTAAAAAAGACGACTTCTCCTTTGACTGGAACTGTTCCTTGCCACGAACCGGTAAACGTCGTTCCGTTCGCAAGCGTTAGTTTTCCGGATTGTTTCATACGATGACCTCCTGTTGACAAACGAGTTGTATTTTTTCGATGGCTTGCGTGAGTTCTTGTTCCGTCACGAATAACGATGGCAACAAGCGAATGACATGAGGACCAGCCGAAACGACAAGAAGACCATTCTCACGTAAGCCGTCAATCAGCGGTGCGACAGGCATCGTACATTCAATACCAATCATCAAGCCACGACCACGAATAGAACTCACGATCGACTTGGGTAATTTTTTTTCTAATTGTTGACGTAAATATTCACCTTTTTCTTGAATGTCTGCCATGACAGTGTCACTTAACAAGAGGTCAAGTGTTGCTTCTGCAGCTGTCATCGCGAGTGGATTTCCACCAAATGTCGAACCATGCGATCCGGGCGTGAATACTTCTGCTGCCTCTTCCGTTGCGAGTAGTGCACCAACCGCGAGTCCACTTCCAAGTCCTTTCGCAAGGGTGATGATATCCGGTACGAGTGGTGTCTGCTCAAATGCAAAACGTGAACCCGTCCGACCAATTCCGGTTTGCACTTCATCGACGATGATTTTGACATCGTATTGCTGCGCCTTCTTCACCAACGCTTCTAGCCACGCATCGTCAGCGACGACGACCCCACCCTCTCCTTGAATGATTTCAAGCCATACAGCAGCAGTTTGATCCGTAATTGCTGATAGGCTTTCCATCTCGTTAAACGGTAGATGTTTGAATCCATTCACCATCTCCCCGTATCCCGCTTTGATTTTTTCCTGTCCTGTTGCGCCCATCATCGCAAATGTCCGACCATGGAAAGATTGTTTAAACGTGACAACTTCTGTTTTCCCTGTCCATTTTCGAACGAGTTTGTACGCCGCCTCGTTTGCTTCAGCACCACTGTTACAAAAGAAAGCATGACTGAGATGACTGTCTTCCGTCAGTCGCTCGGCGACCCGCTCTTGTGCCGCGATTTGAAACAGATTCGACGTATGCCAAATTCGGTTCAACTGTTCCTCTAGCCGTTGCTGAACATAAGGATGACGGTGCCCTGTGTTGCATACAGCGATTCCCATGATGAAATCAAGATACGTCTTTCCTGTCGCATCTTCTACGATCGATCCTTGTCCTTTGACCAATTCCACATCAGTACGTTGATAAGTGGGTAGTAGTGCACTCATGTAATTCCTCCTTGATTCGTGTCCCTGCAGCTAACGCATTTTTTCCCGATCGAATGACGACCTCTGAAATACCATGCTGAGTGGCCTGCATCATCGCTTCGACCTTCGGAATCATTCCCCCGTAAATTTCTCCCGACGCGATCGCAGCTTCGATAGCTGCAGACGTGATTTCTGATTGATAGTCACCGTTTACTTTTACACCTTCGACATCCGTCAACAATTCAAATCGGTCGACGGACCAAGCCTTCGCGACAGCAATGGCACACGCATCCCCGTTACTGTTCAACACACCTTGTTCCCCTGTGACAAGGGATGTGACGACCGGCACATAACCATTCGTACTCAACACTGTGAACAATCGTGGATGAATGTGCGTAATTTGACCAACTGCCCCGAGTCCTTTGACTTTTTTACCATGGACGCTCGCACCGTCTAACCCGCTCATCCCGACCGCTGGAATTCCTGCCTGATTCAATTGCTGGACGATCCCGGATTGGACTTCCCCTGCTAAGATCCGTCGCGCCCCGAGTAACACACCATCCGTCGTCACACGGACACCGTCTCGAAACACGGGTTTGATTCCCTCTTGTTCACAGTAACTCGATAGAAGTGGACCACCCCCATGCACGATCAATAGTTCGTTACCGGTTTCGACCCACGCTTTCCATTCCTCGAAATACCGCGCATCCAATTGCTCCCATACACTACCACCCAGTTTGATAACTTTTCGTTTCGTCATGTCCGGTAACTCGCATTGATTTTGACGTAATCGTACGTCAGGTCACAACCATAGGCGTGTCCTTGTCCTACTCCATCATTCAAATTGATATGAATTCGGACGTCTTGTTGCGCAAGGTCCTGCGATGCGATTGTTTCATCAAATAAAATAGGCATGCTCTGTTGTAACACCCACTGCGAACCAATTTTAATATCAACGTTTGATACATCAAGCGGCTCCTTAATACTTCCGACAGCAGCGATGATTCGTCCCCAGTTCGCATCTTCCCCAAAGATTGCTGTTTTGACGAGAGACGATCCGACGACTTGTTTAGCGACCATCCGCGCTACTTCATCGGTTTGTGTTCCCTTTACCGTCACTTCGATTAACTTCGTCGCACCTTCCCCGTCCCGCGCAATTTGTTTCGCTAAATCTTGACAAACCGTTTCGATGGCCTGTTCGAATGCGAATGCTTCGTCCGTACCTTCAACGATCGGCGCTCCCCCTGCAGCTCCACTCGCTAAAATCATGACCATGTCATTTGTCGAACTGTCTCCATCTACGGTAATGCAGTTAAACGTCCGATGAATCGTCCGGCGCAATAGTGTCTGTAAGACATCCGGTTCAATCGTCGCATCGGTCGTCAAGAACCCAAGCATCGTCGCCATGTTCGGATGAATCATCCCTGACCCTTTCGCTACACCACATACTGAAATTTGGACATCCCCTTGCATGTATTGTTGACCAGCTGATTTCGTACCGGTATCGGTCGTCAGGATCGCATGGGCGAAATCACTCGCGGCATCCTTGTCATTTGTAGGGATCAGCTGTGGAATACCTGCCAGTAACGTATCAATGGCTAACGGTTGACCGATGATCCCAGTCGAAGCGATGACAACTTGTTCAGGAGCGATCCCGAAATGTGTCGCTAATGCTTGTTGTGATGTATACGCATGTGATAGACCAAGTTCTCCCGTACAGGCATTCGCGTTCCCGCTGTTGACGAGGACGGCATGAATGCGTCCTTGTGACGCCTGAATCGCTTGCTTCGTCACAGTAATCGGTGCCGCTTGCACCTGATTCGTCGTATAGACAGCTGCGGCACTTGCTCCTTCCTCACACCAAATCAAACCAAGATCCTTTCGCTTTCGCTTTAGCCCCACGTGTACCCCTGATGCTTGAAATCCCTTCGGTGTCGTGATCGTCAATGGGGTCTCTACTCGTACTTGCCACACAGGCGTTCCTCCTCTTTCGTCTCCAAGTGTTTAAATAAAGATCGGTTGTTGGGTCAAACCAGACATTTCATCAAATCCTGCTAGAATGTTGGCATTTTGAACGGCCTGTCCGGCAGCACCTTTTTGCATATTATCGATGACCGAAACGATGGTAACGCGCCCTGTCCGTTCATCCTTATAGATGGTCAAATCACAGTGGTTGCTACCCACGACGGACTTAATCTCCGGATCGCTGTGTTGTACACGTATAAACGGTTCCGTTGCATACTGTTCCGTCAACCAGGATCGCCATTCTGCTTCTGATTGATCAAGGAACGGCTGGACCGTCATGATCGCCATGATGCCTCGATTGATCGGTAATAATTGCGTCGAGAACGTGATCGGATACGATGAACCGCTCCATTCGAGAAGTGCCTGTTCAATTTCTGGAATATGTTGGTGTTGATTTACTTTATATAAACGAACGTTTTCACTGGAATGGACATGATGAGTCTGTGTCGTCAACGTCTTTCCTGCTCCCGTTAGACCAGAAGATGCTTGGATGATGATTTGAGAGGGATCGATTTTTTTCTCTTTTACGAATGGTGCTAGTCCAAGAAGGACCGCTGTCGCATAACAACCGGGATTCGCAATCCATCTGCTCGTTTTGATTGCTTGACGATTCCATTCCGGTAAACCATACGTCGCTTTTTGTTGTAACTGGGCATCAATTGGTTCCTTATCATACCAAGCTTCATACGATTCAGACGGTAGTCGTAAATCACCACTTAAATCGATAACGTAACCGGACCAATTTTGAAGTTGTTCTAAGTATTGTTTCGAGACCCCACTCGGTGTCGCTAAGAACACTATGTCTGTCTCTGTTTTCGTTAAATGTTCTACGGAAAAGGAAGATAATAATGAATACGTTTTTTTATTCATGAATGGGAATAACTCATTCATCGATTGTCCTGCCATCGAATCACTCATCAAACAAACGATTTCAAATGAAGGATGTGCTTCTAATAGCCTTAATAGCTCAATTCCGGTGTATCCTGTTACTCCGATGATGGTACATTTCATAACTGTACGCTCCCCTTCAAAGAATGTTATACCGATTTAAACATATGTATATTTATACTGTCAATTGAATTTTTATTAGTTTTTATACAAAAAGAAGTGTTGAAGTGATTGTCTTCTATAAGACAGCCCCTTCAACACTTCTTTTATATCCACTCATTTAACGCTTTTCAGCACGTTGTGCTACGAGATGATCGATCCCAAATACGCCTGCACCCATGATCGCAACGACTACCACAAAAATCATTGTAAACATATGTATCCTCCTCATCGTTCACAAAAATGTCATCTGATACTTCCTATTGTGCAAGATTTAAAGAAAAAAAGAAAGCGTTTACGAAAAAAAATCGTCACATTTATACTCTTTTCTAATTCATTGGCGAATCTCTTATAGTTGACGCCAACGTTATTATTCGTTAAGATTGCGTTTGTTCATTGCTTTCATGCATAAAAGCGTGTTAGCAACAGAGGACTATCATCTATCCATATTCTTTTAAGGAGGTGGAAGCATGCGCATGTCATTCCGTGAATCCGCAGCTATCCTAGGAATCATCATCATCATCTTATTGTCCGCGTTATTCGGTGCTAAAGCCGAACCGCATCTTGCCATCTTATCCAGTCTTATTTTCGTCTCAGGATATGCTGTTTATCGTGGATTTAAGTTCGAAGACGTTGAACATCATATGATTCAAGGTATTCGGGAAGCGATTAAACCAATCTTAATCATGTTACTCGTCGGCATAACGATCGCAGTCTGGATGATGAGTGGCGCAGTGCCGACCCTTCTTCATTTTGGTTTATCCACTCTTTCGGCGACTTGGTTCGCACCGAGCGCCCTTCTCATTGCGATGGTCGTTTCGACCTTTACAGGCAGTTCATTTACGACGATCGGTACGGTTGGTGTTGCCTTAATGGGAATCGCAATCGCATTAGGTGTCAATCCCGCACTTGCAGCAGGTGCTATCATCAGTGGCGCGTGTTTTGGAGATAAGATGTCACCTTTGTCAGATACGACGAACTTTGCACCGGGAATCGTCAACGTTACCGTATTTGATCATATTCGTTTCATGATGGGAACGACGATTCCTGCCATCACGATCACATTTATTTTGTTCTTCATCTTTGGACGTAGCAGTGGCACGGTCGATTCGACTGTTGTGAAAACGACACAAGAGGAATTAGCCCGCTTGTTCCATCTATCACCATGGACGCTACTTTCTCCTTTACTTGTCATGGTTCTAGCATTGCGTAAGATGCCGGTCATCCCGACACTTGTAGCTGGTGTCTTAAGTGGTCTATTGTTAACAGGTCTCGTTCAAGGAAATTGGGACGTTTCAAATTGGATGGCCGTCATTCAAAACGGTTTAAAACTAGAATCTTCTAGTAAAACTGTCGCAGCAATCATCAGTAAGGGTGGCTTGCAATCAATGATGTGGTCCGTTTCCCTCGTCATGCTCGCACTCGCTTTCGGTGGTGTTTTACGCGGCATCGGTGTCATCGATGTCATCATTGAACGGACCGTTTCACGACTCAAACGCGATGGAAGTATCATCTCTGCTGTTGCCTTATCTTCCATCGGTGTCAACGTGATGGCTGGAGAACAGTACTTGTCGATTTTATTGCCAGGACAAGCATTTAAACGGGTTTTTGAAGAACGTCAGATTGATCCACGTTTCCTTTCTCGTTCACTAGAGGATGGAGGAACACTCGTCAATCCACTCATTCCGTGGGGAGTTTCCGGAGCATTCTTCGCTTCAACACTAGGTGTTCCGGTAACGGAATACATCCCGTTCGCATTCTTTTTACTTCTTTCACCATTGTTTACGTTCTTACTTGCTTTTCTTCGTCCGACTAAAGTCGAAACGAAACAGTCCCTCGCTTCTTAAGTCTATTTCATATTAGAGGTCCGATATGACATATCGGATCTTTTTTTCTGCCACTATCGCTTTTATTTCCAGTTAATTACGTCCGAATTACGATGAAAACGGCTTGGAATCACGTTTTTTTAAAGAATTATGTGTAAAGATGAAACGAACTGGGAATATACCAAACATAAGAATATAAATTACAGAGAATGATAGAGAGAGAGTACGTTCCTGTTCGACCGAGGAACGACTTCGATGTAATTGTGGGAGGAGTTAATATGATCAAACGTGGTACGCTGGAGCGACTTGATGGTAAATATGCCGTTCTACTGTGGGAAAATGGTTCAAGCTTCATTCCACGACGTTATTTACCACCTGAAGCAAGATTAGGCGATACAATTATTTTTGACGGTACGACTTATACGTTAGATGTCAGCAATTCATCACCCTCTTCCTTTCAAACGTTTTCGTTTCGGCAAATGGGCTGATGATCGATAAAAAGCCATTCGGTATCATGCATTGACTATAGAGAGAGAAAAATTTCTCTCATCAGTCCTTCATGAAACGAATGGCTTTTTCGCTTTAACGACGAACATATAGGGAATGGTGACTACACGACGGACAAGGGTACTGATGGACATCAGATATTTCGATTCGTTCTAATATGGTTTGATCGTTTGGACACACATACTGTGGCTGTACGACATCCAATTGCAAAAATAAAGCACACCAAAATCGATTTGAAAACTGGTGACATGTCGGACAATGATATAAGTCTAATTGGTACGGTACCCAATCATCCGCTACTTCTGCTTGATGTAGCTGATAGTATTGGATTAAACGAAAACGATTCCAGTCGTCCACATACGTCCGCTGTAAGACCGGTTCATGCATCGACGGTACGAACCAAAGCGGCAGACCTGTCATGAACGCTTCAACGCCTTGTGTCAAGACAGCAGGAAACGTCGGCCACCCATCTAGTTGACCGAGTTGAAATGTTTGTTGAAAGGAGCAGTTGTCGCATAGGAGTTCCATTGTCATCCTCCTGTTCGTTTCACCATCTCTTTTAACATCTGTTCCGTCACAGGACCGACATGTTTTGCAAGAATCGTTCCTTTACGATCTAATACGTAGGTTGCGGGCATTGCTACGAGACGATAGGCGTCTTCTGAATTTCCTGTTCGATCATACAACACGGGATATTCAACAGGTGTCTGCTTCAGAAAATCGGCAACATCTGAAACACGCCGCTCCGATGTCGTGACGTTGATGCCATAAACAGGTATATTCGTATGTCGTGCAAAGGCATTGAGTTCTGGAATTTCTTGTTTGCAAGGTGGACACCACGTCGCCCAAAAATTAATAACAAAGACATCATGATTCATTTCGTCTAGATCGATTGTTTTTCCTTCTTGACGCAAGGATAGATTCGGGGCTTTCATCCCTACCTCTAGACCACCTTGCGATGCTTGTTTTTGTTGTTGCTCCACTTTCTTTTGCTTCGCATCGTATGTTTGATAACCTTGATAGGCAATGCCGATGATAGCGATCGCTAGGATCAGATAGATCAACATTTTTTTCACATCTAATCCCCTCCTTCTTCGTTAAGTGTAGCAGACTTCCTCTTTTCGACCGTCTTCTTTTATCAACAAAAAAACGAACTCTTCTGTTTTGGAAACAGAAAAGAGTTCGCCTCATTTTATTTAGATATGTTCTTTAAATGATTAGTTAAAACGTGGTAATTGTTTTTTGACTTGACGGTTATCTTTGACGCTACCGACTGCCTCGGTTCCGCCTAAGGCCTCATTCAAGGATGTCTTCCCTTCCTTGACTTCTAGACGTCGATTGAATACTGACCGATTATCAACGGAAGCAACGAGAATCGATGCGACATCTGTTTCCGAAATCGTTGCATCCTTTGTATCTTTCAAATCTTCATCTGCCTCAATTAAACCTCGCCCTTCACCAGTCGTGATGGCAACGGGACAAATGATCGTATACGTCAAACCGCTATGTTCAATCTGCTCTTCAGCCGCATTCTTAGCAGCATAGAACGGATAGACATCCTTTTTAAATTGCTCAGGTCGATCTGCACCGTACGCACTTAATAGTACGAAATGACGTACACGCGCTTTTTTAGCTGCATCGATCGTTTTTAAGGCAACTGTCCGATCCAGCAGTTCAATTTCCGTTGCTTCGCCGTCTACTCCTGCGGTCGCCGCACAAATGACTGCATCCTGTCCTGCGACTCCATGTTCAATGACTTTTTCGAGTTCTGTTTCAATATCGACGTAATGTGCCTTGACACCGAGTTTTTCGAATCGTTCCACCAGATGTTCGTGACGAACGATGACCGTGACCTGATGACCCTTGGCAAGCGATTTGACGACGCGCGCTCCAATCGTACCGGATGCACCTACAACTAGTACTTTCATATGGGGGGTCCCTCCTCGATAAGTTAGTCACCTTCGTGGAATGTCATGATGTCATGTCCAAAAATCGTTACTTTCGGAGATGACCTAACACAATCCACCAAAGGAGCAACGTACATCAATTTATACCCGCAATGACCAGAAGGAAACCCCTCCCCTTTAGTTCTTCAAGGTACCATAAAACGTCGTATCGAGACGATCACGTAGTTCTTGCAGTGCCTTCTCATTCGGTAAGTCATAGAAAATACCATTCAGTCGCTGACTGACGGCTTCAATTTCATAGTGTTTCCGTTCTGACATCAAGGCGATCGATAAACCTGCTGTTGCCATCTCACGAACACTTAAATCGAGGTTCATCTCTTCTTTCATATACGTGTGCGCTGCCGGAATTTTCGACCATCCAGTTGGCTTCAACAAGTGCGTCGCGACGGCTTGGATGACTTCCGACTGACGATTTGCGCGTGCCCCGTCATTGTCCGTTTTACGGTGTCTCGAATAGGCAAGTGCCATTGCACCATCCATATGGTATTCCTTTCCTTTCTGGAATGAATACTGATTTGCTTTCCCACTTGCATCCTGCTCGGAGAACGTTCCTGTCGATACAAGATCGATTCCGCCGATTTGATCAACTAATCCGATGAAACTATCGAAGGAGATGACGATCTTTCCATCGATGTCTTCATCGAGTAGACCAGAAACGGCATCTTGTGTACATTCTTCTCCACCGAAGGCAAAAGCATGTGTGATTTTATCTTTCTTTCCATTCTCACAGGAGATCGGTGTATACGTGTCCCGAGGAATCGATGTCAACTGAATCGTTCGAGAAAGTGGAATGAATTGCATAACCGACAGGGAGTCTGAACGTGACCCGCGTAACGATTCTCCAGGTCGTGCGTCACTACCGATCAACAAAAACGTGAAGGGTTGTGAGGCAAAAAGAACGAATGCGATGAGCAACAGCAAAAACAATCCAAGAAGCTTTCGTTTAAAACGACGTTTTTTCTTGATTTTTTTAGGATAGGCTTCTTTTGAAGATACGTCAGGTTTTTTTTGCACGGATTGCTCTGATCGCCCAGTCTTTCTCGAACGTCTCGAGCGTTCTTGATTAGAAAACAATCGCGAGCCTGCGCTCCCGATCATCTGTACGACCTGTTTCAGTACGCTGTTTTTAGAACGACGCGATGTACTTTTTGGATCCCGTCGTTGCTCTTCAACATATCGATGGTACGTTTCTGTTCCCTGCTGTCCCTTAAGTGGTTCATGAGCAATCGACTCTTCCGACGAAAATGCCTCTTCTTTTGCTTGCGCTTCTAGTTCTAAGCGTCGTCGCTCCAAGCGGGAGCGCTGTGGTTGATGTTCTGCCATTCAGATACCTCCGTATCAATCTTTTGCGATTTGTTTCTCTTTCAAGAATTCGCGGAGATACGTCCGTTTCGGTTCGTGCATCGAGGCAGCCATCTGTTTGACCCACCCTTCTGTCCGTTGACCACCGGTCCGTTCTCCGTAATACGATGACGTCGACTCTTCGTATTGTGCCAGTAAGTCACGCATCGTATCGTCATCAGTATACGTATTCCGGTGGAAGACCGCATCCATCGGAAGGCGGGGTTTTTTACCAGGTTGCTGATCCGCAAGACCGACTGCGACTCCGAATAATGGTACGACGTGATCAGGAAGTTGTAAGAGCTCGCTGACACGACGGGCATCATTACGCAGTGAACCGATATAGACTGTTCCATATCCGAGCGACTCGGCAGCTACGACTAAATTTTGAGCAGCGAGTCCCGCATCAACAGCCCCTACAACAAGTGCTTCTGTCGTCTCGATCGTCCGACTTACATCCCCCCCTGCTAGTTCTGCTGCTAACATGTGTTTGTGGTAATCCATACAAAATACAAAGAAATAACTATTTTCTGCCACGTATTGTTGACCACTTGCAACGTCGACTAGTTGTCGTTTCAATTCTTCATCTTCGACACCGATGATCGCATAGGCTTGCTGATAAGAAGATGTCGATGCAGCCTGCGCTGCTTTAACAAGTGTCTCGATTGTCTTTTCGTCTAATTGATGTTGTTTGAATTTCCGGACTGACCGGTGGTTGAGTAAATGTTGAATGGTTTCATTCATGAGTAATTGTCCCCTTCTGTAATGAGTCTTCTTATTTAAGATAGTCGTCTCTGACTAAAAAGCGCAAATGAAGAGGTTCGGTTTATGAAAAAAGCGGGAAATGAATAGTGTTGTACTGTGCTTTTTTGGCGAAGGAGGTCGATCATGAGAATACGGAAACTACGTCTTTTATTGGAACAGTATGGCGATACGACCCTTCGCGATATCATCGTCGAAATCTATCGTCAACTTCCGAAACAAGTCATCGAAGAGAAAGAGTTTGACGCCATGTTGACACAGTTCATGAAGTATAAGGATTTGCAAAAAGAACAGGAACAACCGACCGTCGAACAAACCATCGCTCAGACAGATCGGTTCATCCAATTGGCATACGACTTACAGTACCTTGAGCCAAACCCAATCGTACCGCTTCGCGAACAAAAGAATTGGTATATTACCGCAAAACGTTTGCTGAAGCATTTACGCCATTATGCACATCGCAAAAATGGAACCCAGATTGCCTTTGAGGAGTTTTTCTTTCTTCTTTCGTCAGCTGCCGGAGAAGAACCTTTATTTTTAAGTAACGATCCTTTTCGACTATTAAAAGTCTCACAAGTCGATTTTTTTCAAGAATTAGTCGGTTATTATAAAAATGATAGTCATGGCATCGAGTGGATGGAACGCGCGCTCTATACTGCCTTGAAAGTTCCAATGGACGTTGATGCCGAACGCAGTGATCTTTTACTTGCCGTACTTGCCCACTGTGAGATAGCAGAACACCAAGAAGCCTATATCAATTGCTTGAACGTGCATGCAAAAAAACTACAGTCACATGTCCGAATCGATGCAGATGCTTTATCCACTTATCAAGAAATTCGCTTTGCAGAGTTGCATGCCCTGATTTTACTACGAGCCTTAGAACGAGCGGAGACAATGCTGTTCACAGAATATATTCCTTACTTTTCGCATCGTTCGACTCCTTTTCGTTATTATCTCGACCTCCTCGAGCGCGCTGGACTAGAACAAGAGCATGATCGTATGGAGCGTGTCGGACGTAAAAAACGTATTCATTTTTAAGGATCCTTCTCTTCCTAACCACTCATACTATACAAAAAAGCAAGTGACGGACAGCGTCACTTGCTTTTTTGTATTCTCGTGGCTCAGAGCAGATTCATCTCAATCAGAAGCATTAACGATTCCAAGTCCAACCGTTGCCAGTAAAGCAATACAGGCAAATAAAAATGCCATATCGTTTGGTGAATCGAATCCTTCATAAATTGGTTCTTTTCGATCAACGATGATATGGTCTTCCGTTCCATAATTACCATACGTCGTCGAACTACTCACGCCCGGTTCATCGTAATCACGTGCTTCTACTGTCAATGTATCCGCACTGATTAGAAATCCTGATAACCCAATGATGATCCAAAAATACTTCATGATATTTTTGCCTCGATTCTTTCTTATCTTCAGGAATCCATCTACTTTTTATTTGAAACAAAAGATATAAATACCTTTTATTTCCTGTAAAATAAAAGTGAGATGTACCCATCTTCACTTTCTTAAAGGAGGAATTTAATTTGCCTATCGTGTATTACGGTCAATTGTCTCATGTTCAAAGACGACACGTCCATCAACTTCTACATTCTCATCAACAGCCGTATGATGTTTCATTTTTTCAGCCTCTTGAAGAGTGTCAATGGAGTTACCTCGAGTCTGGTCAGATCCAGGCGACACTTGGCTATCATGTCGTACATGATGTCGTTCGTTTAACGAACGGAGCTTTCTACGATATTCAAGCCTTCCGTCCCGTCGTCTCGCCATTTCATTACACACGCATGCCCTTCGGCAAGGGTGTCGACAAATTCACGTACAGGTTTCTCCACCACATGACCTTTCTGTAACCTCGATTTGGAAAGAGCTTGGCTACAGTTTATATGCCGAACAATTTCGTTTGATCGGATTATCAGACGGACAACCTGCCACATTGCGTTTGAAAGCTGTTCATGAACGCAATCAAGATACGTATCTGGCTCTTCGTAACGATGCCCTCAAAGGATCCACCCACTTCTTCCCTCACAGTGTTGCTGATTTAGAAAAGTTAATCAGGCGAAAAGCTGTTCCTTATTTAGTCTATGATAAGCAATTGATCGTCGGTACACTCTTATTTCAAAAACTCGGTCCGAACATTCGTCTTCTTGAAATCACCTGTCTACCTGGGCTGAGACGTCAAGGCTACGGAAGTCGCATACTCCATACGTTTCAGGAAAAACTACGACGTTCGAACATTCAAACGTTTGAAGTCTTTTTTCTTTCAACACAGCAAGACGTATTACGACTATATCGTCCCACGATGTTTTGCGATATCCAGTTAACCTCTTATTGGCATACATTTAGTACAGATCCTCCCCCGTTAATCGTTTAACCGATAGACGACCTCTCTGTATTCAGGTAACACATACTCCGCATCCATTTTTCTAAAATCAACGTGCCCCACGTCACGAAGCACCAGACCCATCCGGAATAACTGTTCGATATAGACGTCTCCCATTGTCATAGCAAGTCCAGGGTGATGGTTATGGAAAGCAAGCAAGGCATCCTTACAGATTTCAGATGCAACAGGCTCTTGTATCACACGTTTTAATAAAGATGGAAAGAGCGTCGTTTGCCGTCCAATCAACGCATAGAATGGAAAGTAATGTTTCGCATAAACGAACGTCGGAAGATAGGCATTTGCCTCAATTGTTTTGAACAACAACGGTGAAGTCGGGCGCTGTAATCGTTCTGCTAGCCCAACGGTCGCTTTGCATTCGCTCAGCTGATCCAGCACTCGAATCGTCAATTCTTCTTCGATATCAAGTAATAAGACGAGATCAAGCAGATTTAATTCATGCGTCTCCATGAATTGATCACTTCGTTGAAGATGCATTGTGTAGGTAACGTCCAATTTTGTAGCGACAAGTGTCCATAGCTCTGGATGACGCGCCGCATAAAGGCCTACAGGAAAGTGAAGCGGCTGCCGGACGATGGAGCGATGACCCTCAAGTGTGTAGACTTGATTGACGTCAAGACCGTGCGCTAATAGCATCTCGAGTAACTGCTGACGATTTTGACACGCGACAAGCGTTTGGAACAGACGATCGATTTCGCTGAACGGTTGTTTCATCTCCAGTGCTAGTTCTAAATGAGCAGGTGAATCCTGCTCTAGCGATCGTTTAATGAATTGTAAGGCACGTTGCTCCGCATCGTTCAGTTGAGCAACGTGCGTCCGAAACATCTCGACGTCAAGTTCCCGAAAGGCTTGCAACGCCGGAGCAATTGATTGATTTTTCGTAAAGGGTTTCCACATGATTCCCTCGACCTCCTCATTCCAGTATCTCTTCGTAGTGTACGCAATATCCAATCGTCTTAAAAGCAAAAAATGGAGGATCTTCCGTTGTTTCCGGAAGATCCTCCATTTTTTTATTTTTCCCCGACTTTTAGATGAGCATTTCGAAAGACGTCATCGTGCTTCCCTGTCTTTTCAACACTTGTTCCGACAGATCCATAATATTCGATTTCATCCTTTGGTTGGATGAATTCGTATGTGATGGCAGGCTCGCCACGAAGGCGGACGTGTATGATTTGCCGATGCTGTAAAGAAAAGGAGGCATGCACTTCAAGAAAGGAGGAAGCCGATAAATCATGTTGTCGCTCTAAAATCGTCATCAATTCTTGCTCAGAATCACGGTAATTCCCTTGCAATTGAGCATACGAAATACCGACTCCTAAAGAGAGGATACCGATTAAACTAAGCGCGCAAATGACCAGCACTTTCTTCATGACTGATCCACCTCCGAGAAAAGTTCATTCTACTTATTCATCGGTTCATCCTTCGACGACGTGAAGTCTTTTTTAGAATCCTTTGCGTAAAACTGCATATCTACATGTGGAATATCATCCTCTAAATAAGGTTCGGATACAGTTTCGAAACCAAATGACCCGTAAAACCCTTCTAAGTGCGCTTGTGCTTGTAAGTAGATCGTAGCTTTTTCCTGCAAATAATCCATCGCTTTCTCCATCATTTGTTTTGCCAATCCAACTGATCGGTGAGTACGATGAACGGCAACCCGGCCAATCGCTAATCCTTTTGTCGGATGGTTGTATATCCGAAGACATCCAACGATTTGACCGCTTTCGTTACGTACGATCAGGTGTGTGGCTTGTTGATCTTGATCATCTAGTTCCGGATATGCACACTCCTGCTCAACGACGAAAATATCCATTCGTAATTTCAACAATGCATATAACGTATCGGGTGTCATGTGATGAAAAGACTCAAATGCGAATGCGTACATAAAAACTCTCCTCTTTAGTTACGACAAAGTCGTGATAATTGTCCAGCATAGATCGTGACCGGAATGTCTTTGAAAATCGTATCTTTTTCCCAGTTCAGACCGTTTGCACGAGCGACATTTTGAGAAGAACGATTATCGGGATGAATGATCGAGATGATTCGATCATGCCCTCGATTAAAAGCTTCCATCATTAGTCGTTTCGCTGCTTCACGACCATAACCGACTTTCCAGTGCTTCGGTTCGAGCCAATAACCGACTTCTAATTCTTCTTTTCCATCCACTTCCTGCATCAATAATCCAGCGAAACCGATTGGTTCATTCGTTTCTTTTTTGAATAACAGCAAAAAACCAGTTTGTCGTTCATCCGAGTATCGTTCCAATTGTCGATCGAACCATTCTCGTGCCTCATCTTCACTCAGAGCAACGCCACCATTGATATAGCGCATGACTTGCTCATTTTGAACAAGTGACTTGTAAAAGCTGAAATCCGCTTCTTCGAATGGTCGCATCCATAATCGTTCACTTTCCATCCTCATCGCCTCCTTATATTTCTTTTCCCGAGTTCTTTTCCCTTCATTCCTCTTCCCTATTATTCTATCTGTGCGATGTTTTTCATTACTAATCGATGACATTCACTCCCTACTGCTTGCAATTCCCGGCATAAGTCGGTATTTTGGGAACAGTATGTTGAACAACGACTGCACAATTAATGTTAAAATATATTTTGAGCGCATAAGCGCTGGATAGGAATTTATGAAAAGGACTGAGACCATGATGACTGAACAAGTAATGACAGGGCTATATGAAGGCATTTCAAAAGAATCTGTACTGATCAATGAACCTTTAAAATATCATACGTATACAAAAATGGGAGGAATCGCTGATCTCTTCATCATCCCAACGTCTTATGAAGAAACGGCTTTTGTCGTAAGATATGCTTACGAACGAGGCATCCCTTTGACATTGCTCGGGAACGGATCGAATCTCGTCATACGTGATGGCGGTATTCGCGGTATCGTTCTTTCGTTTGAAAAGTTAACCGACATTTCGGTCGAGGGACATGAACTCGTCGCTCAAAGTGGCGCAGCAATAATCGAGGCGTCTCGTGTTGCGTATGCGCATCAACTGAGTGGTCTTGAATTCGCTTGCGGGATTCCGGGAACGATTGGTGGCGCGTTGATCATGAATGCGGGCGCCTACGGTGGAGAAGTCAAAGATTGCCTTCATAGCGCCACTGTTTTGACACGACAAGGGGATCTGTTGAACATTTCGCATGATGAACTCGAACTGGGATACCGGACGAGTTGTTTCTCAAAGAAAGAATACATCATTCTCGAAGGACGATTTGCTTTGACGGAGGGTGATCCAGCATTGATCAAGGAAGTCATGGATGATCTAACGCATAAACGAGAAACAAAGCAGCCTCTCGAATATCCTTCTTGTGGTAGTGTCTTCAAACGTCCAGAAGGCTATTTTGCGGGTAAATTGATTCAAGATAGTGAACTCCAAGGAACCCGCATCGGTGGTGCTGAAGTATCAAAGAAACACGCCGGTTTTATCGTCAACGTCGAAAACGCATCAGCATCTGACTACATTGCACTCATTCGCCATGTACAAGAAACCGTCCAAGAAAAATTCGGTATTTTACTTGAGACAGAAGTAAAAATCATTGGGGAAGAAGCTTGATAATAATCTAATCAGAAAAGGTGAGCCCAGTATTTGGACTCACCTTTTTATTCATTTAGATCGACCAGTTTCCGTCACGCATGACTGATTCACGCGTCCCGTCTGCAAGTTCTCCCTCAATTGATAGATCCGCGGATCCAATCATGAAGTCGACATGCGTCATCGAGTCGTTCGCACCTTGTGCTTCTAGTTCTTCCGCTGAAAGACTGGGACCATTTTCAAGACACGTCGAGTACGCACGACCAATTGCTAAGTGGCACGAAGCATTCTCATCAAACAACGTATTGTAGAATAAAATACCTGAATCAGAAATCGGAGAACGATGTGGTACGAGCGCGACTTCTCCGAGATACCGGGCACCTTCATCGAGGGAAATTAAATCATCCAATGCTTCTTGCCCCTGTTTCGCTTCCGCTTTGACGATTTTTCCGTCCTCGAACCAAAGAGTAAATTCATCAATCAAGTTACCACTGTAGCTGAGTGGTTTCGTACTCGAAACATGACCGTTAACACCTGTCTTCTTCGGTAATGTGAACACTTCTTCAGTCGGCAGATTCGCGATAAAATCAACACCATCTGCATTCGGACCACCGCCACCTAACCAAACGTGACGTTCTGGTAATTCAATTGATAACTCTGTTCCTGGCGCTGTATAATGCAATGTTTTGTATTTCTTCTCTGTCATGAATTTCGCTTTTGAACGCAGATTATGATCATGATCCGCCCATGCAGCAACCGGATCCGCTTGATCAGCACGTGTTGCCTTCAAAATAGCTGCCCACAGTTCCTCAATCGGTTCCTCTGCATCAGGAAATACTTTCTTCGCCCAGCTTTCAGAAGGTGCTGCTACGACACACCAGCTGACATTGTCACTCATGACGAACTTTCGCCAATTGGCGAGAGCAATACCAGCTGCTTTATTCGCACGCGCGATTCGACTTGAATCAACACCATTTAATAAATCTGGATCTTCACTGACGACCGATAAGAATGCTGTTTTTTCTTCTGCAAGCTGATCGTAACGTGCTTTTAACCAATCCGGGAATGTATCAAACGAGTCTTCTGGTGCATCAAAATAACGGATTTTCGTCATCTCATCATCTGACCATTGTACATATACTTGCGTAGCACCTACTTCATATGCTACACGTGTGATTTCGCGAACAAGTGGTAAATTCTCGATTCCCGCTCGCACCTCCAATTGTTGTCCTGGCTGTAGATTGATCCCGGTACGCACTGCTAAAGACGCGTACTGTTGTAATTCTGCTTGTGTCGGCATTATGTAATCCCCTTTCTTGTATCTTTATTTTCACGAAATAGTTGCAATTTTGCAAGAAATAAGGCGAAACTAGAAAGAGAAGAGAAGGAGGCATCACCATGGAATTCACACCCGGAGATTTTAAATCAGCTTATACGTATTTTCACCGACAGGCACTCGATCTCGTCGGTGATGAAAAAGCACAACAAGAATTGTTGATTCGAGCAGAAATCGGACTCGCACATCTGACACAAGATATCGCGTCTACGGAAAGTTCTGATATCGAACGCGAGGCAGAACTCGTCCTTTATTTCCAATTAAAACAACTACTCGAAATGCTTCGTGCCCTCTATCAGAAAAAATTCGAGATGCATGCAGAGCAAGAACAATTATTGCTAACGGCAGTTCTGTACTTTACGTCTCCTGTTGACGCCTTACCGGACGATAACGTCCTCGGACTCTTTGATGACGCACAAATCGTCGAAACGATTTACGAAGAACTCGCCGCAGATGTTGATCGCTTTCAACATATGGAATGAATGAAAAAGCAGCTGTCGCGACAGCTGCTTTTTCATTATGCATTTTGTTTAGAAGCGATATGAACCGGTGCCGTAGATTGACGTGATTCATCTATTTCTAGTTTTTCTTTATTCAACCACGTATAAATCATTCCCATGAAGACTGCTCCACCGATGATATTCCCAGCTAAAGCCGGTAACAGATTGTGCATGGCTCCTGCAAACGTAATCGTATCCGGATGTGGCACGATTAATGCGATAGAGAACAATGCCATATTTGCGATGACATGATCAAATCCTGATGCGAAGAAGACTGCGACAAGTACCATCATCATCATGATCTGCGCTAATTCATTCTTCATGTTCTTCGGAATGAAAATTGCTAAACAGACCATCCAGTTACAGAAGATTGCCCGGGTAAAGATTTCCCACGTCGAATGATGAATTTTTGTTTCCGATACAGCAAACAACCAATTGTTCATTCCAAGTTCCTGTAAGATACCTGTTTGAGAGAAGAGTAATGCGAATGCTAATCCTCCAAGACCATTTCCGATCAGACAAATCAACCAGACTTTCATCGTATCCATCTTCGTTGTATAGCCGCGCATCGTTGCCGTCGTGAAATACATCGTATTCCCTGTAAACAGTTCTGCACCGCCATAAATGATCAAGACGAGTGCCACTCCGAACGTCAATCCACCGACAAGTGTCGCGGCAGGTGATTCTGCCATATACAGCCCGTTAATTGCTTTTAAGGTAAAAATGATTGCAAATCCAATGAATATCCCCGCTAACATAGCACGAACTAAGTATTCGAGAGGACGCAGTTGTAGCATACGTGTCGACTTGATTGCTTTATTCCGTAACCCTTCTAATGCTTCTACCTCGTTCATTGTAGAAACCTCTCTTCCTTTTGTTCAACACTTCACAATGTTTGTTCATTTATTATAATACTTCCATCTTAAGAGATGTTCAAGTCTTGATTAGACCTGTTTTATCGTTTTCATAAAAGAACGAGATGTAAACGATATCATTGTGTCGAGATTGTGAAAAATACCTTTTCTTGCTTTATACAATTAATTAGTTTGAATCGAAAATCCTGATGCGAAACGCTCGAAAAAGGTTTGTCGTCTGGAGGAATCAAGCACATATCCATCGATGACGACACGATTAAAACGTCCAGACGATGACGTAGCGCGTTCGATGTCAGATGGTGTATAGATGTCGAACGCGCTACGATCTATCTTAAAATCAGCTTTCGAATAGGGATCGGTATAGTGAATTTCAAGATTGGTCAAGTCAGGAATCGTCGAAAATAAAACGAGCGTATGATGCATAAGTACTTTTGATAAGCGAGCGTTCAAGAAATCCTGATTCATTTGTAATGTACCAGTATCGGTCCCGATCCAAGCACGCCGTTCTTTGCCTGTGACGTCATAAGCGAGCCGTAACGACTCTCCTTCGACATCTACCTGTTTTAATTCTGATGAAAACGGGAGTTGTTCAGCTAATTGGCGAACAGCTACCGTATTCATCATGGAAGCACCGACTTGTCTAGCTACGAGATCACCATCATGCCAAATAGATCGTTGGTTTTCTTCGTCTGGTTGTTGAAAAAGACGAATCCCCACCAATACGCCTAAACAAATACAGCCTATAATCAAGAATGTTTTCTTCATTTTCATCACCTTCCTAAAAAAACTTACCCTTTTTCATCTTTTTTCATAAGAAGGGTTGAAATTTTATGCATATGGGCGTACTCTTGCAGGCAGATACTCACAGAAGGAGGAGCATGAGGTCACTCATCATAATGCCATGACTACAACACACCCACAGAAAAAGAGAGTTGAAAAAATCAGTTTTTTAATCATAGGTACGTTGCTGTATTCCTTGTACATCAGCTTACTACTATCTCCAAATGATATCGGATCAGGTGGTATCATGGGGATCACGCTTGTCCTTCAAGAGCTTTTCCACACCCCAATCGGATTAACCCAATTGCTCTTAAACATTCCCCTCTTCCTTTTAGGTTTCCGTTTCTTACGAAAGCGATTCATGTTCTTATCTGGCATCATTGTCGTTGCCTCTTCTTTTTTAATCGACTGGATTCCGACTCAGATCGTTCCCGAGTCATTGAACGATCCGCTTGTTGCCTCCATCTTTGCCGGTCTAGTCTCTGGTCTTGCGATGGCATTGATTTTCTTTGGTGGCGCATCGACAGGTGGACTCGATATTCTTGGAAAGTTTTTCTTTGCTCGTTTTCATAATTGGCCACTTCCTCGCATATTTCTGATACAAGATCTTGTCATCTATATCTTGGTATGGTGGGTCTTCGATTTGAAACACGTTATGTATGCTCTTATCATGAGCTTTGTTCGCGCCAAAGCTCTTCAAACGGTTTACAGTTTTTATTCCGCTTCTAAGCAATGTATCATTATTTGCGAAAAGGCGGATGAAATAAATGAAGTCATCACAAAAGAACTTGGTCGTGGTGTGACGATCCTTGATGCACGGGGAGGATACTCCAACCGAACGAAGAAAATGGTCTATGTCGTCGTTCAAAATAATGAAATCGTCCGTTTGCAAGAAATCGTTTCTTCTGTCGAACCTAACGCGTTCGTTACGTTCTCAGAAATCCATACTGTTTTTGGGAATTATAAGGAACATTCGTATTCGTTTTAAACTCAAGCGCAGCCTAGCTGTGCTTTTTCTATTTCGTTTACTTTAAAACAGCTTCTCGTATTGCACCAGCTTTCCTGCTTTTTTATTCGGAATACTGATTTTTTTACTTTCTTCTCCCTATTCAAAAAATGGACAGGCTTCACTTTTTTTGCGATAGTAGTTAAGCTTATGACATGTCTATTTATTTAAAGGAATGATTGCATGCACTCACTTTGGCGTCAGCGTATTCTGCTGATCCTTTTGATCAGTTTATTCGCTTCTATCCCAATCATTTACGCCCTATCCGGTTATCGGACGATTGCAACGATAACAGAGCAAATGAAGGATCATGACATACCGTTAATCAATCAAGTGGACCAGTTGGTTGAACATAACCGAGATCGTGCCAATGCGGTGCGTGGTCTTTTATTGTATGAAGATAGTCGTTATCTCGAACAGTATTACTTTTCTACTTCTAAAATTCATGATTTACGAAACAGTCTAAATCAATCGTCGACCACGCCAGGAGCAATCAAGGATTTACTACGTCGCAATAATGTCTGGGAGTCCGAGATTGAACGAGTATTCGTCGTCTATGAGCGTCAGAGTCCAACGGCAGCAAAGCGCCTTGCCAAACAAACGACGCAAACGACACAAACGATTCTCGAGGACTTATCTCGTGTGAAAGATGATTTGTATAAGACACTTCAAGCAAAATTACAACAATCAGATACTTTAGTCGCTACATATAAATGGATGTGTCTCAGTCTCTCTATTCTGTCCTTTTTATTAATTAGTGCGACGATCTTTTTTTCCCACCGGTTCGCACCTAACAAGTCAGACGAATCGTCCTTAGAGTAAACGAAAAGCGCA
>NZ_DJTL01000032.1:0-82295 GCF_002439205.1 Exiguobacterium sp. UBA6309 | reverse complement strand
TGCGCTTTTCGTTTACTCTAAGAATTATTCAGATACTGCTTTTCCCTCTTGTACATGCTCCATCGCCATATGAACAAGCGACGACACATGATGGTCATCTAAAGAATAATACACGACTTTTCCATCTTTACGAAACTTGACGAGCCCTTGTTTTAACAGGGAGCGAAGATGATGAGATGCTGTCGCAATCGAGCAGTCGACAGAAGCAGAGACATCACAAACGCACAATTCCTCTTCGATCGTCAACGCATAAACGATTCGTAGTCGTGTCGCATCTGAAAGGATCTTAAATAATTTTCCGATTTCAAGCGTCGGAATCGTATCAACGACTTGTCCAATCTCAGACGCACGCTGTTCATCAATAGCAATCGTTTCACAACGGGGAATGTCCATGTCCGTCACCTCGTTTCTATTTCTATATTGCACCATGAGAAACAGGACATTTGCAAGTTCAGCGCATCCGCCTACGAATGAGCCAAAATACAACCCATCCCCCTACGTAATCACCGATATCCCAAACGATTCGATTTTGATCGACCGCACGTACACCGATATCGATGATCTTCGTACTCTCCAATCGATTCCTATAACGCTTACGTAATCGAGCAGGAATCGGGAGACGAAGCAGTATTCGATAATAGATGTCTAAGTGGGTGTGTCCCCAAATTTCTGTAGCGATCGAACTTGTCTTGATATACAACGGACGTTTGTAGCGTCTTTCATACTTTTCCTTCAGCAAGAGAGCCATTTCATAAGATACACGATTAGGACGCGGAAATAAAATTTTCCCCAAATGGTAGATCCCGCGATTATCTACGCGAATGATTTGTGGTTCCAATCGATACCGGATCCAATAGCCCCGAAAACGGATCGTCTGCCATTTCAATACAATCACCTCTGAACGGATTATACCCTGTTCTGAAGAGATTGATGCCATTCCCGTACAGCATCTGTCATATGTTGTGCAGCACGCCGTCGATCTTCTTTAGCAAAAATTTCCGAGATGACCGCATATCCTTCTAATGGGATAGGAAGAGAAGCGACATTCGTTGCCGTAATTCCGCCAATGCCGATTAAAGGTAAGCACACGGCTTCGCGAATCGCTTGAAGCATCGTGTGTGACATCGAGTCGGCGTCTGCTTTCGATGACGTCGCAAATAGAGAACCTACACCTAAATAAGATGCTCCATCTCGTTCTGCTTCAATCGCTTGCGCGACGGTTGCTACCGATACGCCGATCACAGTGTTCGGTAAGAGACGTCGCGCTGCGGTTAGAGGAATATCTTCTTGTCCGATATGCAAACCAGCTCCGACAAGTAACGCAATATCAATTCGGTCATTGATAATCAAAGGAACATCATGACGATCCGTCAGTCTCTTTAACCGGACTGCCTGTTCGAAGAATTCCTTTCCCTGCGCTGTTTTTTCCCGTAATTGTATAATCGTTGCACCACCTAAAATCGCTTCTTCAACCACCGTTTCGATTGCAACTCCCGGATGATATCGACGATCTGTCACCGCATAAATGGAATAATCAATTGACATGTTCTACCACCTCCATCAAATCTTGCTCCGTCATCAGACTGATTGCATTGAACAACTCTCGTTTGAAATTACCTAGACCTTTTTCTGATGCTGCCTGTTCTCCTGCTTTTCCCATGATAAATGTTCCGTGGACTGCTGCCTCAAATGCAGAATATCCTGCACCAAGAAAACTCGCAATCAAAGAAGCTGTCATACACCCCGTACCTGTGACGTCTCCGAGACGCGGCGTACCTACTTGTAGTTCCACTTCGCGCATGCCATCCGTGATGTAGTCGATTGGACCTGTGACGACAATGACGGACTTTTGTTTACGAGCGAATGCACGAATGATTTCTCGATCCATGATCTCATCACTAGCAGCATCGACTCCTTTTGTTCGTCCATTCTCCCCAAGCAATGTCTTGATTTCTGAAGCATTTCCTTTAACGACCGTACATCCGAGTCTACTCAATTCTTTTGAAAAGGACGTACGCAATGATGTGGCTCCCGCTCCAACTGGATCAAGGATGATCGGAACGTTCAAGCGTCTCGCTTCGCTTGCGGCGAGTCGTTGAGCTGCTTGCATGTCTGCATCAATTGTTCCAATGTTCAAGACAAGAGCTTGCGCGCGTCGAACCATCTCTTCCACTTCGCGAATATCCTCCGCCATGACTGGAGATGCGCCAACGGCAAGTGTGACATTGGCGCAATCATTGATCGTGACTGTGTTCGTCAAATGATGAATGAGTGGTTTGTGTTTAAGAATGGTCGTAAACATGTGAATCCCTCCAAAGTGAATGAAAATGATGTGTCGGTCCAATCCCTTGTCCGAGAGCAAATCCATGACGAATCGCCTCTGTAACATACTTCTTGGCCTGACGTACACTGTCCGTTAAAGCTTCTCCAAGTGCCATCCGTGCCGCAATCGCTGCAGATAAGGTACAGCCTGTTCCGTGAGTATGTTGATTATCTAACCGATCTGATGTGAAACGGTATTCTTCTTGCCCGTCCCATAATAAATCCGTGGCAGCTCCCGGTAGATGTCCACCTTTTAGCAAGACAGCTCCAGTCTCCATAGCCAACTGATGCATCGCCAGTCGCATCTCCTCTAAATTAGTAACTGATTGCCCTGTTAAGCGCTCTGCTTCCGGTAAATTTGGTGTGACGAGTGTCGCAAGTGGCAGTAACTCCGCGATTAGTGCTTCCTCTGCCTCCGTCCGCAATAGGGCATGCCCGCCTTTTGCGACCATGACAGGGTCTAGTATGATTGGAACTGTCTGTTTGCGAAGATGTGTTGCAATGACGTGAATCGTTTGTGCATTCGAGACCATACCGATTTTGATAGCATCCACACGAATATCTGAAAAGATTGAAGCTAATTGGGCATCAACGATTTCCGATGATAACTCTTCTACTGCTTGAACGCCCAGTGTATTTTGAGCCGTTACCGCTGTCAAAACACTCATCCCATAAACGCCCAATGCCGAAAATGTCTTTAAATCTGCCTGAATTCCAGCTCCACCACCGGAGTCAGATCCCGCAATCGTCAATACATGTTTCATATTTTTCTCACCTTTCCATCGAGCAATGTAAGGGAGTTGTTACCGACAAAAAAAGCGTCGACCGCTGTAAAAAAGCAGTCGACGCTATACGAAATCGTTATCCAACCACTTCGGTATCCGTTCGGCTCAACTTTCCTACGCTGGTATTATCCAGTTCAGGTAATAGGGTCGAAAACAGATTGGTTTTCCTCTCAGCCGGATTCCTCCAGCTCCCCTAGTTGCTCAAGTATTCATTTCGCCTTAACTGTAGCATAGCGGCAAGAAAAAAACGAGCCGAAGCTCGTTTTGAATTATAGATATGCTAATGGATTAACTGCATTCAGAGGAGAAGAGGCACTGTACTGATAGCCTCCGACATGTAGTTCGAAATGCAAGTGTGGTCCTGTTGAATTCCCAGTACTACCAAGTGTTCCAACTTGCTGACCTTGAGAAACTGTTTGTCCTGCATGAACAGATAACGAACTCATATGAGCGTAGACTGTCGTATAGACTTTCCCGTCAAGGAAGTGAGAAATCATGACGTGATTTCCATAAGGCCCACCACCTGAAGCTGTAATGACCGTTCCAGCTGCTGCTGCGACGATTGGTGAGCCGACCGAACCACTGAAATCGACACCATTATGGAACGTATAGCCGTTCGCACCGCTTGCTGGTCCAAACCCTTGTGATACGCCACCAGAAGATGGACGAACGAATTTCCCACCGCTCGAAACAACGGGTGAAGCAACTGAAGTAGGTGATTCTGAACTCTTACCTGCTTGTTTTGCTGCTTGAGCATTCGCTTTAGCGGCTTTTTCAGCTGCTGCTTTCTCGGCTGCTGCTCTTTCAGCCGCCACTTTAGCTGCTGCCTTCGCTGCCGCAATCGCACGTTCTTGAGCTTCAAGTGTCGCTTGTAGTTCTTTCGCGTCTAGAAGTTCTGTCGTAAACTTCGTCTTACCTTTTCTTAATTTTTTAAGCGTAGCACTGCGTTCTTTCATTTGAACTTTCAACGCTTTTTTTTGTTCGATTAATGTTTTCTTCTCTTCAACCTGCTCCGCCTTTTTTTCAACGAGCGCTTGTTTTGCTTCCGCTAGCTTTTGTTGGGTTGCGATGTAATCCGAAATCATTTTATCATCTTGCTCCGCGATTTTTTTCCCTGCCATGACACGACTAAATAAATCGCCTAAATCCTTCGATCCAAAAATGACTTCTTCCCATTTGATTGAGTTTCCATCGTTTTCTTGGAAGACACGTAGACGATCACCGAGTAGTTCTTCTTGTTTTTTCAACATCTCTTCGTAGCGAACGATGTCTGCTTTTAATTCATCGATTCGCAAATTCAATTTCTCGATTTGTTTATTTTTTTCGGAAATCTGAAAAATCTTTTCGTTGATCGCTGCATCGATTCGATTGATTTGACGTTGTTCTTTCGAAATTTTCGACTCTTGTTTTTTAATTGCTTTTTCTAATTTACGTTGTTCTGCGGCATTTTCAGCCTTTTTTTCTTTGATCGTTGCTGCCGCAATTGGTTGTGTTCCTGTTATAAGTAATGCTCCTAAAACAATGGTAGAAATTAGTTTTTTTAGCATATATCGTTTTCCTCACTTATGTTTTTCATATTTTATTATAGTATTCAAGTTTCTCTCATATCTGAAATAGATTATAGCACCCTAATCGTTTCAAAAAAATTTCATTTACATTTCAAATGAAAACGTTTTTTGTAATATAATCATTTATTTTTTGAAAATCGCAAAAAAAAGAACCGCTGCATAAGCAACGATTCTTTACTGTTTAAAACATCGTCATTGGGTTCACTGAGCTAGCTGGACCAGTTGCACTATAGCTGTATCCACCGACGTGGATTTCAAAGTGTAAGTGTGGACCAGTTGAATTCCCAGTGCTTCCACGTAAACCGATTTGTTCACCTTGACTGACGCGTTGACCTGCGTGAGCATTGAGTGCGCTCATATGAGCATACAATGTTGTGTACGTTTTACCGTTTAATTGGTGGGCAATCATGATGTGGTTTCCGTAAGGACCACCACCTGATGCTGTAATGACTGTTCCTGTTGCAGCTGCAACGATTGGAGTTCCAACCGGACCACCAAAGTCGATCCCGTTATGGAACGTATAACCGTTTTCTCCACCTGCTGAGCCATAGCCTTGCGTGACAGCCCCAACCGTTGGATGGATGAACAGACCACCGGATGATGGTGACGGTTTAGGTGTCGCAGGTGCTGACGGTGTTGGCGCAGCTGGTGTAGATGCTTTTGGAGTCGATTGTTTCGTCGAACCAGAAGGTTTCGCTGCTTGCGACGCTTTCTCTTGTGCTGCCTGCTGAGCCGCTGCTTCTTTAGCTGCTTGTTGCTCAGCTTCTTTTTGAGCCGCTGCTTGAGCTGCTTCAGCTTCTGCTCGCGCTTTTGCTTCACGTGCTGCTTGAGCTTGACGCTCTTTTTCGATCCGTGCTTCACGTTCACGTGCTGCCTTTTCAGCTGCAATCGCTTTTTCTTGAGCAATCAAAATTTGCTGGACTTCTTTTGCATCCATCAATTGTGTTTCAAATTTCGCTTTTTTCTTACGTAATTCTTTTAAGCGTTTGTTTCGCTCTTTTAATTGCGATTCAAGTTCTGCTTGTTGGCGTTTCAATTCTTGCTTTTCAACAACCAATTGTGCTTTCTTGTCTTTCACTTCTTGTTGTGCATCCGCTAACTGCTTTTGCGTATTTTGATAATCCGTGATCATTTTATCATCTTGCTTTGAAATCGATTTTCCGGCCATGACACGGCTAACGAGGTCACCGACGTTTTTTGCCCCAAAAATGACTTCTTCCCATTTAATCGAGTTCCCGTCATTTTCTTGCATGACACGAAGACGATCCCCAAGTAGTTTTTCTTGGCGTTTTAATTTCGCTTTATACTTTTCGATTTCTTTTCCAAGTTGAACGATTTCTCGTTCCGTCGCCTTAATTTGACGATCTTTCGTTTCGACAGCAAAGATCTTTTCATTCAAGGCTTCGTCTAATCGATTGACTTCTTGTTGCGTCTTAGAAATTTTTTGACCCTCCTGATTAACGGAAGACTCTAAGTTTTTTTGTTTTTTAGCATTGTCTTGTTGCTGTTGTTCGTTTTTAGCTTTCTGTTCACTTAAATCGTCAGCTGCTGCAAAATGAGGTGCTGATGAAAGAACTAGTGCGGAAACGATGAGCGACGCGAACGTTTTTTTCATGTAGTATTCCCTCTTTTTCTCTAGTAGTATGTCGATGCATTATATGGAATAACAGTTACGTTAAAATTAAATTCTATAATAGTTTTTCTTATTTATAGGAACGTTTTTGATTATAGCATTCATTCCTCTTCCATAATATTTCAGTGATATTTCATTTTAAATAAATCGTTCTTCTTCTATGTAATAGAAAATGATGGAAAACAGCTTCCCATTGCAACTTTGATTCATTTTTGGGAAACTGAAGCGAATGGAGGGAAACATCAGATGAAACTAGATCATACCGGCATCGCCGTTCGCGATATGCAAGAAGCAATCTCATTTTATACAAAAGTACTTGGTGGAACATTAACAAAAGAGTACTCAAACCCCGCACCTGGTGTCGCTTCCAACATCGCCGTCATCGAGTTCGATGATGCGCATATCGAGCTGTTGACACCAACTAGCCAGGATAGTCCAATCGCTCGTTTTTTAAAACAACGTGGAAAAGGAGTCCATCACATTGCCTACCGTGTTGATGATTTAGATCAAGCAATCGCCGAAGCAAAACAACAAGGCTTAACATTTTTAGAAGATACGTATCGAACGACGCCGTTTGGACGACGACTGATTTATATGAACCCTCGTCATTCACATGGGGTTATCACGGAACTCTGTGATTATCCAGAGAACTCATAAAAAAATCAGCACTGCGACAACGCAGTGCTGATTTTTGTTTTATACGATTAGCCGAGTTTTGCAACGATTTCTCGATTGAATGCAGGAATGTCATCCGGTTGTCGACTTGAGATAAAATTATCATCAACAACGACTTCTTCGTCCGCGAAATCTACTCCAGCATTTTCTAGGTCGATGCGAATTGATTTATAACCTGTCATTTTTCTTCCTTTAACGATTTTGGCGTTAATCATCAACTGAGGTCCATGACAGATCGAGAAGATCGGTTTTTTTGACATATCGAATTCTTCGACGAATGAGACGAAACGCTCATCTTCGCGTAGTAAATCTGGTGAAAATCCACCTGGTATCAAAAGGGCATCATAGTCTGCCGCCGATGTCTCATCAATTGAGAGATCAACGGTTACTTTTGCATCTTCCTGTTTACCAACAAGCTCTGCACCTTTTTTGGCACCAATGACAGTAATGTCGTGCCCCGCTTCTTTTAACGCATCAACCGGTCCAGTGAATTCTACATCTTCAAAATGATCGGCGAGTACGACTGCTACTTTTTTAGACATGTGATTCATCTCCCAAGTTGTTTGAATTTAAATCGGATTTTCTCCGCGATCTCGTGGAGAAACCGGATCATCTGGCATCTCGTTTTTCCCTTTTAGGATTTCCTTTTGCTGCTCCTCTGTCAGTTTCCGTTCTTTATCAGACAGACGATCCCGTTCATCTTCCAATTTTTCATTTGGACGATCGGTTTCTTTTGGTGCCATCGAAAACCCTCCTTAAGGATGTATTTCTTATAACGAATCGACGACTTTAACAGAAAGGTCGACATCGATGTTGCCACGAGTCGCTTTTGAATACGGGCAGAAGTTGTGTGTCTTCTCAAGTAGTTCTTCTGCTTCTTCTTGCGATACCCCAACGACTTCGACGACGAGTTTCGCCGCAATTTTCACACCGTTATCCGCTTCGTCCTGTAAGAGGCTGACTTCTGAATTCGTCCGCGTCTCGACTCGTTTTTTCGCTTGGCGCGCCATCAAATTGTAGGCACCATCAAAACAAGCGGCATATCCTGCTGCGAATAACTGTTCCGGGTTTGATGTCGGAATGTCTTCTTTGCCTTTTGTTCCAGGCATGACTAAATCAAGATTAATGACGTTGTCATCTGAAGCGACTTTCCCGTCGCGACCACCGACTGCAGATGCGCGCGAAGTAAGAATGACGTTTGACATGATAGAAAACCCCTTTTCCTGTTAAATTAAAAAGACTTTTTGCCACATAAACAGTAATACCCGTCACCGGCGGAGATAAACACAAGGAGTGTTCAATCCCTTTACCCTGCCATTCTTTCAATAACGAAAAAAGACGATGAACTTAATGTCCATCGTCTTTTGATTTTGCTATTTTATCCGATATCCTCTGTTGCAACTTCTTCTTGATCAGGCAATTGAAGATAAATCGACTTCACTTGGTGGTTATCGACTTCCATGACCTTGATCGTATACGCTTGATAGCGGAATTCTTGACCACTTGATACTTCTGTATCCTGTGCCATGACCCAACCACCAATCGTATCAATATCTTCTTCTTCAATACCTAGGTTAAAGCGTTCATTTAAGTCATCAATTAAGACACGACCTGAAATCCGGTATAATCGTTCATGGATCTGTTCGATATCCGCTTTCTCATCTTTATCGAATTCGTCTCGGATTTCTCCGACGATTTCCTCCAATATGTCTTCCATCGTGATGACACCAGCTGTACCTCCGTATTCATCAATGACGAGTGCCATTGGCGTCCGTTCCACCTGCATCTTCAGCATCGCGTCTTGAAGCGGTGAATACTCGGATACGATCGGCAAGTTATGGACATAATAACTTAATGCTTTCCCTTTGTTCGCCATATGGTCCGTAAATAATTGTTTTGCATTGATGAAGCCAAGGATTTTATCCTTATCTCCTTCTTCCGCTACCGGATAACGTGTGAACTGATACTCTTCAACGAGACGAATAATGTCCTCCATCGATGCATCGTTCGAAATCGTGATTAAATCTGTCCGCGGTAACATGATGTCTTTCGCGATTCGCTCATCGAACGAGAAGATATTTTGCATGTAGGAAAGTTCGGTCTGGTTGATTTCTCCACTCTTGTAACTCTGCGTCATGATGATTTTAATTTCTTCTTCCGAGTGAACTTCTTCGTGACCAGCAGGTTCAACACCAAACAGACGAAGAATGACCCGGGCTGAACCGTTCAATGTCCAAATGAAAGGTTTCATGACCTTACCGAACCAATAAAGCGGTGGTGCGAGTAACATCGTGATAGCTTCCGTCTTTTGAATAGCCAAGGACTTAGGAGCTAGTTCTCCAAGCACGACATGAAGAAACGTTACAATTGAGAATGCAAGGACGAACGAAATGATCGTCGAAACGGAGTTTGGGATGTCGATTTCTTCGAACAACATACTGAGAATCGCACCTACCGTCGATTCTCCTAACCACCCGAGACCAAGCGCTGTCACGGTAATTCCAAGTTGACAGGCTGATAAATAATAATCCAAATTCTCAAGCAGCCTTTTCGCTATTTTCGCAGTCTTGCTTCCTTCTGTAATCAACTGATCGATTCGAGACATTCGCATTTTGACGACCGAAAATTCGGCGGCAACAAAAAAAGCGGTTAAAATGATGAGTAGTGCAATGACGAGTAGTCGAATAATGATCGTCGTCGTGTCGAATGTCTCCATTGAGTGTGTACTGTCCAATCGTTTCCCCGAAGAAAGGGGATTCACCTCCATTAATATAAAGCCAGATGCAAAGGCATCTAGTCGTTTACAGCAAAAAGAAGCTTTATTCTTTCAAAGCTTCCTTACTTTTTCATATTCATACTATAACGGAACTTTTGCAAAATGTGTACTTGAAGACACGATTTCAATCGGTCAGACCACGTATAGGATGAAGATTACAATCATGAGCAACATCGCGATTCCCTTTAACAACGCACTTGATAAGATACCGAGAACCGTACCGATCCCTACTGAAACGGCTGTTTGCCATGTTTTTTTACTAATGATTTTTTCCGTCAAGATGGCAAAGATGAACGGGAAAATCAATAGTCCGATTCCTGGTAAAATAAACGGTCCAGCAATCAATCCCACTGTCGTCGCGATTTTAGCCGCTTGAGATCCTCCCCGTCGATCAACAGTGTAGGCGCTGACGAGATAATCCAGTGTGAACAAGAGAATGATGAAAATCGCTTGAATCACCCAAAAACTAATTGATAATTCAGAGAAACCGAATCCGAATCCATAAATCAAAAAGCCTACTACTAAAATCGGCGCACTTGGGATGATCGGATATACGAGTCCTGCAAAAGCGACGAGAAAACACACGACGATTAGACTCCATAATAAAATTGTCACTTCCATCCCTCCCTTCTTCTAAAGTTCTTGCTTTTATTACGAACGTGAAGAGGCAAAGGTTTCATCAAGCGCTTGTTTCAATCGTCCTTCTAAAAAAGAACGATCCCACTCATTTTTATAGCATTATATTGGTTAAATTCCTGGTTTAAAGTTCTTTAAAACCCGCTTGACTGACTGATTTTGAGCAATATGTTTGGTAGAAGTGTATGGATGTGTTTTACTTCTTTTCATAACGTGAATAACTTAATTGTTATAATAACGAATGGAGGATGAAATGAGATGGCTCAACAAAACGAAGCTACGTTGCATACGGATTTTACGAAGATTTATATTGACGGTCAGTGGCGCACAGGCGCAAGTGACAGCAACATGACGAACACAAATCCATTCACTGGAGAAGAGCTCTTTACGATCTCTGCCGCGAACCAACAAGATTTAGATGATGCGTATGAAGCGGCTCAAGTTGCTCAAAAAGACTGGGCGAAAGTTCCTGCCTTAAAACGCCAAGGTCTCATCGAAAACTTCCTGAAAGTGTTGTACGAAGAAAAAGAGACTATCATCGATTGGCTAATCAAAGAGTCAGGAAGTACACGTATTAAAGCGGAAGGTGAATTCCTCGCCTCAGTCTTGATCGTAAAGGAAGCTGCTACCTTCCCATTACGGATGCACGGTGAAATTCGTCCATCGGTCGTACCAGGCAAAGAAAACCGAATCTATCGTAAAGCACTTGGCGTCATCGGTGTCATCAGTCCATGGAACTTCCCGTTCCACTTAGCTGTGCGGTCGATCGCTACTGCTATCGCTATTGGGAATGCAGTCGTCGTTAAACCGGCAACAGACACACCTGTCTCAGGCGGTTTAATTTTCGCTAGCCTGTTTGAAAAAGCTGGATTACCAAAAGGTGTTTTAAATGTTATCGTCGGTCGTGGTTCAGAAATCGGTGACGCCATCGTCGAACACCCTGTCCCACGCTTGATTTCCTTTACAGGATCAACTGAAGTCGGTCGCCACATCGGAGAACTTGCCGGTAAACACCTGAAGAAAACAGCGCTTGAACTTGGCGGAAACAACGTCTTCGTCGTACTTGATGATGCTGATCTCGATCGTGCGGTTGAATCTGCTGTCTACAGCAAGTTCTATCATCAAGGTCAAATCTGTATGTCGACGAACCGAATTCTTGTCGCTTCTTCGATTCATGATGAGTTCGTCGAAAAATACGTTGCTCGTGTGAAAGAATTACAGTATGGTGATCCATCACATGACCGGACACAAGTCGGACCACTCATCAATCAATCACAAGTCGAACGCATCCTTGAAGATCTTGAAAAAACAAAAGCTGCCGGTGCAACCGTTCGTGTAGGTGGAGAAGCAAAAGACAACGTCATTGCGCCAACTGTCGTCACAGGCGTCACGAACGATATGCCGCTTGCTAAAAATGAAATCTTTGGACCAGTTGCCGTCATCATCCCATTCGATACAGATGAAGAGGCACTTGAAATCGCGAACTCTCTTCCATACGGATTGAGTGGCGCAGTGCACGGTTCATCTATTGAACGTGCGACCGCTTTTGCACTGGAAGTCGAGACAGGTATGATTCACATCAACGACCAATCGGTCAACGATGAGCCACATATGCCATTTGGTGGTGAAAAAGATTCAGGACTTGGTCGCTTTAACGGTGAATGGGTACTTGAAGAATTCTCAACTGTACAATGGTTGTCCGTCATGCATGATCGCCGCCAATACAAACCATTCTTTGAATAAATAATCGAGAGCAGGGAACTCTTCCCTGCTCTACATACTTAAAAAAGGAGCTGAACGGTTATGCCATTATTACGATTCGACGTCATTGAAGGACGTTCTGAAGAAGAGTTGAACGTGTTACTCAACACTGCACATGACGCGATGGTCGAAGCATTCGACGTGCCGGAACGTGATCGGTATCAAATCGTGCATACACACAAAGCTCACGAAATGGTCATTCAAGATACAGGTCTTGGTTTTAGGCGGAGTAAAGATATCGTTCTTATCAGTGTGACAAGTAAAACGCGGACGAAAGAGAAGAAGCAACGTCTCTATCAATTGCTCGCTGAACGATTAGAAGCGAATTGTGGACTTGCTCCGACTGATTTAATGGTTTCAATCGTCGAAAATGATGCGGCGGACTGGAGTTTCGGTCTCGGTGAAGCACAGTTTTTAACAGGTAAACTATGAGCGTTCAACAAATGAAACAATTAAAGGGGGGTGTGTTACCGATGATTTCCGGTAACATACCTCCCCTTTTTCTTCATTCATTAAACTATTAACATAAACCCTAACATGACTTATTCCACAGTGACTTCGACCTTCTCACGGGGATTTTCTCGCTGTAACGGCGCTTTCCAACTAAACTGATCAGGTTCTGGAACGAAATCGAGGCCTCCTGGATGAAACGGTTGGCAACGAAGCAAACGGCGTGTCGTCAAATAACTCCCTTTTACTGCACCATGACGTTCAATCGCCTCCATCCCGTAATGGGAACACGTCGGATAGAATCGACATGTGGCTGGTTTCATGGGAGAAATGACTTTTTGATAAAAGCGAATGCCTCCCATTAAGACACGTTTCATAACGTCCCTTCTTTCTTCTTTTTTTCTAGTGTAACGCATCTGTTCATCATTTTCAGATGTTCTGCTTTATCCTAAAAGTAGATTTAAAAGAAGGATGTGTTGAGATGAAGGCATTAACATTCCACGAATTCGGAGTTCTGATGTATTACGCTTCGAAGACGTGCCAACGCCAACAATCAGCGAACAGGAAGTTCTGATTGAAATGAAAGCGATCGGTCTGAATTTTGCAGATATTTATCGTCGAAAAGGAAACTATCATTTAGAAGGACAGCCTCCCTATATTTTAGGTTACGAAGGAGCAGGAGTCATCACCGCAATCGGTGCAGCCGTTTCAACGTTCCATGTAGGTCAACGGATTGCTTTTGCGGACGTTCCGCTTGCGAACGCTGAGTACGTGGCGGCACCCGTTGATAAATTGATTCCGCTTCCTGACGGTATCTCATACGAAACAGCAGCTTCTGTCTTATTACAAGGATTGACGGCACATTATTTGACTCGCGACAGTTATCACGTTCAACCAGGAGATACCGTCTTAGTTCACGCTGCTGCCGGTGGCGTGGGGCAATTACTGACACAACTCATTCGTTTACTTGGTGCAACTCCGATTGGCTTAACTTCTTCTCCCGATAAGGCACAGATCGCAAAAACTGCCGGTTGTGAGTCTGTCTATTTGTACTCAGAGAACTGGGTCGAGCAAGTGCTTACACAAACTTCTGGTAGAGGGGTCGATGTCGTTTATGAGTCTATCGGTTCTACGCTAATGGACAGTTTCCATGTAACGAAAGTACATGGGACCGTCGTCTTCTATGGTATGGCAGGCGGTGATCCCGCACCTGTCGATCCACGTTTTTTAATGGATACGTCCAAAACATTAACAGGTGGCGACCTTTGGAATGTGTTAACGTCTTCTGAGGAACGCATCCGCAGATCGGGTGAGCTGTTTGATTGGATTTTATCTAGTCACCTTAACCTGTCCTCTCCGACAATTTTTGCTTTATCTGATGGAAAAGCAGCGCATGACTTTTTAGAAAGCCGACGTAGTACAGGAAAGTTACTGTTAATTCCTTAATCATTTTCTAGAGACGACTCTCGTGAGTCGTTTTTTTGTGTGAAATTGGAATTATCGATTGATTTTTTATAATGAAGAGAGTAAAGTAAATCTCATCAAAACCTAAAACTCAAATTAGTTTTGAGTTTTAGAAAGGGGATTTGTATTTATGTTTCGCTCAGAATGGAAGAAATTGAAGAGTCCGATGATGATCGTCGTTATTCTCGCCCTCATCCTCGTACCGTTTCTTTACAACTCCATCTTCTTATCTGCATTCTGGGACCCGTACGGTCGTACAGAAGATATTAAGGTAGCTATCGTCAACGAAGATCAGGCGACAAAGTTTAAAGGAGAGAAAGTCGACATCGGGGATCAATTCGTCGATAAACTCAAAAAAAATGATGATTTTGATTGGCAGTTCTTGTCTCAGGATAAGGCAGAGAAAGAATTGCGTGACGGAAAAGTCTACATGACAGTCGTCATTCCAAAGAATTTTTCTAAAAATGCAACGACACTACTCGATGATCACCCGAAGAAGATTGAGTTAGAATATTACTTGAATCCAGCGAAAAACTACTCGGGAACACAAATTTCGAGTACTGCCGCAAAACAGTTAAACGAAAAAATCCGAAAATCCGTTACGAAACAATATAGTAGTGCTATATTCGGTGCATTAAAGAAAATCGCAAACGGAATGGAAAAAGCGTCGGACGGTTCCTCTAAACTCGAGGACGGTAACCATAAAACAGCGGATGGCGCTAGAACACTAGCAACAAATCTTGGAAAACTCGCAGATGGCAGTCTGACACTGTCCGAAAAACTCGGGGAAGCGAATCAAGGTTCGAAAAAACTGAGTGATGGTGTCACGACACTCGACGAAAAGACCACCCTCTTCGCTCAAAAAACGGGTGAGCTATCTTCTGGATTGAACACACTCGATGAAAACGGTGGCAAGTTACAGGCAGGTGCCGCGCAACTTCAAGAAGGCGCAACAAAACTCAGCGGTGGCTCAACACAGGTACGCCAAGGGGCAGAACAACTGGCTGCGGGTACTGCTCAGCTTAATGAAAAAATTCCTCAGTTGACGGACGGATTAAATCAACTGGATGAAAAAGCACAAGCTGCGAATGCCTTTTTAACACAACTCAATCAAGATGCTGAACGGGCGAAACAGGACTTACGGGCCCGTCGCCAAGCACTTGAGGCAAACGTCGCTCAACTAAAAGAAGTTATTTCTGCTTCTGAACAGTTATCAGATGAAGAAAAACAAACATTACTCGGTTCTATTGGTTCATTAGAAGAAAATATTCAAAGTCTTGCTGCCCAAGAAGGTGCAATTGATCAGAGTCTTGCTCAAGCAACAGAAGCAACGAAGAAAATCGGTCAACTCGCCGCAGGTGGTCAGCAAGTCCAGTCTGCTGTATCGCAACTAAACGCTGGACAATTGAAGCTCGTCGATGGTGCGAAACAAGTCGAGTCTGGCGCACAACAATTAGCTAGTGGACAACAGACGTTCAATGAAAAACTCGGTCAGTATACTGCGGGTGTGCATAAAGCCGCAACAGGCGGTGCCCAACTAGCTGACGGCGCGAACCAACTGTCCGATGGTACACATCAACTTCAAGCTGGGGCTAGCGAGTTGAATAACGGATTAGGACAATTGGCATCTGGTTCTTCTACGATTACAGATGGTATCGGCAAAACGACAGAGGGTGCTTCAAAAATCGCGGATGCCAACACGAAACTTGAAGATGGAGCTAAAACACTGAAGGATGAGCTCAGCAAAGGAGCTAAAGACGCGACGGTCAAACCGACAAAAGAGCGGGATAATATGCTAGCAGAACCCGTCGTCTTAAAAGAACATGACTATTCGACGGTCAATAATTACGGTTCCGGTTTATCAGCTTATATCCTTAGTATTGCCTTGTTCGCAGGTGCCTTGATGTTCTCTTCGGTCTATCAGATTCGTCCCGAACATGGCGAGAGTCTGACATGGCGCTTCCTCGTCGGTAAATTATCACTTATCTTACCGATTGGCGCATTACAAGGTGTCGCAGCGGCCACAGCAATCGTCTATGTGCTGGATGCTGATGTCGCGAGTGTCCCTGCGCTCTATGGATTCGCTGCCTTGACAGGTATGACGTTCATTACCATTCTGTTCACGCTCGCGATGCTACTCGGTCGCGTCGGACAGTTCCTTGCCTTCTTACTACTCCTTCTTCAAATCGGTGGTAGTGGTGGAACGTTCCCTGTCGAAATGACGCCAGGGTTCTTCCAAGCGATTCACGCTTTCTTACCGATGACATATTCGGTCGGTGGATTCCGCGAAGCGCTTGGACTCGGTGTGACGGATGTCCTCGTATCCAATAGTCAAGTCCTTGCGACCATATTAGTCGTCGCATTAATCATCTGCTTCGTTGGAGGGCTCGGAGCCAAACGGATTCTACTCTCAACGAAAGCGAGACGAAAACAACATGACACAGTCTGATAAAGAAACTTTGATACTCGACTCAGCAATGGCTTGCTTTTCAGAACTCGGTTATAAAGGAACGACGATCGAGCGTGTCGCCCGACGCGCTCATGTCGGAAAACCAACCGTCTATCAATTGTTCGAAAGTAAACTTAATCTGTTTGAATCACTCGTAACACGTGTGTTGCAAGAGATGAAAGAAGAAGCAGAACGCGCTTACGTCGAACAGGCGACCGTAGAAGAAAATAAACAAGCAATGATCGACGCCATCGCCTATCATCAGCAACAACACTTATTCATTCTTCAAATCATCGAAGAAACACGCAATTTAAAATTACAAGAGATGCAGGAATTACGGATGCGGATTGAACGACATGTCGTCGAATATATCAAGACATTACTTGAGACTCGTCTTGGTCAAGACGATCGCGACATACCGGTCGATGTCACGGCCTTCTTGATCTTTCGAACGTATATCGCGTTGATTGCCGAATGGCCATCGATTGCGCGTCCACTTGAACTCGATACGATTCGACGTGCTATGTTGCGCGTTCTGTGAATAAAAAACCGCTGATCAATGGATCGGCGGTTTTTTATTATCCAATTCTTTTTCTAAATCACGTGCCGTTTGGCTAGATAAGACTGTTTTTCATCCTTCAGCGTTCCAAATAACCAATCTCCTACCGGATTGGATACACCGAACCAATAATGTTCATTTTTGAAGTGATGTAACAGATGCGTCTTTTTCATCCATTTCCCAAAGCGTGTTCTCGGCTTTAGCGGAACATGCGCCACATAATGCTTCCACTCGTAAACAAGTAACATGACGATCAATCCACTTGCAGCTGCAGCTGTCAATACGACAGACTGCGTCAGAAGATATGTCACCACCGCAAAAAATCCGAGATTCGGCAAGGAATACCATACTGGTAAAAATAACAGATGCAGTTCATTCGGATGCGCATGATGATCGTAATGGAGTCGTTTCAACAACTTTCGTCCGAACACGTTCTTCGGTGGTGGTAGATGAAACAAAAAACGATGGGTGAAATATTCACTAAAACTAAAGACGATCAATCCGATGCAAAAGAATAGCAACATGGACCAACTGAATGGTTGCGCGATGATATACCCACTTATTCCGATCAGTAATACAAGCATGATTAAAATATCTGGAAACAGAAAAAACGGCGATACATATCTGACATGAATGTCCTCTCCTTTTCCTTCATTACAGCGTTTAGTCGTACGTTCATCGATTCGTCACGTTTTTTCCTGCAAGACATATAGTCATCTTTGCTCCTTCCCTTATACTAAAAAAGGAATGGAGTGATGATCGTTTTGAGTTTATCAACTGGAATCATTTTTGTATTACTCGCTTATACACTTATGTCGCTTTACGACATGTGGCAGGTATACCGGACAACGAGCAAGCTTTGGATATTTGTTTTATTTCTTGCGACACTGATCAGTCTTGTTCTTGCATTTTTCGTGGCCCCTATACTTGCACTATTCTTCTACTGGTCACGCCACTCGTTGAAACGAAATATCGGCATCCTGTTACTGATTATCGTCTGTCTTGTCTCAATCATGACGAAACTGTCTGCATGATCGACTTCCTTCGTGATCTATTCATGAAGGTTTTTTTCATGATCTATTTCCGAAGAAGAGACGTCGCATCAATTCACGTTCCGGCATTTCTGTTGTATTGAGTACATTTAGAAATGGGCGGTCATCGTAAGGAATCGTCAGGATTTCCGAACGAACTTGTCCTTTTTCTAAAGTGAGGATTGCTACTGGGGCAAGAGCTGTTTCCTGACACCCGATCGCTCCAGGGTTGATGTACAGCGTTTGATCCGTCTCAACTTGTTGTGCTGGATGGTGGTGACCAAAGCCAATGATTCGCGCCTCATTTCCGGAAAAAAGGACGGGTAAGTTTTCTTTCGTTCCATCCACTGCTGGCTTTAAGGGTTCCTCACCGATTTTCTTCGTCTGATCGGCATAGGCATAATGTGTCAGATACATCGTTTGTTCCTGATGGGTGACATTCAATTCACGCGGTAAACGCTCCAAATAACTCTGATTCTCCTGCGTCAATGAATCTGCAATCCATTGATGGTGCTCTTTCGCATGTTGGTAACTAGCGGGATAAACATCCCCATGAATCAAAGCAAGGACGCATTCATCATGGTTTCCAGAAATCGTCTGAATATCAGGCCGCTGCCTTAACAAATTGATGACCTCATTATGTTCAGGTCCGATACCGACGAGATCACCGAGACAATATACAGCATCGATGTCTGAAGACTGATCGAGGTAGGACAACACGGCACGCAATGCTGAAGCATTCCCGTGAATATCTGTAAAAATCATTACTTTCATGTAAACGCCTCCATTGTTAGTACATTAGGATTTCCCGATGATAGCGTAAATTCCTATTAGATTTAGAGAAAAAATAAATTGTCAGAAAATATTGATTATTGATCAGAAGCATGTTAGGCTTAGAAAAATTCACAGAGAGGGGCACGATTGAATGATTCCGACGCAACAGCCATTTAGCCAAGCCGGACGACTGATTATTCTATGCATGAGGGACTGAAAACTTTTCCGATGATGAAACGGAAATGATTTTTGGGCCCTCCTTTCGATGCATCGAATGAGGCGCCCGCACAGAATGAGTGGCGCCTATCCCAAAAATGGATAGGCTTTTTTCATGGCAAAAAATAGAGATAGATAGAGAGAGGATGACAACGTTGAAAGAATATGCGATGGATCGAATGGTAAAAGTATCAGCTGGAATGGCGAATGCCGTTCTTGTAACACTCGGTGTCGGACTCCTGATTGAGACGCTCGGCAATTTTTTACATATCCAAATGCTACTGACGATTGGCGGCGTCGCAAAAGTACTGCTTGCTCCTGCACTCGGTGCCGGTATCGCCTTTCAGCTCGGAGGAAACACACTTGTCCTGTTCAGCGCGATGATCGCAGCGACGATTGGTGGTGCTGCGCTTCAATCGACTGCTTCTGGACTCGTTCTTGCCCCCGGTCAGCCAATCAGTGCATTACTCGCAGCTGCGGTCGCTGTATATGTCGGAAAACGCATGACTGGAAAAACGAAATTTGACATGATGGTCATCCCGATGAGTGCTGTGCTTGCCGGTGGTATCACTGGTATCGGTGCTGCTGCCGTAACGACACCACTCCTTACAAAATTCAGCGCTATGATCACCGCTTCAGTCGAATCGTCTCCTATTGCTACATCTCTTGTCATTGCACTCATCTTTAGTGTCTTATTGATGTCTCCCGCTTCGTCCGCTGCACTCGCTATCGCTTTGCAGCTTGATCCTGTAGCAAGTGCCGCTGCACTCATTGGCTGTTCCGCTCAATTCGTTGGCTTCACATTGATGGCATATCGTCAGACGGATCCCGGTGGTTTGATTGCTTCTTTCTTTGTCACACCTAAAGTACAATTCCCGAATATCGTTAAAAATCCACGTCTTGTCGTTGCACCGTTTCTCGCAGCGATGATTTCAGCTCCTGTAGCGACGCTTCTTCTCTCTTTGAAAGTACCATATGAACTCGCTGGACTCGGTTTAAATTCGATGATTGCGCCACTCAATATCTTCGTCAACCAAGGTCCTCAGGCGTTCCTTATCTTCTTCTTGACTGGTGTCGTTTTACCTGGCGTCTTGACACTCGTCTTCTATCGATTGACGACTGTCGCAGGCTGGACGAAGCGTGGCGATCTTCATCTCGAAATCCAATAAAATAATATCTCTACCTTCCAACTATTCCTGATTGATTTCGGGAATAGTTTTTTTAATGCAAAAAAAATCGTTCCTTCGAAAAGGAACGATTTCGGTATGATTCTGACTGGGCTCGAACCAGCGACCTCTACCCTGTCAAGGTAGCGCTCTCCCAGCTGAGCTACAGAATCATGCTGTGTTGTTACTGGGTATATTTTTATTATAGCAGCATATCGAAAGGTGTAAAGCCTTTTTAACAAAAAAAATTATCTTTTTTCAAAAAGATCTTTTTGAATAAAACAGTTTTAAAGTTGCGGGTTCTATGAGTGTCCTCTACTATGTAAATAAGCACATATAAACGAAAGGAGTGTTCATATGAACTTTTTAACCCGATTCAGTTTAAAGAATTCGGTGGCTGTTTTCATCATCGCCATTCTTTTAGTTTTAGGAGGCGTCTATTCTTTCTCGAAATTAAAAGTCGATCAGTTCCCAGAAATTGAATTTCCTCAAATCTCTGTTGAAGCAGTATATCCTGGTGCTTCGCCCGACGATGTCGATAAACAAGTCGTCTCGAAGCTTGAAACTGCCTTGAAAGGAATCGAAGGAGCTACTAAGCTGACAAGCTCTTCTTATGAAAGCATCGGTATCTTAAACATCGAATTCCCGTTCGATACTGATATGGATAAAGTCGAACAACAGATTGATGCTGCAATCCAAGATGCGAATCTACCAGAGGAAGCAACAACGAAATTAAATCGTCTGTCCTTTGGATCGTTCCCAATCTATAATATCTCTTTCTTTAGTAAGGATGGTAAAGACATCGAAAAAATCCTCAAGGACGATATCGAACCTGAACTTAATAAGATTCCAGGAATCAATAGCGTTTCCGTTGGTGGCTACAAAGATGATCTCGTTCAAATCACCGTCGATAATCAGAAAGCAACAGAAGCAGGACTCTCGCTCTCAAGTATCAAGGAACAAATCAACGGAAAGTATGTCTCGTTCCCATCTGGTCAGCTATCAGAAAACGATTCAAAAATACCGATTCGCGTTGAGGAAAAACTAGAAAATCTAGATAAACTAAAAAATCTACAATTGACACCCGTTGCAGGTGCGACTAGTTCAGCTAGTAGCGATCAAACAGGTGGTTCATCTGCTGGCGGTCCACCACAAGGTGCAACACAAGGACCACCAAGTACAACAGGTGGAGCAGCTACAGATCAGGCGTCTGAACCTGCAGAACCGATTCGTCTAGAAGATATTGCAAAAATCGAAGCAGTCTCGCAACAAAGCGAAAAAACACGTTACGATTTAAAAGATTCCTTATCGATGGCAATCACGAAAAAACAAGATGCCAATACGGTCGAAATCGCAGATGAAGTCACGAAGATCCTTAATAAATATGACGATCAAGTCGACTATACGATTGGGATCGATTCAGCGAAGGATATCGAGGAATCCGTCGCGACACTCGTCAAAGAAGGATTACTTGGTGCCCTCTTTGCCTCTCTCGCTGTACTCTTGTTCTTACGAAATATTCGCGCAACGATTATTGCCATCGTCTCGATTCCTTTATCGTTACTCATTGCTGCTATCTTCTTGAACTGGCAAGATATTTCTCTGAACATCATGACACTTGGCGGGATGGCCGTTGCGGTCGGTCGTGTCGTTGATGATAGTATCGTCGTTATCGAGAACATCTTCCGGCGTGTTCGAAAATCCGAATCCGGTATGACGGATGAGATCATCGAACAATCGACAAAAGAGATTTTAAAAGCAATCACGTCATCGACGCTAACGACCGTCGTCGTCTTCCTGCCAATCGGATTCGTCGGTGGAATCACTGGTAAGTTCTTCTTACCGTTTGCTTTGACAATTATTTTCTCATTACTTGCTTCACTACTCGTTGCGATCACGATCGTACCGATTCTTGCGAAATTTGCCTTTAAGAAGGTTCCAGCAGAAGAAAAAGAAGGTGCTCTTCAACGGTGGTATGGCAAGCTGATTGAAAAGTCACTCTCGCATAAGGCGACGATCTTAATTGTATCGTTCATTCTTCTCGGCGGTTCTCTAGCGATCGTTCCACGTCTCGGCTTTACGTTCATTCCGAACGAAGCCTCAAAGACACTAACGGCATCGCTTGAACTTCCGGCTGCCACATCACTCGAGAAAACGAGCGACGTCTCATTCGAGATGGAAAAGATGTTTGATAAAGAACAAGCAATCGCTGACGTCACGACGTCTGTCGGAGCACGAGACTTTACGACAGGCTTACGTCTCGATAATAAAGCAAGTTATTTCTTGAACCTGAAGGACGGCGCGAACGTTGAGAAAACGATCAAATCACTTGAGACACAGATGGAGGACATCGCTCAAGAGGAAAACGTCAATGTCAAAATCAGCGTAGCTGAATTATCAACAGGTGGTCCTCCGTCGAACAACAACGTCGATGTCGACCTGTTCTCGAACGATCTCGAAGCGCTTCAAAAAGCTGCGAAATTAGTCGAGGATAATATGTCCAAAAATAGTGATTTAAAATATATCACAAACAACTTCAGCGAAAAACAAAAGCAATTCCTCGTTGAAATCGATCCTGAAAAAGCAAGTGATCGTGGACTATCCGGCTTCCAGATCCTCGGGACCGTCAATGATCAAACGAAGCCTGTTACTGTTGGCACGTTGAATCTTGATAATAAAGATCAAAATGTACAATTGTCTTATGAAAAAGGACTCGTTTCGAAGAAAGATCTCGAAGACGTCCAACTGTTCTCAGCAAACGGTCCTGTTGCTCTAAAAGATGTCGCGACCGTCAAAGAAGTCGAGACCTTCACATCAATTCAAAAGCTCGACGGAAAAGTATATGCTCGCGTTTCCGGACAAGTTAAAGGAGACGACGTACAAAACGTTTCTAATGCTGTAAAAACAGAGGTCGAAAAAATTAATTTACCAGACGGTGTCTCACTGACAAGTGGTGGCGGAAATGACGATACGGTTGAAATCTTCCAATCACTCGGAATTGCGATTGTCGTTGCAATCGGACTTGTTTACCTGACAATGTTGATTACGTTCGGAAAAGCACGAATTCCGTTCATCATCTTGTCCTCTCTGATCTTTGTTCCAATCGGTTCACTCGTCACGCTCTTCCTTGCGAATGAACCATTGTCTGTCAGTGTCATGATCGGCTTCTTGATGTTGATCGGAATCGTCACCACGAACGCAATCGTTCTCGTAGACCGCATCGGTCAAAACGTCGGACGTGGTATGCCGATTCGCGAATCATTGATTGAAGCGGGTAAAACACGATTGCGTCCAATCCTGATGACCGCATTCGCAACGATCATGGCATTAGTACCACTCGCATTAACAACTTCTTCAGGGACATTGATCTCAAAAGGTCTCGCCCTAACAGTTATTGGGGGGTTAACGACATCTACGTTGTTAACACTCATCATTGTTCCAGTCGTCTATGAACTGTTCTTCTTCAAAAAAGCGAAAAAAGAACGAACAACCAATTAAGTGAACATCAAAAAAGCCCATCGCTTGGATTGCGATGGGCTTTTTATAGTGTGAGGCTTATGATTCCAACGGTTCATCCGTCTGCTCCAATGTACCGTCATGTTCAGCTACCAATCAGCATGCCGGTCATTGTCAAACAGTCCATCTCTTTCATTCAAGACGAATAATAGATGAATCCAACACCCTCTATTTATCATGTTTTAAGATGTCGAAGTCTTTACTGGTTTCCAAGGAGCAAGATGAAAATACTCTTCCATTGTCAACCCACTGAGTTTCAGGCGAGCAGCAAGCGTCGCCCCTACATAACGGTAGTGCCAGCTTTCATACGTATAACCTGTCCACGATTCTTTACCAGATGGATAACGAAGATGGAAACCATACCGGTGCGCATTCGCGAACAGCCATTTCGCCTCTTTCGTCTTCGCAAAACTGAACATCGCGTATTTAGAAGAATCTGCTCCCCCTATATCAAAAGCGAGTCCTGTCTGATGTTCGCTTTTTCCTGGCTCCGCACTATAAGTACTCGCTTTTTCATATCCATCTCGCGCGACATATTTATCAAACAATGCCTTTTGGTAAGCGTACGAACGGTATGTACTAAATGCGACCAGCGTAATCCCCTCTTTTTTTGCCGCCAAGCGCATTTTCTCAAAAGCTGCACGCGCTTGCTGATTCTCTCCAGGAGCGTACGTCGAACGGAGTGCTAAGTTCTTATTCGCGATGAGTGTCTTACCGATCCGTTTCCCACCGATTTGTTCATCCGTCAGTAGATACTTCGTACTCGCATAACCAATCTTCGTACCATATTGTACTTTTGACCATGTACCGACTTTCGACAGTTCCGTCACATAGATCCCCGTCGGAATAACCGCAAGACTCGGTTGATCAATCGATGCTCCTTTACGCAAATGAAGAGATGTCTTTGCTTGCCGATAAGTAGAAGTCGATGCTTCGACTGTTGGTATATACACTGATGTACAGGCCGCTGTTAATGTCAACGTCGTGATGAGTGTCGTGATGTATTTCATGAATCGTATATCTCCTTTAATGCATGTTCTAATCTGCATCCATATTTTAGATTAGAATACCATTCTTTTTTTCAAACAGGGTTCTTTCGGAATGCTTGTCATGAAAATGAAGTATTTCTGAAGTTTTCTAAATGTAGCTTAAGGACGAATTACAATGGGTAAATAACGATGTATGCGTTTTCGAAACATGATTCTGATGTAGAAAGGAGTAGCGTACGTGTCACTTTGGGAATGGATTTTCAGTATTGGTAGCATCTGCTGGATTGGTGAGATGGTTCGTTTTCGGAATCGCTCCGAGTCTAAGTCAGGGGCAGCAGAACAAGTGAGTTTTTATTTGATTTTCCTTGTCCTAAGCGGAACGATCGTCTGCGCTTTCCTCTTTGCGAATGAAACCGTTTCTCCCTGGTTGCGCATTACTTCCTGCCTGCTGTTGTGGAGTGGAGTCGCTTTACGCCTTTGGGGAATTCTCCACTTAAAACAACAATTCACTCGTCACGTCGTCGTCGCAGCTGATGACAAGCTTGTCAGTAGTGGTCCTTATCGTTTCTTGCGCCATCCATTGTACAGTGGATTATTGTTGATCACGATCAGCTTTCCTCTGTTCACGGGACAAATGGTCCTGTTCGCTTTCGCTGGAGTGCTCATGTTCTTTTTCCTACTCTATCGAATCCGGATCGAGGAAGCGATGTTGACAAAAGGTTTCGGACCTGCCTATACAGTATGGGCTGCAAAACGAAAACGTTTGATTCCATTCATCTATTAAAAGGAGAAGTGATCCATTTGAAGAAACGTGCAATCGTCATTGGAGCTGGTCTTGCCGGTATGTCTGCTGCCATTCGTTTAGCTGGAGATGGTTACGCAGTCACGATGCTTGAAAAAAATGCAAACGTCGGTGGGAAACTAAATCAACGCAGCGGGAAAGGATTTACTTTTGATACTGGTCCATCGATTTTAACGATGCCTTGGGTACTCGAACAACTCTTCTCAAGTGTTCATCGTAACTTAGATGATTACTTAGAAATCGAACGCATTGAACCGCAATGGCGTACTTTTTTTGAAGACGGGACAAAAATCGACGTCAAAGGTGACTTACCCGGAATGCTTGAAGAAGTCGAGCAAATTTCGTCACGAGCGGATTTCGTCGAATTGTTCCGGTACTCAAAACAAATGTATGACTTATGTCTCGACAGCTTTTATAAATACAGTCTCGAAGATTTAAAGGACTTAAAAAAATACCATACGATGTCTGATTTATTAAAGATGGACCCGATGAACACCGTCGCGACCGGAACAAAAAAACACCTCAATGATCCGTATCTCGAACAGCTGTTCAACTACATGGTCATGTATGTCGGTTCCAACCCTTATCAAGCGCCAGCCGTCTTCAATCAAATGATTTATGTACAGATGGGACTTGGCATCTATTATGTTAAGGGCGGGATGTATCAAATCGCGCGTGCTATGAAACGATTGCTTGACGAGCTCCGCGTCACGGTGCATCTCAACTCACCGGTTGAACAAATCGTCCTTGAAAATAAAAAAGCAGTTGGTGTCCTTTCGAATGGTACGTTCCATGCAGCCGACATCGTCGTCTCAAATCTTGAGGTCATCCCGACTTACGAACGAATCGTACCTGAGAAAAAAGCCCGGAAGCGGGCAAAAAAATTACAGGCATCGTTTGCTCCCTCTGTTTCTGGACTCGTATTATTACTTGGTGTGAACCGTGAATACAGTGGACTAGCACATCACAACTTCTTTTTCTCAGAAAATCCAGAGTGCGAATTCGCTCAAATGTTCAAAGAAGGAACGCCTCCTGAGGATCCGACGATTTATGTCGGGGTCTCGTCGAAATCTGATGCTTCGCAAGCGCCCGATGGAAAAGATAATCTGTTCGTCTTGACGCATGTCCCTCCTCTAACACTCCAAAAAGGCGAGGTCGACTGGGATGCTTATCGTGAAGTTGTTCTTGATAAACTCGAACGAATGGGACTTTACGGTCTTCGGGAATCAATCGAGTTTGAATATCGCTTCACCCCAGAAGATCTGAAGGACTTATATGGTCCAAACGGTGGATCGATTTATGGTGTCGCAGCCGATCGGAAGAAAAATGGTGGATTCAAGATTCCATCGAAGAGCGACTTATACGAAGGACTTTATTTCGTTGGTGGTTCTACACACCCAGGCGGCGGTGTGCCGATGGTCACCTTATCCGGTCAATTAACAGCTGATTTGATCCGAAAACATGAAGGTGCTATTCCTACGCCTTAAGATTTCTTTGATTACAAAAGAGACGGAAACTGATTTACTCATCAGTTCCGCCTCTTTTTTACTTTACATTCGTCAAAAGTGGTACGACGTGAATATCTACCTCTCCTCCTGATTTCACTTCCATCCGGCACACGGCTGGCATCGGTAAGGATTTCCAAAATGTATAATCAAATGTCGGATCGAATGTTTCGAGAAGTAACACCATAATGTTTCCATGTGTTCCAAGAACAACTATTTCGTCGGAATGCTTCTCCACCAGTTCATCGATGAATTGCCGAATGCGTTGCGCTGCTTCTTTGTTCGTTTCGCCCCCGAATGGATTATCGTTCGGATGTTGCCATACATACATAACCGCCTCCTGAAAACCGTCAAGCTCTCCAGGTGCTAGTAATCGCTCTCTTAGTTCTTCTACCTCAATAATTGGTTGTCGACGTGCCTCCGCGAGCGGTGCAACCGTCTCGATCGCCCGCTGATACGGACTACTATAGAATCTGTCGATTGGAATTTCTTGAAACGTTTCAAGTAAACGTCTCGCATCTGCCTGTCCTTTATCGGAAAGTGGACGTCTCCGTTCATCCGGTGAGTATGTCGAATGTGCGTGCCGTACGAAATACAGTGTCGTCATGTTTGAATCTCCTTCTTACTAGTGTATCCAGCGGTATCCGATTCCGCGAACCGTTTCCAGATGCTGTTCGATTGGAAAACCGCAAACACGTAGTTTTTCTCTTAAATGTCTGATATGCGAGTCGATTGTCCGCTCGTCTACAGACGCTTCCGCTCCCCATAACATCGTCGTCAGCTGATCCCGTGTCCAAACACGTCGTGGAGAATCTAAAAATACACCTAACAATTCAAACTCCGTCTTCGTTAACGAAATCGTTTGTTGGAGGTAACAACAACGATAGCTTTCCCGGTCATAGGATAGACCATCATACTGTTGCTGTAATAAAACTTCCATTCGTCCGATCAGTTCTCCTTCTTGAATCGGCTTTGATATGTAATCATTCGCCCCTACTTCCCGTGTTCGAATGATGTCTTCCCGCTGATTCCGTGCCGTAACCATCAAGATCGGGATGTTAGAGTGTTTTCGAATGAGACGACAACATGTCCATCCGTCCATATCTGGCATCATGACATCCATTAAAATCAGGTCGAATACGTGCTGACGGCAGAGGTCAAGAGCTTGTTGCGCAGAATCCACAAGCTGACACGTGTACCCATACGGCTGAATATACAATTTTAACAGTTCAAGCATTCTCGGTTCATCATCTACAATCAATACATGCGGCATTTCATTTCTCCTTCCACTGCAGTGTCACTTGTGTTCCATGTCCAAGCTGACTCTTGATGTTCAATTCTGCTCCATGTGTCTGCGCAATTGCTTCAACGATGGAGAGTCCGATTCCAGTTCCTCCATGTTTTCGAGAACGAGATGCTTCCGTTCGGTAGAGCCGTTTCGTTACATGAGGTAAAGATTCTGCAGCAATCCCTTCTCCTGTATCTTCGATTTGAATGAAAGCCCCTACTGCGTTGACACCATAACGAACGATGATTGTTCCCGACGTCGTATGTCGACGTGCATTTTCAATGATATTTACAATCATCTGACGGAGCTGCTGAGCGTCACCTATCACTTCTAATCGCTCACCTTCTATCTCGAACGAAATATTTTCTTGTTCGATGTCCAGGCGCATCAATCGTATCACTTGATGAATCAAGTCTTCGACATCGACAGGTTTTCGTTCCATCATAAAAGCATTGGCATCAATTCGTGCCAGCCAAAATAATTGTTCAATCCATTCATTCATTTGCTGACTTTCTTCTCGAATGATCGTGATGTAGCGTCGTTGTTCATCCGGTGTCAATGTTTGGCGTTTGAGAATATCCGCATATCCCTTTATATATGTCAATGGTGTGCGTAGTTCATGAGATACGCTTGCTAAAAATTCGGATCGTTCCCGATTCAAAAAATCGAGATCCTGTTTTAACTGCTGAATCGAACGCGCCAATTGTCCCAGTTCGTCTTTTCGATCAATTGGCAACTCTCCACTTCCCCCATCCAATAGACGCGCCGTCGCTTTTTCCATCTGAATCAACGGACGAGAAATGATTCGGGTCGTCCAAATGCTTGCCGCACCTGCTAATAATAGTGCGAGCAGACCCACTTGGAAAAACTGCTGTTTCAACGGATCAAGTACGTGATCTACGATTGCTTTAGAAGCGAACATGAAGACATGACCCCGATGTTTCCCGTCGATGGTAATGGGACTGTCCGTCATTAAAAAGTCACGCATCGTCACGATTTTTCCTTGTCGACGGTAATCAAAATCCGTATGCTCTAGCACACTTTTCATCTCACTCGTCAAAGGACGTGATGCTTCGAGTTGTTTTCCTCTTGCATCGGTGATCACGACAGTAAAGGATGAGTTCGCTTCCATCATACTGACATGACGCATCGTCGTTTGGTCGTAGGAATCGACTAGGACATCACGATGGGTATTCCCTCGGTTCAGCAAACCATCCACCACTTCCTGCGTTCGTATTTGAGACAACTGATAATACAACGTCCCGAACAATACACTGCCACAAATTAAAAATGCCGCAAGAACGATTCCTCCGACCGAGTATGAAATACGACGCATGACGTTTCCCTCCTTATCTCTCCATTTTAGTATAGCGAAAAAAACATAATCACTGCCGATAAACGAAACTGTCACTTCATCTGCACACGATTTGCACATACGCTGGGTATAGTAAAAAAGACTAATGACTTCAGGAGGGTTTTATTATGAAAAAATCATTGACGTTAACTGTACTTGCTCTTAGTTCTACGCTTTGGCTCGGTGCATGTGGATCCACTTCAAATGACGATGGAAGTAATAGTGACTCACACGACATGTCACATGGAGATATGATGCATTCGAGTGACGGAAAGGTACCGTCTGGTCTAAAGAAAGCTAGTGATCCGACTTATCCGAGAGGCAGTAATGTCACGTTGACGACGAATCATATGGACGGAATGAACGGAGCAAAAGCAACGATTGCCGGTGCTTATGATACTGTCGTCTATGCGATCAGTTATAAACCGACTACTGGTGGAAAGATGGTGAAAAATCACAAATGGGTCATTCAGGAAGAACTTGATCCCGTTCCAACTAAGCCACTGCAAGTTGGTGATGAAACGACTGTCAAGGCAGATCATATGAAAGGTATGGATGGAGCTAAAGCGACGATTGATGAAGTAAAAGAAACGACTGTCTACATGGTGAACTATGAACCGACGGACGGTGGAGAGATGGTGAAAAATCATAAATGGGTCACCGAGGATGAGATAAAGAAATAATAAAAAAGCCCGCTTTTCCTATAAAGGAGAAGCGGGCTTTCGGTATGATTCTGACTGGGCTCGAACCAGCGACCTCTACCCTGTCAAGGTAGCGCTCTCCCAGCTGAGCTACAGAATCATGTTTGCAGTACGTAATGTACTTGCTAGGACATGTATTAATATATCAAGAAACTAAAAGGCTGACAAGTCTTTTTCCGAAAAAAAAATAAAAAAATTAAAACGGAGGAATTGACCCCCGCTTCCTCCATTTTGAATGACTTACAGGAAGGTTGATACTCGATCGATCGGTAAACGGAGTGCCGGACGTTTTTTTGCATCTTCGACCGCTTTACCGACAGCAATTAACATGACCGGTACATACCGTGACTCGGTAATAAACGTTTCCGTAAAACGTTGATGATCAAATCCACCCATTGCGAGTGTTGATAATCCACGCGCTTCTGCCGCGAGCATCAATTGCATCGCAGCAAGACTCGCATTCGACATTGCCGCGTCGCGACCATACGCTTCACTTTGATAAGCGCCTTCTACTTGTGCTTTGATCGAATCAAATAAATCCTCTGTCATGCCACCTGCTTCTACTGCTGGACCGTACACCGGATTGTAGTTTCGATTAGCTTGAACATCACCTAAGATCGCAATGACTGCTGAAGCCGAAGTGATAGCCGGCTGATTGTATGCGATCGGTGCAAGCTGTTGCTTCGCTTCTTCTGAATGGAAGACCGTGAAATGCCAGTGTTGTAGATTCCAAGCACTCGGCGCCGCTGTCGTCCATTCTAATAGTTCTTCCACTTCCTGTTTTGAAAGTTTGAACGTTTCGTCGTAATGACGAACGGAACGTCTTTCTGTTAAGACACGCATTGTATCAAGTGTTGCCTGTGTCATGTGTAAATCCCCCTTATTATTATCAGATTACTTAGATATCGTAGCATGTCTCTTTTTTATTGTCCTCTATCAATACTTCAAACGAATTTACTGTTATAAAACAATAGTTGACATAAAACTTATGTACTAATACAATAAAAACAAGAAAAAGACCATTTCGTTTATTTTGAAGGAGGAAAAACACATGGAACAACCCCTTTACCAAGAAGCTTCTGCTGCATTCTATCGTGAGCTTCCCGTTAAGACATGCGCTCATTGTGGGAAAGAAATGGACGAGCAATGTGAATCCTATCAAACGGAATGCGATGAGTGTGCTGTAACAGAACACTAATAACACATGAAACAATCACTTATTCAGTGGTTGTTTTTTTATTTCTTACAAACTTCTTCTAAATAAATCGATATTTTTTAGAAAAATCGATTTTTCGTCATCTTTTTGTCATCTGTTTGTTACAAAAGAAACAGTCAGAATGTTACATTATCTGTATATGATATTTTTGACAAAAGGAGCGACAGACAACGATGGATCCATTTACCTCAAGCCACGCTAGCGAACTCGGTCCACGACCGCGTACAAAAAAAAGAAAGTTTTTCCCTCGGTTCTTCTTACTTCTCACACTTGTCTTTCTCGGAGTTGGGGGATATGTCGCTTATCGATACGTATTTACTCCTGAACAACAATCCATTACGACAGGTAAATCCATTACTGTAGTCCCTGTCGTCAATATGGAAAAAGCACGCGTGGAAAAATGGAATGGTGTGACGAAAAAAGTCGCTTATTTAACATTCGAGGATGGTCCATCCGCATTAACACCGGACTTACTTCGAACATTGGATCAACTTCAGACTCGTGCCACTTTCTTTTATCTCGGAACACAAATAGATGCTTTTCCGCAAGAAGTCAAAGCTGCTGCTAAAGCTGGACACTATATCGGATTACACGGGGAAACACACGATTACGATACATTGTACGAAAAAGGACAGTATGTCTCAGAGATGCAAAGTGTTCAGAAGAAAATCCATGAGTTGACGAAGCTAACACCACATTTGACACGACCACCTTATGGCTCTGATCCAGGCATCACGAAAAAAATGGCATCTGCCATTCATTCAGCAGACTTCCGAGTATGGGACTGGTCGATCGATTCAATGGACTGGTATTACAAAGATAGTGCAAAAGAAGTGGCTAATACGGTCATTCGGCGAGCAGAGCGTCCATTTGAAATCATTCTCTTGCATGAACAACCACAAGCTATCAAGGCCCTTCCGGCCATTGTTGCCGGACTTCAGAAAAAGGGCTATCAGTTCGCGATTTATGATGAAGATTTCCATATTCCGTACAACTTCGTGCAATACTCGAATTTATAAGGAGTTACTATCTAGATGAAAAAATCATTCGTAGCAGTACTGTTCCTGTCGAGCTTCGGACTTGCTGCCTGCTCCAACGATTCACCAACCTCTCTTCATGAACAGCTAGAGCAACAAGTCAAAGGTGAAGAAAAGGCATTCATGCTAGCTGATCAACGTGCTCGTAAGGACGAAATTTCAGTTAATACGTACCAAGCTGTTCTTGATGCAGGTGCTGAAGAAATCAAACGCTCTCAAAATGAACGGGAGGAACTAGAAGCCTTAAATGACGAACGGCTTTCTTTATTGAAACAAGAAGAAACGTTACGTAAGGAAACGTACGCTGAACTTGATCTTGAAGAATTGAAGGATGCTGTAAACAAACTTGATGGTAAAGCAAAAACGGAAGGAACTGCCTTAGTGGCAATCATCAAGGAACGCCAGCAGACGTTTCAAACGTTCTCTAAAACGTATCGACAAGCGATGGACGCTGAAAAGAAAGTGCTTTCACGCTTGACTAAAAAACCGGATTTCGTTAAGATTGATGAGTCAACAGCGGATTTAAATCGTTTAACACGGAAAGCTACCGCGTCATTAAAGAAGTGGAATACGCTGACCGTTCAGTACAACCAAACGAAAACCCGGCTGTATCGTTTGCTCGACACATCAACTCAATAAATCACACAGGTTGCAACCAAACCCTGTCCAAAAAACCTGGACAAGGCCCCGTTGCAACCTTTTTTGTGTGGTTTTTACTAAAAATGGAGGGAAATTATTCATGCATCGCTCAAAAGCAACCTTATTCGTTCTCATTGGCGCTATCAGTTATGGTGTCCTCTCAACGATCGTCAAACTCGCTTATGCAGCTGGATTTAACTCAGCAGCCGTTTCTGGGAGTCAATTTTTCTTCGGTTGGCTGATGATTTTCAGTCTTGCCTTATTTACGAAAAATCTTCGTCTCGATCTCAAGACAGCTGGTCTTCTCATGTTGATCGGTATCTCTAGTGGTACAACTGGTTATCTGTACTATCAAAGTCTTCAGACCGTATCGGCATCCGTTGCAATCATTCTCTTATTCCAATTCACTTGGATCGGTGTCATCATCGATGCGCTCGCATTCAGACGTTTACCATCTCGCGCGCATTTCCTGTCTGCGATTCTGTTGATTGGCGGAGCCATTCTTGCGAGTGCCGCTTACTCGAGTCCACTTGACTTCCGTGGAACATTATTCGGTCTTGGAGCGGCTGTCAGCTTCTCAATTTTCTTACTCGCTAGTGGACGCATCGCCAATCATTTACCCGTCATCAAGAAGAGTTTTTACATGATGACAGGTGGTCTTGCTTTCGTCATGACGATGTATCCACCGACGACGTTCTTGTCCTCTGCGAACTTCGAAAATGGACTTCTGTTATACGCGATTCCGCTCGGTCTGTTCGCGTTAATTTTACCACCGCTCTTATTTGCTGCGGGCGCGCCTCACCTCTCCCCAGCAAGCGTTTCTTTGCTTGGAGCAGCTGAACTACCGACAGCGGTCATCTGTTCCGTGTTAATTTTAGGTGAACATCTGACGAGCTCTCAATGGATTGGGATCGTCATCATCTTGATTGGAATCTTTTATCCGATCTATCGCTCGAGCAAAACAGCACCTGTTGCGAACGTACAGCAAAACGACCTTTCCTGAGCTCAGGAAAGGTCGTTTTTTTTACTTCTGTCGTTTCATCGCATCTGCAACGAATTCGACATCTGTGCCAATGATGATTTGAACACTAGTCGCCCCCATCTTCATGACACCTTTTGCTCCAGCCGCTTTAATCGCCGCTTCATCAATGATGCTTGGATCCTTGACTTGAAGACGTAAACGTGTCGCACAGTTGTCAATCGACGTGACATTTTCTGTTCCTTTCAATCCAGCAAAAATTTGAGCTGCTTGTTGTTCATATTTATCGTCTGAGTCCGTCAAAACGACTCCCGTGTCTGTAACGAGCGATTCATCTTCACGACCTGGTGTCTTCAGATCGAATTTTGTGATCATGAAGTAGAACAGGAAGTAGTAGACGACCGCGAACGCGAGACCAACCGGGATGATCAACAATGGTTTTTTCGCAATCCCGAAGTTCAAGGCGTAATCAATGAAACCAGCCGAGAAGGAGAAGCCATGTAAAATACCGAGTAAGTTAACGATGGCCATCGATAGACCCGTTAGTACAGCATGGATGACGTATAAAACAGGTGACAAGAACATGAACGAGAACTCGATTGGTTCCGTAATTCCTGTCAGGAAGGATGTCAGTCCAAGACCAATCATCGCTCCGGCAACGGCTTTTCGATTTTCCTTACGCGCAGCCATGACGATGGCAAAGGCTGCAGCTGGCAAGGCAAACATCATGATCGGGAAGAAGCCAGCTTGATAAATCCCCGCTGTTGGATCTCCAGCGAAGAAACGCGCAATATCCCCGTTCGCTACCGTACCATCTGCTTTTTCGTATGAACCGAAAACAAACCAAAAAATATTATTTAAAACATGGTGCAAGCCGACAGGAATCAGGAGACGGTTAAAGAATCCAAACAAAGCAGCGCCTCCTGCGCCAAGACCGACCATCCATTCACCGGCACCGTTGATACCTTGCTCGATGAACGGCCAAACATAACCAAAGATGAAAGCAAGTACGAGCATGACAGCTGAGGTAATGATTGGAACAAAACGACGGCCTCCGAAGAATGCCAACCAATCCGGTAACTTAATATTGTAGAAGCGATTGTATAGAAGACCGGCAACGATACCCGCAATGATCCCACCGAATACTGCCATATTGACGGTTGAACCGAGCGTCGCCTGGTTCGCAATCGAACTAAGCGTCGCGCCATCGACCTTGGTCGAGGAATCATTGACGATCGCCGCAATCGCATCATATTTTGCTTGAATCTGTGCACTGGAATAATCCTTGTTCATCGAGTCGACGCCATTTTTTAAGACAAGATACCCGATGGCTCCGGCAAGACCCGCTGCCCCACTCGCATCAATCGATAGACCGATTGCGACACCAATGGCAAATATCAATGGAAGGTTATCAAAAATTGCCCCTCCTGCTGCTACCATCAATGGAATATCTAGCATATCCGCCGAACCTAATCGAAGTACGATTCCGGCAGCTGGTAATACTGCGATTGGTAACATCAAAGCCTTACCAATTCGTTGTAGAAACTGCAACATCCCTTTCACCCTTTCCTGAATAAAACGATAATGACAGAACAATGTAAACGCTTTTACGTTTTTAATTATTCCATATAAATATCTAAATGACTAGACCTTCATACAAATTATTCACTATCTTTTTTATTAGTATAAAAATTCATTATAGCAAACACTAAAAACCGGACTAGAGTAATCCTCCAGTCCGGTTTTTCTATTTAATTCCCACGGTCTTAACGACGAGTTGTATCTTCAAAATTTTGTTGAACGTTTCCTACGGTTTTCTTGGCGTCACCTTTTAATTGATCTTTTTTACCTTCGCGCTCTGTCGATTTATCTCCTGTTGCTTTACCGAGTGCTTCTTTTGCTTTACCCGCTACTTTATCAACAAGACCATCTGCTTTTTTATTGAGACCACTGTCATTTGACATAACCATTACCCCCATTTAAAAATTTTTTTTGCGATAGTTGTATGTTCCCGTATGACTGAATTTCAAACATTTCCTGTATCCATACCGACACTCATCCAAACAAAAATAACAGTGAACATCTTGTTCACTGTTATTCGATTTGAATGTATTCATTTACTGGGCGACGGAAACGCCTAACACTTGTTCAATCCGTTCGAACGCCCAATCCAACTCTTCTTTTGTGATGACAAGCGGTGGTGCAAAGCGAATGACTGTCTCGTGTGTTTCTTTACAGAGTAAGCCTTTCTCTTTCAACGCTTCGCAATATGGTCGAGCTGCTTCTGTTAGTTCAACACCAATGAACAATCCACGACCACGTACTTCTTTGATCATCGGGTTGTTGATTTGTTTTAATTTCTCCATGAAGTACGTACCGAGTTCGAGTGAACGTTCCGGTAACTTTTCGTCTTCTAATACTTCAAGTGAAGCAATCGAGACGGCACAAGCGAGTGGATTGCCACCGAACGTCGAGCCGTGTGAACCTGGATTGAAGACAGAAAGGACATCTTTATTCGCAGCAACACACGAGATTGGGAATACCCCACCGCCCAGTGCTTTCCCAAGAATGTACATGTCTGGTGTTACCTCGTCCCAATCAGAAGCAAACCATTTACCGGAACGACCAAGTCCAGATTGAATCTCGTCTGATACGAGCAAAACATTCTGCGCACGACAAACTTCTTGTGCATCTTTTAGGAAGCCATCATACGGAATTAAAATTCCTGCTTCGCCTTGAATCGGCTCCAAGATGAATGCCGCTGTATTTTCAGTGATTGCCTGTTTTAGTGCCTCCAGATCGCCGTATGGAATCGTCTTGATTCCAGGAAGAAGCGGTCCAAATCCTCGTTGATATTCTGCCTCCGTCGACATGGAGACGGCTGTCATCGTTCGACCGTGAAAGTTTCCTTCACAAACGATGATTTCAGCATCACCTGGGATTTGTTTCACTTCATATGCCCAGCGTCGTGCTGCTTTCACTGCCGTCTCAACAGCTTCCGCACCTGTATTCATTGGTAATACCATGTCTTTACCCGTCAATTGTGCTACTTTTTCATAGAAAAAGCCCAGTTGATCATTGTGGAAGGCACGTGACGTCAAAGTGATTTTATCCGCCTGTCGTTTTAGAGCTTCGATGATTTTCGGATGACGATGTCCTTGGTTGACGGCTGAGTAAGCACTCAACATATCCATATAACGACGTCCTTCTGGATCCGTGACGAAGACACCTTCTGCTTCTGAAATGACGATCGGGAGTGGATGGTAGTTATGTGCTCCGAACTGTTCTGTCTGTTGAATGATTTTCTCTGTTTGATTCATCGAGATTCCCCCTTATAGCTCTTTAGATAACGCTTTCAAAATCATTATAGCAGATTTTCTTGTATAATCTTCATCTAAAAAATGTATAACCTAGAGGATTGGGATGCGTAAGAATTGAATATATTGGGAAAAGACAAGACAAGTGAACCGTCATCTCTTTTCATCATAAAGGAGCGTGCGCACGTAATGGATCGTTCGACCATCGATTCCTATGAAGTCGTCATTCAAGAGTTTCCACTACCGTCTTTCATCTTAAATATCGATTTGACTATTCGTTCCTGGAACGAGTTAGCAGAACAGCATTGGGGCTGGACACAACAGGAAATCGTCGGACAAATCGTTCCTTTACTTGACCAGGAAGATATGGCATTCAGCCATCAAATTTGGCATTCCTTTTTAGAACGCCATCAATCGGTCCAATTGCCGAATGCCTCCTTATTCCATAAGTCTGGTACTCCCATGACCTCAACGTTGCTACTGTCTCCTCTACTTGATGAAATAGGCAATGCCATTGCTGCTTTCGTTTGCTGTATTCCGTCTGCTCAACAACCGATTACAACAAAACCATTATTTCAAGGTTTGATGGATTTACGTCAGGCGTTCGATCAAATCGCCAGTGTCGCTGTATTTGACGCGCGTGGTGCAATTACGTATATAAACGCCCAACTCATGGATGTAACAGGTTACTGTCCTGAAATGCTTATTGGTCAGCCATGGTCCATAATTCTCGATCAAACTAGTGCGACTGTCTCAGAAATCCGAACACAACTCCGTGAACGCAAAGCATGGTCTGGTCGTCTTAGTCTCATTTCACACACGGGTGAACGAAAACATCTCCAAGCGACATTGATTCCGATTTATGATGCAAACGGCGTTCGTTTTCAGCATCTGTTCATCGGTAACGACATTACGGAAACAACTGTGCTTGAAGAAGAACTTGATTTTTTAGTGCATCACCATGAGATGACGCATTTATTGAATAAACGTGGATTTTTACGCGAAGGGGAAGCATTGTTCCAGTCTGCTGCATCACATGAACCCATTGCACTCATTTTGTTCGATATCGATCGTTTCAAAGTCATAAACGATTCGTTTGGAACACATGTCGGGGATCAACTCCTTCAAGCAATGGCAACACGGCTTTTGGAACATACGACGGGTGTCCTTGCTTTTCATCCGACGAGTGATTTATTCGGTGTCCTATTACCTGCACCCTCGAGTAATCTACTCTTTCAATATGCTCGAAAATTACAACAAGCGTTACAACGTCCTTATTACATTAACGGTCATTCACTCATCGTTTCTTGCACATTCGGTATCACCGTCTATCCGTCTGAAGCGAAAACACTTGAAGATTTATACCGCCGCTCTGAAACTGCTCTCTATGCAGGAAAATCAATTGGTACGGGAACGATTCAGTACTTAACACACGAGATGGACACACAATTCACACGTAAAATCCAACTCGAACGTTCTCTCTTCACGGCACTCGAAGATCAGTCGCTCTACCTTGCTTATCAACCGATCATCGAGCTTCAATCTCAAGCCGTCAAAGGATTCGAAGCGTTATTACGGTGGAATCATACGGCGCTCGGAAATATTCCGCCGGATGAGTTCATCCCACTCGCCGAAGAAGCTTCTCTAATCACACCAATCAACAACTGGGTCATCATCGAAGCATGCGAACAGCTCGCGAAGTGGCAACAAACGATTGACCCTGAATTGACGATGGCGATCAATATTTCACCGCACCAATTCCAAAGTGACTCCTTTATTCGAACGTTGCAACATATCGTAACGGAGCGACTCGTTTCGCCATCTTCCGTCACGCTCGAGATGACAGAGAATATTGCTATCTTACAGACACAACGAACCGTCGAACGCATGCACCTCATTAAGTCACTCGGTTTCCGCTTATCGATTGATGATTTTGGAACCGGCTACTCTTCTTTACAGTATCTCAGTGCGTTTCCAATTGATGAATTAAAAATCGATAAAGTATTCATTGATGGACTAGCAAAGAACGATCATGCTTTGCTGGATTCTATCATTCAACTGGGTCGCAATCTAGAGTTGAACCTCGTCGCTGAGGGTGTCGAGACAGAACATGCCTTGACTTACTTGAAAACGACAGATTGCCAGTACATGCAAGGGTTCATTTTCTCTGAACCACTGTCCGTACAGGATGTCGAAAAAAGATTCTTAACCCCTTAATAAAAAAAGAAGTCACGGTGATTTTTATCCACCGTGACTTCTTTTGCATATCGTTTCTTACAATTGAATTTCTCCTACGACCATTCCGTAAACAGCCACTCCGGCTAAGACAACAAGAATCATGCTAGCAATCCACTCATAACGTGACATGCCTGTCCGTTGCTGTTCTCGTTCTGCTAACGCATATGCTAAAATGCCCGGCGCATAAACTAACGCCGCAATGACGATATACCAAACGCCCGACGCATAGACGAGCCAAATAGAGTACGCGGATGCGATGACCGAGAAGAGTAACATTTTCCGATTCCGCTCTTCCCGTGAAGTCCGGATGCTGTACAAGGCTGATAACAGATATGGTAAGAGCGCACAAATCCCGGCAATACTTGATAGAACGAGATACGTCTGTGCAGAGAATAGCGCAATCCCAGCAACAATTTGTGTGGCGATCTGTGTAATCAGCAGCGCTCCAACTGGCGCCCCTTTTCGATTCGTCTTAGCGAATGCTTTCGGGAACGCACCATCTTTCGCAACCAAATATGAAATCTCTGATGCTAAAATCGTCCATCCAAGAAGCGCTCCGGATAGTGAGATGATTAAACCAATCATGATGATCGTCGCGCCGACTGGTCCGATTGCTGCCTCTAGTACATACGCCATCGTCGGTTCCTTTAATCCAGCCAGTTTTTCTTGACTAAGGACGCCAAGTGATAAGACCGAAATCAAGATATAGATGACCAAAACACCAACGAGTCCCGTTACGGTCGCTTTTCCGACATCACTTCGATTTTTAGCACGACTCGATAAAACGACTGCCCCTTCAATTCCAACGAACGCCCAAAGCGTGACGAGCATCGTTCCCTTGACTTGATCGAAGATTGAACCGAGTTCTGTCCCATCTCCCCAGATGTCTAAATTGAACGTTTTGATATTAAAGGCGATCCCAACCAATAGAATGAAAATCAAGATTGGAACAAGCTTTGCAATCGTTGTAATCAGATTGACGAGGGTCGCTTCCTTAATCCCACTTGAGACGAGCCAGAATAATCCCCAAATGACGACCATACTCATCAAAAGAAGGAATATCCGATTCTCTGCCGCGAAAATCGGGAAGAAATAACTAATCGCATTGAAGACGAGCGTGATGTTCGCAACCGTTCCAATCCATGCAGATACCCAGTATCCCCAAGCACTGTTGAAACCGACGAAACGTCCGAACCCTTCACGTGCATAAGCATAAATACCACCTTCAAGTTCGGGTTTACTGTTTGCAAGGTGCTGGAAGACGAGCGCGAGCATGATCATTCCAATTCCTGTAATACTCCATCCGATGAGAATAGGTCCTGCACTTGCACTCTGAGCCATTGCACCGGGAAGGTTAAAGGCACCTCCACCGACCATCGAACCGATGACCATTGCTGCGAGAGCAAAGAAGCCGATTTTTTGCTGATTCATGATGAGACACTTCCTTTTTCCGTATATCTATTACATCTTACGTATATTCATTCGAAAGACACAAAAGTCATTATAACAAATCACCTTTTAAAGTAAAGAAAGGATTTGAGACGAATGAACTGGATTCATGTATTTCAGCTCGAGGACCTCTTTAAACTCCTAATGGCTGCTGCCCTTGGAATTTTCATGGGATTCGAGCGTGAAATAAAAAATAAACCGGTCGGTATACGCACTAGCCTCGTAATTACCCTCATCAGCTGTCTTTTAACCATCGTATCCATCAAATCCGTTTCACTCTATCACGATATGGCGACGAATGTTCAAATGGATCCGATGCGCCTTGTCGCACAAATCATTGCCGGTATCGGCTTCATTGGTGCTGGTGTCATTTTGCGTCGCCCTCACGATATCGTCAGTGGATTAACGACGGCCGCCATTATATGGAGTTCAAGTGGAATTGGAATTGCTGTCGGTGCAGGATTTATATGGGAATCGGTTTTTCTTGTTTTATTTTTGTTCTTCTTATTAGAGGGATTGACTCGAGGAATGCGCCGTATTAATAACAGTCGATTCGAAGCGAACGTCCTTGTCGCACACTTGCTCCTTCCTGCTAATCTGGACCCATCTGAAATCATCTTCGCTCTTGAACGAAAAGGTGTTTATATTACGAATATGCGCATGCGGGGAGATCCGGTTCGGTTGACATTACGAATGTATTCTCCTCATAAACTGACCATATTCCTACTTTATGACTATTTAAAATCACTCGGAATTAAGGATATAGACCTTGATCAGTGAGAATTATCTGAAAATTTATGTTGCATTTTTAATCACTTTCACTTAAATTAACAATATGTTCACATTTTTCTGAAATATTTAACTCTAACTCTCGGGGGGTCATCGTTCCATGAATAAAACATCGAAAATTGCGTTTGCTGGACTATCTAGCATCGCACTACTTGCTGTCGCTGCATGCGGGCAAGGAAATGATGAAAACACAAGCGGATCTGATTCAAAAAACAAGAAAAAGGAAGTCACGCTCGTTTCGACGACAGATGTACCTCAGCTTGATCCGACGAAAACGACGGACTCGACTTCCATCATTGTTACGAACAACGTCTTTGAAGGACTTTATCGACTCGATGGTGATAACAAGCCGACACCTGGAATCGCAGAAAGTGTCGAAGTGTCAAAAGATAAAAAGACATATACGTTCAAATTGCGTAAAGATGCGAAGTGGTCGGATGGATCAGCCGTCACAGCAGATGATTTCATCTATGCTTGGAAACGTGCACTTGATCCAAAGACAGCAGCAGAATACGCGTACATTTTGCAGGACTTGAAAAATGCCAATAAAATTATGGCAGGCAAAGCTGAACTCGATGAACTCGGTGTCAAGAAAATCGATGATCAGACACTTGAAGTGCAACTCGAAGCTCCAGCACCTTACTTCCTTGGTTTGACGAGTTTTCCGACTTACTTACCATTAAAGCAATCATTCGTTGAAGATAAAGGCGATAAGTTCGCGACAAGTGTGGACACTATGGTCTTCAACGGACCTTTTGTCCTCGATAAGTGGCAAGCGAACGCGGGTTGGACATATAAGAAAAACCCGGATTATTGGGATAAAGCAAACGTCAAGATGGATCAGATTAACGTTAAAGTCGTTAAGGAAATCTCGACTGGCGTCAACCTCTTTGAAGCAAAAGAAGTCGACTTCGCACCGATTACATCTGAATTCGTCTCACAATATGAAAAATCAGATGATTACAAGACACGTCCAGATGCTCGGATCAACTTCCTCCGCTTTAACCAAAAGAATAAAGCATTGAAAAACAAGAACATTCGAAAAGCGCTCGCACTTGGTTTTGAGAAACAAGGGATTACGGACGTCATCCTAAACGATGGATCAAAACCAGCAAACTTCATCGTTGCGAAAGACTTCACGTTCACACCCGATGGTGAGGATTTCCGAGTGAAATATCCGGATCTTCAAAGCTATGATGCTGATGCAGCGAAAAAAGCTTGGGATGCTGGTTTAAAAGAACTTGGTGTCAAAACAGTCGAACTCAGCATGCTCTCACGAGATGAGGATGCATTCAAGAAAGTTTCTGAATACTTAAAAGGTGATCTAGAGAAACATCTTCCTGGTTTGACGATCAATATCAAACAACAACCGTTCAAGAACTTCCTCGACCTCGAATCGAAGGGCGATTATGATATCTCTGCAGCTGGATGGGGACCTGACTATCAGGATCCAATGACGTTCCTCGATATGTGGTTGACAGGCGGAAGCTTCAACCGGATGGAATACTCGAACAAAAAATTCGATGATCTCATCAAAGGGGCAAAACAACAAGCAGATGAAGCGAAACGCTGGTCTGATATGCAAGAAGCTGAAAAAATCTTGCTAACCGATGACTACGCGATCGCGCCAATCTATCAAAAAGGTGAAGCGTACTTGCAACGAACAAATATTGATAAATTATACCGTCACCCATTCGGTGCCGATATGAGCTTTAAATGGATGGAAATCAAGTAAACGAGGACCTGACACACACATCGAATTCTTTAATCAACAAGTAGTGGACCTCGTCCGCTACTTGTTTTTGATTTCCTGAAGATATCTCTAAAAACAACAAAGACCCCTTCTGACGGAGCCATCGGGGGTCTTTACTGTGCGATTTGTTTATAAAAAGCGATTTCTTCATCTTGTCCTTCTTCCACTGCTCGGAAGAATTCAGCAAAATAGGCGTACAAAACGGTGCGTTCTTCATACGTCGGTCTGGCTTGACGAATAACGGAGAATGCAAGGTTTCGCAATTGACGTTTCGTTCGCCGATGTGTCGGAAGTGCATAAAATTGACGCGTGAATGAACGATAGACGTCCGCAATCAAGACTTCATGTCCTTCAAAATATGATTTATCCATAAATATAGTCCCCTTTCCACTTTAGTGATCCTATTCTTTTCTACGACTCTTTTAAATAAAGAGTTTCAAAGAAAGTGAGATTTCTCACAAATGATATAGACCTTACTATAACAAGCTTTCCAAAATGATTCAACATCCAAACTATTAAGTTTCATTAAGAATATTTAGAGCTTTTGTAAAGTATCTTTCTTTGATTTTAGATCATCTATTTCTAATAAAAAACGGTCTGAGTCCCGGAAAGAGACTCAGACTCGCGATGGACTTTAGTTTGCTTGTACTGAAATATGCTGGAAGTGTTTCACATCGAATAACCCACTGTCGGTCAACTTCAATTCCGGAATGACCGGTAAGCAAAGGAACGACATCGTCAAATAAGGATTAAAGGACCGATCCGCTTCTAATACATCAAGTGCATCGTTTAATGCTTCGAGTGTGTCCCCGACTTCTTGGAAAGGACGATTCGTCATCAGCCCAGCGATTTCAAGCGGTAACTCTGCAAGCACGTCTTGCCCATTAACAGCAATGACACCCCCACCCGCTTGAACAAGACGTTCTGCAGCAAGTCGCATCTCTTCGTCTGATGCCCCAACGATGACGAGATTATGTGAATCATGGGCAACGGTCGCAGCAATCGCTCCACGCTTCATCTTAAATCCTTTGACGATCCCAACTGCTGAGAACGATGTCCCGTGATGACGCTCAATGACAGCAATTTTTAAGAGATCCTCCTCTGGCACAGGAACGAAATGTCCTTCTTGAAGCGGAACGTCAAGAATCAAGTGCTCGGTGACGATGCTTTTCGGAATGACTCCGATGACATGCGCACGTGGTGATTCGAGTGGAAGGGCGAATACTTCTGGTGTGATCGGTTTTGTATTCAAGGTTCCACGTAATGACTCCGGCACATGAGCACGGCGAACGGGTCGAATCGTTTTCCCTGCTCGTGCGACACAATTCCCTTGAATATAAACCTCATCAATCACGACGTTATCGGCATCCGATAATAAGACGAAGTCCGCCCGGCGTCCTGGTACGATGGCTCCCCGATCGTCTAGACGATACGCGTTTGTCGCGTGCAACGATGCCATCGCATACGCTGTTTCGCGTTTAATCCCATGACGAATCGCATAGCGAATATTATAATCAATCGTACCTTCGCGTAATGTATCGTCCAAATGTTTATCATCCGTACAGAAGAGGAACCTGCTGGCATTACTCTCTGTCACGGCATCGAGTACTTCCTTCAAGTTACGGGCTGCTGACCCTTCCCGTATTTCGACATACAGACCACGACGTGCTCGTGCAATTGCATCTTCCTTACTGATGGATTCATGATCCGTCCGAATTCCAGCGACACCATAAATATTGATTTCGCGTGGTCCGAGTCCTGCAGCATGTCCATCGACAAGTTTCCCTGCGTCTTCAATCTGTTTGATTTTTTGTAACATGTCGCGATCGGCTCGTTCGACAGCCGGATAATCCATGACTTCCCCTAAACCATGGACACCCGGATGATTGACGAATGGCGCAAGTGCCGCAGCATCAAGTGATGCTCCCGCGTGTTCAAACGAAGTCGCCGGAACACAGCTCGGTAACATCATGCGCACGTCAAGGGCGAGACCTTCTGCATCGTCTAGCATGAAGGACAAACCTTCTGCGCCTTTGACGTTCGCAATCTCATGTGGATCCGCGATGATCGTCGTGACGCCTAGTGGTAAAATCGCCTGCTCATACTCACTTGGTGGTACCATCGATGATTCAATATGAACATGGGCATCAACAAAACTTGGAGCGATGAACAGACTCGTTCCCGGACGATTCTCGACTCCTTCATATCCCTCTCCGACAGCAGCGATATAACCTGAATCAATCGCTACATCTGCTGTATACGTCTCACGTGTCATGACATCGATGACTGAAATGTTCTGATAGACGACAGCTGCTTTCTCTTTTTTTGCAGCAATCGCAATCAATCGTTCACGTACTGTTTGTTCCATCCTGTCTCCTCCTGGTGTAAGCGTATTTTCACTATCTTACAATTAGTTTGGAAGCTGTTGCAATTTATTTTTTGTAACGTCAAGATGAAAGAGTATGGATTTAATGCCTGAGGGGGAAAAACGCATGAAATATCGTGTCGGTTCACTTATTCCAAACATCGATCCATCCGTTTATTTAGCGGATGGATCAAAGGTCATCGGAGAGGTCACGATCGGAAAAGACTCATCCGTCTGGTTCAATACGGTCATCCGGGGAGATGAAGGTCCGATCCAAATCGGAGAACGCGTCAACATTCAAGATGGTTCGATGATTCATCAGTATGAAGGGTTTCCGACTATCATTGAAGATGAAGTCACGATTGGTCATATGGCAATGATTCATGGAGGTATCATTCGAAAAGGAGCGTTGATCGGGATGTCGGCGACGATCCTTGATGAAGCTGAAATTGGAGAAGGTGCATTCGTTGCTGCGGGAAGTCTTGTGCCGCCAAAAATGAAGGTGCCTGCCGGTGCGATGGTCATGGGTGTTCCTGCAAAAATCGTCCGGGATATCAGTGACCATGATCGATTCATCATGGAACGAACAGTCCGAAAATACGTGAAACGAGGGCAGCAGTATGCTGACAGTTGTGAAGCCATTACAGAGGATTTGACAAGTTTGTGAGAACGTTTACAAAGTTCACGGGTTCTTAACACCTCCCCTCTTCCGTCTTTACAATTCTTTCGTACACTAGAGGTGCAAGAGATGAATCAAGACACAGAGAGGGGATTTTATATGATTCCAGTATATGAAGAACGTATTATCTCTGATTTATTTTCATCTACGAGTAACCCAAGCTATGGTTTGCCGACGTTACCTGAATTCGAAACAGATTGGTTGACAGTCGAGGTTCAAGTACGTATCGTTAAAGATGCCGAGCACCGCCTTGGAACATTAAACCGAGAGGAAGAACGTGTATGATTCAGCAACGCACTGTTCGCGCTTGGCTCGCTAATCGCATCAAAAAATAATTTAATCACTTGATTACGTATTTTCCAAAACGATATAGCGCGTCAGCGCGCATACAAAAAGAGCCGAAGCGGATTCCCGCCTCGGCTCTATCTGTTTATTTAGAAATCAACCCTTCTTTAATCAAGAAATCGCGCGCGACTTTTTCAGGACGTTGTTTCTCAACATCTGCTTTGTAGTTCAGTTCTTGCATTTTTTCATCCGTGATTTTATCCTTCAATGTGTTGAGGACTTTTTTCAGCTCTGGATGTTCTTTAATGGTTTCTTGACGAACAAGTGGTACCGCATAGTATGGTGGGAAGAACTCTTTATCATCTTTGAGTACAGTCAAATCAAACTTCTTCAAAAGACCGTCTGTTGAAAAACTATCGATGACATTCGTTCGACCGTTCGTCAATGCTGTATAGCGAAGTCCTCCATCAACTGGTTGTACATCTTTGAACTTCATATCCGGATACTTCTTCTTTAGACCAAGATAACCATCTTCACGGTTCGCGAATTCAATCGTTGAACCGAGAATCAAGCGATCACTGACTTTTGACATGTCCGACACTGTCTTCAAGTCGTACTTCTTAATGTCTTCTTTTGTCATGGCAAGAGCATACGTATTGTTGAAGCCGATCGGATCTAGGACATCGACCTGACTTTTTTCGGGAATCATCTTCCCGACTTTTGCATAGACCGTTTTCGGATCCGTCTCGACCTCTTGCTTGAGCACGTCGATCAACAATGTCCCTGTGTATTCGACATATGCGTCAATTTCCCCTTTTTCAAGCGCCCCGTAAGCGACCTTCGTCCCTCCGAGATTTAATTGACGTTCGACTTGTAGATCCGTTTTATCTTCGATTAAATCCGCTAACATATTTCCAAGAATCAACTGTTCCGTAAAGTTCTTCGATCCGATGACGATCTTATCTTCCTTGAGGAAAGAATAAGCGACTGTACCACCAACCAATAGGAAGACGATGCTTGCGATCGCGATCTTGCGTCCCGCTGACATCGCTTTACGGCGTTTCCGTGCCTTGTTTTTAATTCGACCATCCGCGAGCGGAATACCGTTCGGTGCCACCGAATATTCAATCCGGCTGACGACAAAGTCGATGACAAGGGCTAAAATACCAGCTGGAATCGCTCCGGCGAGAATCTGGTTATTATCAACCGTTTGAATACCTGAAAAGACGAGGTAACCAAGACCACCGGCACCGATGAATGCTGAAATCGTCATTAAACCGACCGCTGTGACGGCTGAAATCCGAATCCCTGCCATCATGATCGGTAAGGCAAGCGGAATCTGGACCTTACTGAGGATTTGACGATCCGTCAAACCAATTCCTTTTGCTGCTTCAAGCGTATCTCCCGGAATACTCGATAGACCTGTGTACGTATTTTTGACGATCGGCAAGAGTGAATAGAGCACGACCATGATGATCGCTGGTGTCGATCCGATACCGATGAACGGAATTAAGAAACCGAGTAAGGCAAGACTCGGGACGGCTTGCACGACGCTCGTCAGCGCGAGGACCGGTTTTGCGAACTTTTGATAGCGCGTGATTAAAATCCCGATCGGAATCCCAAGGACGACGGCGATGACGACGGCAAAGACCGTCAGCTGTAAGTGCTCCAGTAATAAGTCACCGATTTGATCGGTATTATTTTTTACATAATCAAAGAAACCGTTCATTGAACTTCCTCCTCATGAATGAATTGCTCACTCAAGACGGAAAGTAAGCTACTACGTGTGATTAATCCTCTTAGTTTTCCTGTTGCATCTGTTACCGGCAGATAACCTGTCTCTTCCTGATTCATGACTTCAAGGACATCAAGTAACGAATCGTGTTCATTGACGGCAATGATTTCGCCCTCCATTACTTCTTCAATTCGTTGGCTCTTATCCGGGATCGTCTGGATGTTCTTTAACTTAATCAGCCCTTGTAAAACGCGGTCACGATCAGTGATCAATAGACTGTCGACTTTTCGCCCACGCATGATTTCAATTCCCTGTAGCAATGTACGTTTACCACTGATTGAAACTGGATCCTCAATCATGATATCTTCTGCCTTGATGAATTCTGGACTACTCCAAATTTTATTTTTTCCGATGAACGATTCGACATATTCATCTTTTGGATGACGCAGGATTTCTTCTGGAGTATCGAACTGAACGATCTCCCCATCACGCATGATACATATCCGATCCGCTAACTTGATCGCTTCATCCATATCATGAGTGACGAAAACAATCGTCTTTTTCACTTCCTCTTGTAAGTTGAAAAGCTCTTCCTGCAAATCATTACGAGTAACGGGATCGAGAGCACTGAACGGCTCATCCATTAGGATGACATCAGGATCATTCATCAGAGCACGCGCGAAACCGACACGTTGCTGCTGTCCGCCACTGAGTTCACTCGGATAACGATCAATAAATTGTCTCGGATCAAGCCCGACCATCGTTAATAGTTGTTCTGTCCGCTGATCCATCTCATCGTGATCTTTCCCCTCAAGTCCAGCAATCAATTGAATGTTTTCCCGGACCGTCATATGAGGGAACAGACCAGTTTGCTGAATAACATATCCCATATGGCGTCTTAATTCAATCGTATCCGTCTTCATGATATCCTTCCCATTGACCAAAATCGTACCTGAAGAAGGTTCGATCAATCGATTGATCATTTTAAGTGATGTCGTTTTCCCACAACCACTTGGTCCGATGAAAACAACGAGTTCACCCTTTTGAATCTCGAGCGATAAGCCTTTTAAGACGACATTTTCCTTAAACTGCTTGCCGACGTTTTTGAATTCGATCATTCCTTCTCACTCCTTTTTACTATTTCCATATATTATAGTTTCCCAAAAAGGTTACGGTTTAAACAAATTTCCATTAGATCAGTTTTATTTCTTTGAAAAAGGGGAAATTCTTAGTTCTTTTTTTAAAAATAAAGGGAATACCTAAATAAAGAGTACTGATAAAGCATGTTTTGATGAAGGAGGCCCTTAACGATGAACATCAAGAAACCCACCATCATGATGATCGGATTGCTTCTCCTAACCCCACTTTCAATTCCCTCACAGGTCGATGCAGCGAGTTCTACGTTTGTCACAAAAGGAACGACGACCAAAAAAGTCGTCGCATTGACATTTGATGACGGTTCAGATGGAACGAACATTGCCAAAATATTAAGTGTCTTAAAAAGTAATCAAGTGAAAGCTACTTTCTTTTTAACAGGCAGTGGTGCAAACAACCATCCTCAATCGATTAAAAACATCACAACCGCCTCTCCAACACATCAAATCGGCAATCACTCGTATTCACATCCGGATTTCACGACTTTATCAGCAAGCCAAATGACAAGTGAATTATCCCGGACGGAGTCGCTCATCCGATCCTTGACCGGAAAAACGACGAAACCGATTTTTCGGGCGCCGTTCGGTGCGAGTAACAGTAAGGTATTGAGTGTCGTCGGAGCGGCTGGTTATACGAAAACGATTCAATGGAATATCGATTCGACGGATTGGAAAGGAATCTCTTCAACAGCCATCTTGGATCGTGTGTTACCAAAAGTCGTTCCTGGATCAATCATCCTCATGCATACTGGGGCTGGTGCGAAAGGAACACCAACCGCCCTGCCGACGATGATTTCGAAATTAAAAGCAAAAGGCTATTCGTTCGTCACGATTTCAGAACTGTTGCGTTCTACGGTCCCAACCGGTACGACGTATACTGTCAAAGCGGGCGATACACTCTATTCGATTGCCCGTAAATACAATGTCTCGGTCTCTGCCCTCGCGAGTGCGAACAACATCACGAATTGGAGTCTACTCAATGTCGGTCAAGTCTTAAAAATCCCGACAACGACGTATACGGTTAAAGCGGGTGATACACTTTACTCGATTGCGACACGTTACGGCGTCACCGTCACAGTATTAATGCAGGCGAACGGCATCACAAATCCGAATCTCTTACTCGTTGGACAAGTCTTGAAAATCCCAAAATAAATAGACTGATCACAGCAAAAAAAACGATTCCTCTCTAGTCGCGAGAAGAATCGTCACATGTATGAAAAACCGGCGAAACGCCGGTTTTTTTGTCGTCAATCGCTTGACCCCTCACCTCTTATGACTCCGAACGGACCCCACTGATTCCAAGATCACACTGAACTAAGTCCGCATATGTTTGTCGACGGACGACTTCGCGGGATTCCCCGTCCTGAACGAAGACGAGTGCCGGACGTAAGAATTGATTGTAGTTGCTTGCCATCGAGAAGTTATACGCTCCCGTTCCAAATACAGCGAGGGTATCGCCACTCTTTGGCGTAACTAACTGCGCTTTTTCAGCGACGAGATCACCTGATTCACAAGCTGCTCCAACGACGGTCACTTCGGTCGTTTCGCCACTCATCCGGTTAGCGATGACGGTTTCATAAACCGCTCCGTAAAGTGCGGGACGAATGTTATCCGTCATTCCACCGTCCACCGAAAGATATGTCCGGACGCCTTCGATCTCTTTTATTGCCCCAACTGTATAAAGTGTCGTCCCTGCATTCGCAACGATCCAGCGTCCTGGTTCGATACCGATTCGCGGACGTTCGATGCCAAGTCGTGCCGTTTCCGTCTCAATGACATCCATGACGCGTGCGATCGTCGCTTCAAAATCAAGTGGCTGGTCGTCCTGCGTATAGGCAATTCCGAACCCACCTCCAACGTTGACTTCGCTGACTGTGAAATCATGTTGTACACGAATTGTTTCGACGAAGCCCATCATCGTCCGAGCCGTCTGTTCGAACAGCGACGGATCTTGGATTTGCGAACCGACATGACAATGGATGCCAAGTAACGATAGATGTTCTGATGCTAAAATCGCTTCGATTGCGTCCAAGTAATCTGACGCATGTGTCGAGAAACCGAATTTCGTATCGACACCACCTGTCTGAATTTTCGCATGCGCTCCACCGATGACTTGTGGCACGATCCGAATCAAGACATGAACCGTTCGACCAGCTTGTGCCGCAATCGCTTCCAGTTGTGCAATCTCTGCAAAGTGATCGATGACGATTCGTCCGACACCTTCTTCGACAGCATACTGAAGATCAGCCGTTGATTTATTCGAACCATGGAAATAAATTCGCTCTGCTGGAACGCCCGATTGACGGGCGATGAAGAGTTCCCCGCCCGTGACGACGTCAATTCCAAGACCATGACGCACGACTTGTTCATACACCGCACTGACAGTCAATGCTTTAGAAGCGAAGGAAGCATACGTATTCGGATACTTATCAAGGAAGTGTTCCCGGACGGTCGCCAGTCGATCCGTCAGCTCCCGTTCTGCCATCACGTACAATGGTGTTCCGTACTGTGCTGCAAGATCGGTCGCTGCGACACCATCGATGTGCAACGTGTTGTTTTCTTCTGTCAGGTATTGACTTCCATACATAATAAGTTCCTCCTTATAGATACTGATGCGTCAAACGCCAAGACCGGGCACACATCTGCTCTGAATTGTTCGCTGCTCCTGTCCGGGTGATATCGTCAATTTCAACGCCATCTCCATATAGCACAACTTCGTCTCCGGCTTCCACCGTTCCATCGACAGCGACGAACGTATGGCTCATGAATAGTTTATTGATAACTGGATAAGGCTTCCCTTTAATATGAACGGGTAGAACGGCCCGTCCACGGACAACACCGTCCCCATAGCCGACGGGCAAAATAGCGATCCGCATCGGTTCTGTACTCGTAAAATTCGTGCCATATCCCACGTGCTCACCTGGTCCGATTTCGCGAATTTCAACGACCTCCGTCGTCATCCGGAGTGAAGGTACGAGCCAGTCCATCTTTTCGATCGGCGAATAGCCGAATAAGAAGATTCCGGGACGGACATAGTTACAAAACGCGAGACGCGGATCGTGTTTGACGATCGTTGCACTGTTTTCAGAGTGCATATACGTAAACGTATGGCGCTTTCGTAACACATCGGCAATGGCGACGAAACGTTCGACTTGTCCATCGTGATCCGCATCCGGTTCATCGGCAAGTGGAAAGTGTGTATATAAACCCGTTAAAGCGAGCGAATCTGCTTGCGCAAGCGTAAGGACAGCTTCCGCTTCCTGAAGCGAACTGACACCAAAACGGTTCATCCCGACGTTGATCTTCAAATGTAACTCGACTCCCTGCAGCTGTTCGCTGTGGAGAGCGAGCCATTCTAGCGATGAGACACCGAGTGCAATTCCGAAACGTCGTGCTGTTTCAAAATCCTCCGTCGGATTCATCACCAGTACATAACTGTCTGGAAAATTCGTTTTAATTTCAATGGCTTCATACAACTCTGCGACAGCAAAATGATGAACATCAGACGCCATCAGCGTCTCGACCATCTCGAGCATCCCTAAGTTGTACGCATTGTTCTTGACCACGGCAAAAATATGTTTACGTGACCGAGCGAAGACCGATGCGACGTTCTGTCGCACCGCCTTCCGATCGATCGTAACGAGTGTACGCGTCGTCATTCCGCAACAGCTGGAGTCACATACGTCAACCAATCCGCGTATTGCGGCAATTGACCTGTGACGGCTTGACGGTAAAGATCGAGCAATTCATCTGCGACGTTCCGTGTTCCGCCGTTGATGGAGATATGATCGATTTCGCCGACACTCGTGATTTCAGCAGCTGTTCCTGTTAAGAAAATCTCATCTGCGACATATAATTCATCGCGTCCGATGTGACGTTCGACGACAGGATAGCCTTGATCTTGTGCCAAACGGATAATGACTTGGCGTGTGATACCATCGAGTACTGAACAATCAAGTGATGGTGTATGAATCGTTCCGTTTTTAAGAAGGAAGAGGTTCGCGACACTCGCTTCACTGACATTTCCGTTCATGTCGAGTGCGATCGCTTCATCAAATCCATCACGGATCGCTTCACCTTTTAAGAGTTGTGAGTTCATATAGTTGGCAGCCGCTTTCGCTTGCATTGGCATCATCGTTGATGAGACGCGGCGATATGACGCGACTTTAGCACGGATTCCAGCGCCTTTATCGAAGTATTCCCCAAGCTCCCAGCAAGAGATGCCGACATGAACTGTCGTATCTTTCGCCATCAAGGCTTGCCATGGCGTACCGAGGAACACGAATGGACGGATATAACAAGATTCGAATCCGTTTTTCGCAACTAGATCAATCGTCGCCTGGACGAGTTCATCAACCGTATACGGAATCGTGACGTGGTAATAGGCGCAACTACGGAAAAGACGTTCGATATGTTCCTTCAATTGGAAAATCGCCGGTCCGTCCGGTGTCGCGTAGGCACGAATTCCTTCAAAGAATCCACTACCATAGTGAATCGCATGTGACATGACGCTCGTGTTCGCATCTTTCGGATCATGAAAGACTCCATCTAACCAAATTGCTTCTCCATACTGTGTATCCACTGCCATGTGTTTTCCTCCTCTTCGACGTCAATCAGAGTGAACGTAAATCATCCACCAATTGCGTCTTCTCTTCTGTTTTCGCATCTTTCTGTTTGATGACACGTGCAGGTGTTCCGGCAACGACGCTTCCAGCAGGTACGTCTTCTGTGACGACACTACCGGCAGCGACGACGGCATCTTTACCAACTTTGACGCCTTCAAGGATGACTGCATTCGCACCGATCAAGACACCGTCTTCAATGATGACAGGTGTTTTTGAAGGTGGTTCGAGGACACCCGCGACCACGGCACCTGCGCCGACATGAACGTTTTTCCCGATCGTCCCACGTGCACCGACGACAGCGTTCATATCAATCATTGTACCATCTCCGATCGATGCACCGATATTGATGATCGCACCCATCATGACGACCGCGTTATCACCGATGACGACATGATCACGAATCCATGAACCTGGTTCGATGCGCGCATTCAAGTGACGTGTATCAAGCATTGGTACCGCACTGTTGCGACGGTCATACTCCACGTGAACATCCGTGATGCGATCTGAATACTTTTCTAAGAAAGTAGCCGCAAGTCCTGCATCCGCGAAGAAAATCTTTGATTCATCTGATCCGAACGCTGTTGCACCTTCGATCGTCAAGCCCGCCAAATCGCCGTTGACGTAAAGTTTTACCGGTGTTTGTTTTTTAGCATCTTTAATGAATTTAGCAATTTCGTAAGCATCAGTGAGTAACATGTGAATCCTCCTGTGTGTAGAGCGTCTCTAATGTATAGAGTCCCGCTGTTTTTTGAATGAGTGCCTCAGCTGCTTTGATCGCACCAGAAGCAAATACTTTTTTCGATAATGCCGTATGTTTGATTTCAATCAATTCGTCGACACCTGCGAATAAGACTTCGTGTTCTCCGAAGATCGTACCGCCGCGCATCGCGTGCATCCCGATCTCGTTCGTCTCCCGCTTTTGCCGCGTTTGTGACCGGTCATATACCGGTGTGACGTCACGTGCCGTCTGAATCGTTTGCAATAACAACTCCGCCGTTCCGCTCGGGGCATCGACTTTTTGGTTGTGATGTTTCTCGAGCAATTCGATGTCATACGCTCCTGCTAGTGGCACAAGTGTCTTCAGCAGTTGCTGCACCATCGCAATACCATACGACATGTTATACGACTGGAAGATCGGAATTTCTTTTGCAGCGTCCTTGATCGATGCCAGTTCCGCCTCCGAAAAACCAGTCGTCGCGATGACGAGTGGTGTTTTTGTCGCCAACCCATATGCGAGCAGATCCGGTAGCAAACTCGGATGCGAGAAGTCGATGATCGCATCGACCGTTTCTGCCATCTCTGTTAGCTCGGCATATGAAGCGATCGTATCGGATGACTTCGTCCGGTCAACGATCGCTACGACACTTTGTGGTGCGAGTTCGACGACGTATTGTCCTGTCGCCCCATAACCGTGTAACGCGAGTTTCATCGAACCACTCCTTTGTAAGCCCGCATCGTTTCGAGTAAGTGGGCGTGTCCCGCTTCCGATTGACGCACGAGCGGCAAGCGCGGCGCACCGACAGCAAAGCCAAGTTCTTCAAGCGATGCTTTGACCGGAATCGGATTGACGTCACTGAACAAAGCACCGATGACCGGTAACAAGTCTGCCTGAATCCGGCGGGCCGTGGCGAGATCTTGCGCGAGTAACGCTTCAGCAAGTGCTTGTGTCTCTGCCGGGTACGGGTTAGAGAGAACTGAAATAACACCCTGTGCCCCCCATGCCATGTACGGCAGGATTTGATCATCATTTCCACAGAATACCGCGAAGTCTTCCGGAATTGCCGCCATCAGTTCGCCCATGAAGCTGACGTCTCCACTCGCTTCCTTAAACGCTTGGATGCGTGGATGACGTGCCAATGTCACTGCGGTTTCGACTGCGATCGCAACACCAGTCCGCGACGGAACGTTGTACAGCATGATTGGTAACTCGGTTGCATCAGCGACCGCCGTGAAGTGCGCGACGAGACCGGCTTGTGATGTTTTATTGTAGTACGGTGTGACGAGCATCGCTGCATCCGCACCGAGGCGTTCTGCGAGTAATGTCTTCTCGATTGTTACTGCCGTGTTGTTCGAACCCGTTCCGGCAATGACGGGTACTCGTCCTGCCGTGACTTGAACGGCAGTCGTCAATAGCTGTTCGAATTCCGTGTTTGTCAGTGTCGAACCTTCTCCTGTCGTTCCTCCGACGACAAGTGCCTGAATCCCCGCTGCGAGTTGTTGCTCGATCAAGCGTTCGAATACGTGTAAATCCAACTCGCCTGCTTCATTAAATGGTGTGACGAGCGCTGTACCTGCTCCTTTGAACATGAAGAACTCCTCCTTTTTTATGAATGAATCGACTGTTCGATTGCTTGGCGTGCGACTTGTACGGCGTTTGACGCGGCACCTTTTCGAATGTTGTCGGCTACACACCAGAGATGGAACGTGTTCGCGAGACTATCATCTTGTCGAATCCGACCGACGTAGACGTCGTCCGTCCCGCTTGCGTCAAGTGGCATCGGATAACGCGTATTCGCGACATCATCGATGAGGACGACGCCCGGTGCGCCTTCCAGTGCTTCACGGATCGCTGCAACCGTCGTCGGTTGTGTAAACGTGACGTTGATTGCAACCGAGTGAGAGTTCGTGACTGGAACCCGGACACATGTCGCACTGACAGGCAATGCTGGAAGATTGAAGATTTTCCGTGTTTCATCAATCATCTTCTGCTCTTCTTTCGTATAACCGTTCTCAAGGAACACATCGATATGCGGCAAGATGTTATCGTGAATCGGATGCGGATAATTGACGGGCTCTTCTCCGCGTGCCCCGCGTGCCAGATCCTCGATTCCTTTTTGACCGGAACCGGATACGGCCTGATACGTCGTATAGTTGATCCGTTCGAATCCCAGTGACTGGAGCGGTGCTAAAGCGACGACGGATTGAATCGTCGAACAGTTCGGATTCGCAATTAAGCGGTCTGTCGCTTGAATCGCTTGCGGATTGACTTCTGGCACGACGAGTGGAATCGTCTCCTGCATCCGGAAGGCACTTGAATTATCAACGACGAGTGTTCCGTTTTCAGCTAGTAATGGGGCATATTGCTCACTGATCGTTCCGCCTGCTGCGAACAACGCGACATCGATCCCGTCTTCCGTGATGTTTGGCGTCAGCGCTTGGATCGTAATATCTTCTCCCTTGAACTGCACCGTGTTCCCTGCTGAACGAGCAGAAGCGTAAGCGGACAGGCGGCTGACCGGGAAGTCCAGTTCTGCGAGTACTTGTAACATTTTTTGACCGACGGCGCCGGTTGCTCCGATGACGGCTACATGATACATGCTGTTTTCCTCCTTATAACTCGAACGCGTTTGCAATCGCTGCAACCGTCCGTTCAATGTCTGCTTGTGCAATCGTGTACGAAATGCTGATTTCTGATGTCGTGACTTGATAGAACGGGATATTCTCCGCTCGGAAGATCGCGAACAACTTTGAGGCAACACCTGTTGCATCCCGCATCCCGATTCCGACGACAGATAACTTCGCGTGCTGATCGTGGCGGTCGACCTTGACTGTCGTGAAGCGATCCATGATGTCTTTCAATGCTTCATCGAGGAACTCTTCCTCGTCGAGTGGACAGGAGAACGATAGGAAGATGTCACTGTCAAACGTCGTTTGACTGATCATGTCGATGTTGACGTGGCGGTTCGATAAGAGTTCGAAGATATCGGCTACTGCTGCGTTCGTTTGCGGTACGTGTTTGATTGATACCGTCAAGACGTTCTTCGTCACACTGACACTCGTGACCGCTTTTTGTTCCATTGTTTCCGTCGCTTCCATGATCCATGTTCCCCTTTTCGATTCAAGTGTTTTCCCGACGAAGATGTGTACGCCGTATTTTTTTCCTAGTTCGACACTCCGCATTTCCATGACCTTCGACCCGAGGGCGCTCATCTCCATCATCTCATCATATGAGATGTGCGGAATCGGTTGAGCAGTGGCATGGATTCGTGGATCAGCCGTATAGACACCGTCGACATCCGTGTAGATTTCACACCGTTTATCAAGGACTGCCGCAAGGGCAACAGCCGTTGTATCCGATCCACCCCGTCCGAGCGTCGTCACATCACCGAGTTCGTTGACACCTTGGAATCCGGCGACGATGACGACATCGTACGTTTCGAGTTTTTGTCGTAATAGATCTCCATCAATCTGTTTGATCTTACTTTTCGTATGCAATCCCATCGTGCTGATTCCCGCTTGTGCGCCTGTTTGCGATAACGCTTTGACGCCGAGTGAGTTGAGGGCGATGCTGAGTAATGAAATCGTCTGTTCTTCTCCGATGGCAAGCAGACGATCGAGTTCTCGCCGCTCAGGGCGATCCGTGATGGCTTGCGCCTGAGCGATCAAAGAATCTGTCATCTTGCCCATCGCCGAAACGACAACGACGAGTTTTTCACCTTCGGCTGCGCGACTCTTCAAATAATTCGCAATAGACTGAATCTGTTCGACAGTCGCAACCGAGCTTCCACCAAATTTAAGTACAGTTGTCACAATCCTATCTCCTTTGTCCCGATACAGAAAAAAACGACGGGCCGGTAGGAGCGTTCCTACGGCCCGTCGTTATCACGATCGGACAAACGAAGACAAAGTCATTCGTTCTTTTACGTAAGATAGCGCTCCGAAACATCGGTTTCGGCAGTACAACGGATCTTAACCGTTGTACCAGCAAATGAGAAGAAGCATCTTCTCGTTCACTTCGGCGGACTTCCCCTTTCACATCATTCAGCATGCTTGCCTTCAAGAATGATGCTACTCATGTCATCCGCGCCTCTATCTGTCGGTTGTTAGTTACAGTTATAGCAGACATCTTTTGTTAAATCCAGTTATTTGACTAATTTTTTTCAAAATCCGTCAAGTCGCAAGATGCTGCTTCGCGAGTTCGAGTTGCTTCGACACGGCAGCAAACCCTGTACCGCCGTAGCTTGTCCGGCGTGCCACTGCTTGAACCGGATCGAGGAGCGGATAAACGTCTTCTGTGATGTCTGGATGGAACCTTTGATACGTTTCGAGACTCAAGTCCTTCAGGAAACAACCGTTTTGCACACAGTAGAGGACGGCTTTCCCGACGATTTCGTGTGCTTCGCGGAATGGTATGCCTTTCGTCACAAGGTAGTCGGCGAGTTCCGTTGCATTCGAGAAGTCTTGCATTGTCGCCTTCTTGAGCGCTTCGGTCTTAAACGTCGCGGATTCAATCATTCCGGTGAAGATTTGAACGGACTTGAGAACGGTATCTGCTGTATCGAAGACTCCTTCCTTATCCTCTTGCATGTCTTTATTGTAAGCGAGTGGTAATGCCTTCATCGTCGTCAAGAAGCCCATCAGGTTGCCGTAGACGCGCCCCGTTTTTCCACGAATCAACTCAGCGAAATCAGGATTTTTCTTTTGTGGCATCATGCTCGAGCCTGTCGAGAAGGCATCGGATAACTCGATGAAGCTGAATTCTTGCGACGCCCAGATGATGATTTCCTCACAAAAACGCGAGAGATGCATCATGACGGTCGAGGCGATCCCGAGGTATTCGATGACGAAGTCGCGATCGGAGACAGCATCGAGACTGTTCGGATAAACCGACTCAAAACCGAGCAACTCGGCAGAACGGAAACGGTCGATCGGGAACGTGGTCCCCGCGAGCGCCCCCGCTCCGAGTGGTGATTTTCGGATCCGTTTTTGATTATCCGTCAATCGTTCGACATCGCGTTCGAACATCCAGAAATAAGCGAGCAAGTGATGCGCAAGCGAGATTGGTTGTGCCCGTTGCAAATGCGTATACCCCGGCATAACCGTCTCGATATGTTGCTCAGCTTGTTCCGTGATGACCGATTGGAGCTCGCGCAATGCCGTCGTCAACGCTTCGACATGCTGCTCCAGCCATAGATGTAAATCGGTTGCGACTTGATCGTTTCGGCTCCGTGCCGTATGCAGTTTCCCTGCAACTGGACCGATCTGTTCCGTCAACAAACGCTCAAGATTCATATGAATGTCTTCGTCCGCTAATGTGTAGGAATGGTCCTTTAACGTCGCTTCGAGTTGCTTTAATCCTTGCTGGATTTGTGTCCACTCATCTTGAGCGAGAATCCCTTGTTCAAATAACATCTGTGCATGTGCGAGACTGCCTTTCAAATCAACGCTTGCTAATTTTTGATCGAACGTGATTGATGCTCCGAAGGCTTCCGCTTGAGCGGAAGCACTTTCCGTAAAACGTCCACCCCAGAGTTTGGTCATTTCGTTACACCCGCCTGACGATGTACACTCGCATGCGTTGAAACGGCAAGACCGTGTAATTTGATAAAGCCTTTTGCTGCTTCATGATCGAATGCATCTTCTTTCGTGTACGTCGCAAGTTTCTCATCATAAAGCGAGACAGCCGACTGACGACCTGTGACAGTTGCATTTCCTTTGAACAGTTTAACGCGAACTTCTCCTGTGACGTCCTGTTGTGTCGCCGTCAAGAAAGCTTTCAAGCCTTTTGTCAATGGCGCATGGAAGAGACCGTTGTAGATCGTTTCTGCATATTGTTTGCTGAGTAATGGTTTGAAATGCGCGACGTCCTTCGTCAATGTAATCGTCTCGAGTGCAGCGTGAGCTTTGAGTAAAACAGTTGCGCCTGGGCACTCATAGACTTCCCGCGATTTGATACCGACGAGACGGTTCTCGACGTGGTCGATCCGTCCGACCCCATGTGCTCCAGCGATGATATTCAGTTCCGTAATCAGTTTCGCTAATGGATACGTCGTCCCGTTAATGGAAACTGGAACACCTGCTTCAAAGCCGATAATGACTTCTTCTGCCTGATCCGGAGCGTCTTCTGGTGCTACCGTCAACGCAAATGCGTCTTGTGGTGGTTCTGTCCATGGATTTTCTAGGACGCCACATTCATTACTCCGTCCCCAAAGGTTCATGTCGATCGAGTATGGGCTATCGAGGTTGATCGGGATCGGCACATTGTTTTCTTTCGCGTAGGCGATCTCTTCTTCCCGTGACCATTTCCATTCCCGAACCGGTGCGATGACTTCGAGTGACGGATCAAGTGCCGCGACCGAAACTTCGAACCGGACCTGGTCATTCCCTTTTCCGGTACATCCATGTGCGACCGCCGTTGCACCATATTCATGCGCGACTTCGACGAGTTTTTCTGCAATCAACGGACGCGAAAGCGCTGAGATCAACGGATAGGCATTTTCGTAATGAGCGCCATATTGAAGGGCTGGCAAGACAAAGTCTTGTGCGAATTCTTCTTTGACATCGAGAACGATTGATTCGATCGCACCGACGAGGAGTGCTTTTTCCTTGATGACGGATAAATCTTTTCCTTCTCCGACATCCATGCATAAGGCAATGACATCATAGTCCTTGCTCAACCATTTGATGGCTACCGATGTATCGAGTCCCCCAGAGTACGCTAAGATTAATTTTTGCTTTGACATGTATAATTCCCTCCTGGTTTTTAATTCATTTGTCTGTATAAAAATTCACTATGAATTATATATATACATAGAAAACAAAAAAAAGAAACCCTTTTTGCAGGATTTCTTTCAAAATAACTTACATTTTCTTCTCCATCGTCCGGTGTGGAATGCCCGCATCGTCGAATTCATCGGAGACGATCGTGTACCCAAGACCTTGATAAAACGGGATGGCTTGGACTTGTGCACCGAGTGTCAGCAGTTGTTTTCCTTCACGTCGCGCAATACGTTCCATCGCCTGCATCAACTCACCACCGTATCCTTTTCCTCGGGCTGTCGACAGCGTCGCCACACGTTCCACCTTCATCCGTTGGTCGTCATATGGACGTGTGCGACCCGTCGCAACCGGTCGACTCTGTTCATCGAGGACAAGCAGATGAATCGCTGTTTCATCATGTGTATCGTATTCAAGATGACGTGGTACGCCTTGTTCCTCGACAAAGACACGCTCCCGGATCATCCGAACGGCTTGTTGTTGTTCTGCTGTACGTACTTGAATGACTGTCATAACTGATATTCCTCCCGTAGTCGATCGACATATGCCATCGCATCATCCCGATTCGTAAATTGTGCTTGTGCCTGAACTGCACTTCCTCCACCTCGTCCATTGAATGCTTGGACATGCGCTTTGGCAAACTTCCCGAGATGCGGTTCACCTGGACTGCTCATCAGTAACTTGTTCACCGTCGCATTCCAGACGACACCGACGCGTCCCGCTTCTTGAATCGCTTTCGCGAGTTGTTCGGAAACCTTGATCTCTTCCTCCAGATGTTCAAACATAAGAAGCCCTTCTTGTTGTTCCAAAGCGTGAGCGAGTGTAAGAGCGGCGAGTTGCCCTTGAGCTTGTTCGACCTGTTTCGTTAAGCGCTTCTGATCGTCCTGTACCGCTTGAATTGCTTCTGGAATTTGAACTGGTTTAACTGATAAAGCTTGCGCTGCTTCCCGCAAGGCATGACGTTCTGCCTGTAGAAGTTGATGTGCCCGTTCTTTTGCGACATAAGAAAGACGAATGTTCCCACGAATTCGTTCGACTCCAGTAAAAAGAATTAACTCGAGCTGTGCCGTCGAATCGAGATGCGTTCCACCACAAGCACTGTAGTCGAGTGTGCCGATTTGAACGACACGAATCCGTCCTTCGACTTGCGGTGTTTTTCGTAATGGTAGACGTAGGGCTACCTCCTCGTCATATTCAGTCGCCGTGATCGGCAATCCTTGTTCAATCACCTGTCGTAATCGTCGATCCAACTGCTCTTGTTGAACAGCTGTCCATTCAGGTGTCTCGATATCAAGCGTCGAGACCTCACTCCCTGTCCGAAAACTGAGTGTCTTGATATTTGATTCATCTTGTAGGATCGCAGAGATGACGTGTTGTGCCGTATGCTGCGCCGCATGATCGATTCGGACTGCGTCATCCACGATCCCGGTGACGTCACCTGTGAGCGGCGTCGCCAGTTGGTGCCAGACAATACCATCTTCGATTTGAACGTCAAGGACCGGTTGGTCGTTCAATGTTCCACAATCCGCTGGCTGTCCACCGCTCTCTGGATAGAAGTAGCTTTTCTCTAAAGCGACCCAATAACCATCTACTTGTTTTGTTGCGCGAATGGATGTCTGAAAGGTTCGGACATCGGATTCTATTTGTTCGGGGCGCATGCCTCGACCACCTTTCTCTGTCAGTTTCACTCTGTATTATGCCATATTTCATCCAGAATCGTTTGTCGGCTTGCCTTTTTCCTAGTACACTAGACGAAAGACTACCGATCGCGAAGGGACGAAATGCCGTGATTCAGCATATCAATAAAAATTCACCACTCCCCATCTACTATCAAATCGAAGCTGCCTTAAAACAACAAATCGAAAGCGGTGTTCTTCAACCTGGCGATCTGATTCCGTCCGAGCGCGAATTTGCGGAAGCGCATCAAATCAGCCGAATGACGGTCCGCCAAGCCATTTCAAACTTGGTCAACGCCGGTTACTTGATTCGTCAAAAAGGACGTGGAACATTCGTCGCGAACAAAAAAATCGTCATGCAACTTTCTGGATTGACGAGTTTCTCGGAAGAGATGGAGCACTTAGGCTTAGAACCGACGAGTGCGCTACTTTCCTATCAAATCATCGACGCCTCGATGACGATCGCGAATAAGCTCCGGATTCGCGAAGGGGCATCGGTATATGAACTGAAACGCTTACGTATTGCTGATGAGCAAGCGCTTGCTCTTGAGACCGTCTACATCCCGGAACAACTCCTACCCGGACTTGATCAAGACGTCGCGACCGCATCGCTCTATGCATTCGCTGAAGCGAGCGGATTGAACCTCGGACGTGCGAGTCAGACATTTGAATCACGTCTCGCGACGAAGGAGGAAGCGGGTCACCTTGGTTTGTCGACCGCTTCGCCCGTCCTATCCGTCGAGCAACTGACGTATCTTGCGACGGAACAACCGTTTGAATACGTTATCTCCGCTTACCGTGGAGACCGCTATACCTTCACCGTCGAAATGGAACGCCAACGCTGAAAAACCCCTCGAATCGCCGTGCTGAGACGGTGACTCGAGGGGTTTTTCGTATACAAATTACTGCGCAGGGACCGTTTCTGTCTCTGGTGCTTGTTCTGTTGTATCTTGTGCAGCGTCCGTCTCGTCTGTGATTGGCTTGACTTCTTGACCTTGCATCGCCTTCGCCAAGTTGCCTTTCACTTGTTCGAGTTGATTCGGATCGAGATGGTATTCCCATTTTCCACTGACGCCGATATAGCCTTCTCCAGCGAGCTGATACTCCGTCGTATTACGTAGTGCTGCCGTGAAATCTGCTAAGCGTGTGTAATCATTCGGTCCTAAGTTTGTTTCGACGTTATCACCGACGGCATCCAAAATATCACGGTATGCACTGAGCGAACGGAAACTTGCCGCTTCTTTTGCGACCGCTTGAATGACTTGCATTTGTTTTTGTCCGCGACCGATGTCACCGAGCGGATCATCATGACGGTTCCGGACATAGGCGAGTGCCTGTTCCCCCGTCAAATGTTGCATCCCTTTATCGACGGTGATGGTACCTGCTTTACGTTTTGAATCTTGCTCCTTAAACGCATATCGCACATCGATATCCACACCATCTAATGCATCAATCAATTGCACGAATCCTTGGAAATTGACTTTGACGACGTGATCGATTTGAATCCCGAGTAGGTTCTCTGTCGTTTCACGCGCTAATTTAATACCATTATAGGAATTCGATTTATCCATCGAACCGAAGTAATGGGCATGTGTGATTTTATCTTGCTCAACCCCCGTCTTGCCGTACGGGATGTCATACTTCGAATAATCGATGTTTACGAGTGAATCACGTGGAATACTCGTCAACACTAATTGCTCCGTCTTTTTGTTCAAGATTCCGACGATCATGACATCTGAACGAGCCGGTTCATGTCGTTCCTTGCTTTTTTTCGTTTCATCCGTTCCGAGAATCAAGAATGATTCGGACGGTACATCATCATATTTAGAGCTCACTTTTGAGCCGGGAATCTTAATCTGCGTCTTTGCCAATGTTTCTTGCGTTTTAATAAAAACAGCTCCAGCGTAACCAGAACCGATGATTGTAACGAGCAGGACGAGTGCAGCGATGACTTTCATGAACATCTTGCCAGCACTTGGCTGTCTCTTTCGTGCGGATCGCGTTTCCATCATGTAAACCCTCATTTTCATGTAAATTTTCCGTAAAGTTCGCTAATCTCCATTATCCGGACATTTAATGAAATGTCAATTTACGTTTCGATTAAAGAAACGGCACAGAATAGCTGTATCCAAAATAATGTAAGCTTCATAACTCGTCGCCTGATCCATATGAATGCTCCGGCATGTCCTTTTTCGTTATTTTCTCACCTGTCTGTCCTCAAAATATAAAATCGCATGATACCGGGTTTCGTTCACTGCTTTTAGGAATAACAAAAAAGATGCAGAGCCAATCCATCGATTGTTTCTGCACCTTGTGATTCATTCGTGTTTCTCCGTCATACTTTCATGAAATTCAAATATGCTGTCCGCCCTGTACGTTTAGCGTCATCTGACAATAAAGAGGCAGCCTCTTCGTCCAAGATCACCATAACATCGGCATGACGTTTGAGTACGGTCGCCGGACAATCCGTCGTCGCGATGCCTTCCATCATATCGCGAACGGCTTCTGCCTTTCGTTCGCTTGAAGCGACAAGAAGGATTTTTTTTGCTTCCATGATCGTACCGATTCCCATTGTGATCGCTTTCGTCGGTACTTCCTCCAATCGATCAAAGAAACGTTGATTTGCTTCTCGTGTCGATTCCGTCAATTCCGTCACGTGTGTCTTGGCATCGAACGGTGTACCTGGCTCATTGAAAGCGATATGTCCATTGGCTCCGATTCCGAGCAATTGGATATCGATCCCCCGCTCCCGGACGAGCGCTTCATATCGTTCACTTTCTTTAACCGGATCTTCCGTATTCCCGATTGGTACGAAAGATTCCTTGAAGCGTACGTCATTAAACAAGTGTTCTTGCATGAACGTATGATAACTTTGTGGATGCGCCGGGCTGAGACCGACATATTCGTCCAGATTGACCGTCGTCACATGTCGGCAGTCGAGCGAGTCCTTCCGCCATTCTTCATAAACGCCGACCGGTGAACTGCCTGTCGCAAGTCCTACTGTCAACCCTTCCGGATGACGCTCAATTTCCTGTTTCAGAAATTGATAGGCCACCTGTGCTAATTCTTCTCCTTTTTCTACGATCATCCATTTCATGAGGTAGACTCCTTTCCGTTCGTGATCCGGTATCGCGTACCACGATGAATCGCTTCTTGAATACGTAATCCCTCGTCGAGCAACACGATATCCGCATCCTTACCGACCGAGAGACTTCCCTTTTGTGTCAATTGAAGCTCTCTTGCCGCATTGACCGATGTCATGCGGACGGCTTCTTCGAGTGTACACCCTGTAAAGGCGATGATGTTTCGTAAAGCAGCGTCCATCGTCAGGACACTTCCGGCTAAACTGCCGTTCTCAAGGCGTGCCGCACCGTCTCGAACGAATACAGCTTGTCCCCCTAACTCATATTCACCCTCTGCTAACCCTTTCGCGCGCATCGCATCCGTGATGACGATCAATCGATCAGCGCCCTTCATCCGGTAGGCGAAGTCGACCATTTCCGGTGCACTATGAATCCCGTCCGGAATGATTTCGGCATAGACTTCCGGCGTCAGGAGACAGTACCCGACCGTTCCCGGCTCCCGGTGATGCAGTGCGCGCATTTGATTGTAAAGATGGGTACCATGCGTGACATGACCCGCTTGGTTTTGGGCATACGTCGCGTCCGTATGTCCGGCAGACGGAATTGCACCCGTCAAGCGCACTGCCTCTTCGAACGCACGCGCTCCCGGGCGTTCTGGGGCATAGGTCACGAGTTTGATCGTATTGCCAGCTGCTTCTTGCCATTTCAGGAACTGTTCGACATCCGGTTCAACGATATGTTCGTGCGGTTGCGCACCCGCATAATCCGGGTTGATGAACGGCCCTTCGAGATGAACACCGACAATCGTCGTGTCCTCTTCCTCAACGACTGTTCGCACCGTCTCGAGCGCTCGTGTGATGTTTGCCCAATCTTGGGTGATCGTCGTCGCTAAGAAGGATGTCACGCCTTCTTGTAACATCTGACGACTAAAGTCACGAAGACTATTCGCATCCCCATCCATGACATCGACATCATATCCTCCATGAATGTGTACATCGATCATTCCAGGGATGAGCGATTGATGATGCGCATCGATCGTCTCTTCTCCTGCGATCTTTTTAAATTCCGACATCAAACCAATCGCCTCGATCGTTCGACCGTAACGAATGAACCCATCCTCGATCGTTTGTTCTCCCGTATAAATCCGGGCATTGATGATCACTGTCATCTGCCGTCATCCTTTCTCTGTCCGTTCCATGACTTGCTTCCGTATTTAGTATAACGCTATTAATTCTAGTTGTATAGACCTTTGTACATTTCGATAAATTTTAAAAAGGACGATCCCGTTTGTCCACAGACAAAGGGTCGCCCTTTTTATACCCGTCGACTGTCGTCTTCATGCGTCAGTCGATCATGGTAATAAAATCCGGTCTTTTTTTCGAGAGATCAGACGCGTCGCTTTTAGGATCGCCATCGGTAACGATTGCCGCTTCCGGTAAGCCAGGTAACGTCCTTCCCACTTTGGATCGTACTTTTCTTTGTATCGTCGTAGACCCGTGAAACTATACATGTAGCGAATATTATTGAAGACATCCGCTGCCACACGTTCTTGCCAGAAGGACGTCTCGTCCTCACCGACGGACGAGAGCGGCGCCATTCCCATGTTGAATGTCCGGTATCCTTCATCTTTCGCATACTCGAACAGTCGGATGAACATCGCATCCATGATCCCGTTCGGTCCATCTGGTCGAAAACGCATCAAGTCAATCGACAAAACCCCATCTTGGTAAGCAGGCATGAATGTCATGAATCCGATCAAACGCCCTTCCGCTTCACGCATAATTCCGATTGGTGCCCGGTTTAAGTAGGGCTTGTGGAAGTAACCGAGTGAGAATCCTTTTTCAGACTTACCACCTAACCATTCATCCGAGACCTCTTGCAGTTCTGCTAATAATGCATCCGAAAAAGGTGGCTCGACCACTTCAAACGTCATTCCTTCTCGTTCAAAGCGATTTTTAATCGAGCGAAGTCCAGCCCGTTTTTTTCCTGATACGGTGAAAGACGGAATATCGACGATCGCCTCTTCACCCAGCTTAAAGAAGTTGAAGCCGAAATCATGATACAACGACATGTTTTGCGCTTGGATCTGATAGATGTTCGGAATGTATCCGAGATCTTCGACGCGGCGCAGAAACGAGGCAATGACTTGTGAATGCTCCTTTGGATCTCCACTTGGATCACCGAGCATCATGATCCGATTACCGGTCTGACTGAACTGGATGAACGAACGACCTGTTTCGGAAAAGAAGAAACGTTTATCGCCGAGAAACGCCAAATGGCTCAAATAATTCCCACCCTGCTCACGCAATACCGACTCGATCTTTTCAGCATCGAATCGCTCACCGAGCACCGGTTGATTAAAGGTGTTGAACAAGCGTATGAAAACTAATCCATACACGAGCGCAAAGATGGATGAACTCGCGGCAAACATGAAAATCTCATGCGACGGATACACTTCTGTTCCATCTGCCGACCCGAGTGCATAAAAAGCGTATCCGAAAAAGACGAACCCGCCAATGTACAACAGACCAACGAACGCGACCCGGATGAAACGCGACGTCGTAATCAATGTCCGCTCCCGGTGAAACGCGTTACGAGACATCAATAACAACGCAAGGACGACCACGACGGCAAGGAACGAAATCAGGTTAAATCCACGAAGTGCCATCCCGACCAAGGCGAAGAACGATGCGCCGTACATCATATATAAAGAACGCTTCGTTCGACGATAGAGCGCCGTTGATAAGAGGACGAATAATAGTCCGCCCATCAAGAAGAAGCTGTTCGCGAGCAACAACGCTTCGTGGGGCAATTTCGATTCCAGATACTCATACTGCGTGGAGACGGGCGGTAAAATCGCCAGTCCCCAAATCGTGATACCCGCGACAAGCGTGATCAACGCTAAAGTGAAGTGACGAATTTTACTGAGGAATCGCAATTGCAGACGCCAAATGACACCCCCGACCTCCACCGACGGACCAACGATTGGTTTATCTTCAATCATCTTGACGACTGGACCGCTGAACTCTCGAGCCGAGAAGACGACACCGATCAAGAATGGAATCAAGTAGTAGACGAGACGGTAAATCAATAATCCCGTCAAGACGATACCTTCTTCAACTCCGGCACGTTGCATACCGATCAAAAAGACTAAGTCGAACGAACCGAATCCGCCGGGTACCATCGAAATCAATCCGGCTGTCGCAGCGATGATGAAGACCCCGATGACTTTCGCAAAACTGACATCCGTTCCGAGTGCCGCCAAAATGAGATAAACGACGACACCGGCACTGAACCACTCCGCCAACGATACGACAGAGTATAGGGCAATCGATTTCGGATGAATGCTGCTGTTCCCACGTCGAAACGAGAACAATAGATAGAGCGGGAAGAATAAGGCAACACCGATGATGACAGGCCATAACCATTTCTTCATTTCAAGCACTTCAAACGCTGGGAAGATGTGCAAGAGGGATAATGTCGATAAGATTGACAAACCGCTAATCAATGTCGGCGCCATCCAACCGATCGCTTTCAACAGGCGTCCGCCTTCAACGAATGGTCGATACAGGGCGGACCGGATGGCCATCCCTGCGAGACCTCCGAAACCGATGATGCCATTAAAGGAGTTCGCAATCCAGGACGCTCGGAAAATTAGTCCGACTGGTGCTTTTGCTTCTAGCGAGCGCAACAAAAAGAAGTCATAAAAGAACATCGTCGAGACTGCCATGAGACCTGCGAGAATCAACAGGATGAACTGCCAAGATGGTACTTGGCGGATCGCTTGAATCGATTCCTTTAAAGACAAACTGCGTAATTCATTTTGTCCTTGATAAAAAATGAATCCGATCAAGACGATCGGCAAGATGATCTTCGCAATCGTCATGAGCCGTTGTTTTGAGAATTTCAAGATGCCAGCCTCCTTGATTTACGGATTAAGTACATAAGACGAACAAGCAATAGTGTCGCTCCGACCGCAAGACCGATGATCAACCCCCACCAGTATCCATCTGGTCCAAGTGCTGTGTAGCGTTCAAGATAAAAACCTAATGGTAGTCCAATGACCCAGTAGGCTACGATCGTCAATAAGAAGGTGACGTTGACGTCCTTGAACCCACGTAGTGCACCTTGCGTTGGTGCAGCGACGGCATCTGACAATTGGAAGAAAATCGCGAGAATCATAAAGTGTGCAGCTGCTTCGATGACTTTTGGGTCTCGACTATATAACGCTGCAAGTTCTTCATTCTTTAAGTACAACAGGATACCGGAAAACACGGAAACCGCAACACACATCGTCAATCCGATGCCAACATACTGAACCGCATCCTTGATCCGTTTAGCACCGACCTCGAAACCGACTGTGATTGTCAATGCGGACGCAGCGGACAACGGAATCATATAGACGAACGAGGCGAAGTTGATGGCAGCCTGATAGGCACCGATGATGACGTCGCCATACGCTCCAAGCAACAAGGTGACGGCTGAAAAAATACTGACTTCTGAAAAAATCGCGAGACCGATCGGAGCACCGAGTAGAATCAATTCCTTGATCCGCTTCATGTCCGGACGGTAAAAACGTCGGAGAACACCAAGACGCTGGAACAGCTCTCCTTTCATGACGACAGCGATGATTGCTAGACAAAGAATCCAGTACGTGATGGCAGTCGCAACTCCCGCACCGACACCACCGAGTTCCGGAAAACCGAAGTTTCCGAAAATGAATAGATAATTGAAAAGGACGTTAATGGGTAAAGAGATTAGTAGTAAGACCATCGTAATGTTCGATTTTCCTAATGAATCGATGAGTGTTCGTAAGACGAAGAAAACGAACATCGGCACGATGCCGAGCGCTAGCATCAAGAGATAGTTCCTTGCGACTTCGCGCGCTTCTACCGATAACTCCATCCGCTCGAGAATCGGATTGACAGCGAGAAGTCCGATGACGACTGTCAAACCGATGATTGCGACAGCGACGTACAACGCCTGCATGACGATCCGTTTGACTTCCCGCTCGCGTTTCGCTCCCATCGCTTGGGAAACGAGCGGCGCGACGGCAAGTAGAATACCAGTCAACCCTGTGTAAATAGGTGCCCATAGACTTGCTCCGACACCGACTCCAGCTAAATCAGCAGAGCCATATCGACCGGCCATGACCGTATCAAAAAAACTGATTAAATAAAACGCGACTTGCGTTACGAGAATTGGAAAGAAGATTTTCATGAATTGCTTCATCTTTCCTGAGAACGTAACTGTTTCTAACATGTTTCCACCACATTTCAGGAGGAGTCCTCCTTAATTTTAAAACGCATCATTCTTGAACTCTTACGAAATCAATCCAAGGAGGGATTCATCTCATGAACCATCGTGATACTGAAAAGCTGACTTTTGAACTACTCGAGACCTGGTCTACCTTCAATCATTATGCCAAAGAATCACAAACGTTTGAAAATCCGGAAGATATCCATCAAGCCCGAATTCGCTTGCGGAAACTGATCACGTTCGCTCGATTGGTCGAGTTGACGGAAGAACCCGTCTATTTGATTTGGAAGCGTCTGATGCACGCCTTCGGTGAAGTGCGCGATCTCGACGTACAGCTCGAAGCGACTTCAAAAAAAACAGAAATCGACCAATTGTTCGCAAACCATGTCGCCTTACAACTCCAAGGAAAACGTTCAACCTTGATTGAGACGATGCATCTCTTGATCTCAAATGAACTGGATCGATCCGTCCGTCGATTTTTAGCGAGTCCGATGACAAAACGCCTCAAGCGGATGTCAGAAAAAGAACTGATTCATGCCGCGGAGAAACGCTATGAGAAAAAACGTGAACAATTTGAAAAAGTACAACGAAAGGATAGTCCAAAACGTATCGAACGGATGCATGAGTTGCGTCTTGCGACGAAAGCGTACCGCTATACGGTCGAGTACTTGCGTCCCTATACGAATCAACCGAAGTCCGCTGTCGATCGTCTAAAAACAACCCAGACGCAACTCGGACATATCAATGACACGTATCAGCGACTGGAAAGATGGCGGTCATTCGAGGTTCCGACTGCTTATCAAGCAGAGCGCTTGCATCAGATCAAACGCTTAGAGGATGAACTGCGTAACGCACTCGATCAAGTCGAGATCGCTCACGGGTGACGTTGAACAAGTAGTTCAAGCATCTTTGTTCCTGCAATCGAATTGCCTTTCGCGTCAAGGGAAGGACCAAACACACCGATTCCGAGATCGGCCATATCGAAATCACTTCTACCACAGGCAACGATCGCACCGGAGACACCACTTTTTCCGGGAAGTCCGACTTGGACAGAAAATTCTCCAGATGCATCATACATGCCACATGTCGTCATGATGGCCCGGATGATTCGTGCGTTACGACGCGAGATGACTTGACGTCCGGATGGCGTTTTTCCAGATGTACTTAAAATTTTCCCCATCATGGCAAGTCCTTTACAGTTCGTCAAAATCGCACATTGTTTCGTGTAGACGTCGATGATCTCTTCAACGTTGCCTTCGATGACGCCGTGATAGCGCATGAAGTAGAGCAACGCTCGGTTCAAATCTGTCGTTTCGAATTCTGATTCAGCGACATCTGCGTCATATTTTACCATTTCTACTTTAATATCCAATAGTTTTGCGATGAATTGACGCAATTGCAGTAATTTATCCGCAGCATCCGTTCCCGGCAACATGCTAGTCACTGCTAGTGCTCCTGCATTGATCATTGGATTGAGCGGTTTTGTCGGAATCGTCTCTTCAAGTTTCGCAATCGAATTGAACGCATCACCCGTCGGTTCCATCCCAACTTTCGAAAAGACATAATCTTCTCCGAATGTCTCGAGGACGAATGCCAGTGTAATGATCTTCGACACACTCTGTAATGTAAACATCGTGTCCGCATCACCTGCCGAAACGAACGTCCCGTCGGCATTACAGACAGCGATACCAAGTTGGGTCGGATCAACTTTCGCAAGCTCTGGGATGTAACTTGCGACTTGTCCAAGCACCGTATACGGACGACACTCCTCAATCAACTCCTCAAGTTGGGCTTGTGTAACATTCATGGCGTTCCCTCTTTCTCTTTTTTTCTAGCTTATCACGCATCTGGTGGATGCGGATATGGTTCTTCCGTAAACGCTAAAAGGAGTCGACTCGTTTCAGCCGAGTCGACTCCTTTTTCTAGCATCTGCTTTATCCGTTTACGACTAGTTCACCGTCTTCTACATCGATCGCAATCTGGGAACCATCTTGAATCGCCCCACTGATCAAAGCTCGGGCAAGCTTCGTCTCAATCGTCCGTTGCATATAACGGTTGATTGGACGCGCACCGTATTGCGGTTCGAATGCTTCTTCAAAGATCAGCGTCTTCGCAGCATCCGTGACATTAATCGTAATGCCGCGTCCAGACAAGCGAGAAGTCATCTTCTCGACCGCTTTGTCGATGATTCGTTCGATCTCTGTCCGGTGGAGTGGATGGAACAAAATCGTATCATCAATCCGGTTTAAAAATTCCGGTCGGAAGTGACGCTTCAGTTCTTGGCGAACGGCTTCTTCTTCCGCCGCATCGATGACACCATCTTTTGCTGCTTCAAGCAAGATGGGCGCACCGATGTTTGATGTCATGATGACGATCGTGTTCTTGAAGTCGACGACACGTCCTTGCGCATCTGTTAACCGACCATCGTCGAGCAACTGAAGCAAGATATTGAAGACATCCCCGTGCGCTTTTTCGATCTCATCGAATAGAAGAACCGAATACGGGCTCCGTCGGACGGCTTCCGTCAATTGACCGCCTTCTTCATAACCAACGTATCCTGGAGGCGCACCGACGAGACGGGAGACATTGTGTTTTTCCATATACTCCGACATATCGATGCGGACGATATGATCTTCACTATCAAACATCGCTGCCGCCAAGGCTTTTGCAAGTTCTGTCTTCCCGACTCCTGTCGGACCGAGGAACAAGAACGAGCCGATCGGACGATTCGGATCCTTGATACCTGCTCGCGCTCGAATGACAGCATCCGCGACGAGACGAACCGCTTCGTCTTGACCGAAGACACGCTCATGAAGCGTATCCTCGAGATAGAGTAGCTTTTCCCGTTCGCCCTGCGCAAGCCGCGTCACTGGAATGCCGGTCCATTTCGAGACGATGTCGGAGATTTCTTCTTCCGTCACCGCTTCCCGAACCAGTTCGTGGGAGACGTGTTCAGATGATTCTTCCGCGACTTTCAGACGCGCTTCAAGATCTGGAATTTGACCGTACTTGATTTCTGATGCCCGGTTTAAGTCATAGCGCCCCTCGGCTTCTTGTAACGCCAGTTTCGCTTTCTCGAGATCCGCGCGTAACTGTTGGACACTTTGCGAACTCTCTTTTTCCCGTTCCCATCTTGTCCGAAGCGCACTCTCATCTTCTCGGGCAGAACTGAGTTCTTGCTGTAAGACGGCAAGCCGTTTCCGGGATGCTTCATCCGTCTCTTTCTTTAATGCTGCTTCCTCGATCTCTAGCTGCATGACCCGACGGACGAGGGAATCGAGTTCAGCTGGCATCGACTCCATATCCGTCCGAATCATCGCACATGCTTCATCGACGAGATCAATCGCTTTATCCGGCATGAACCGATCCGTAATATACCGATCGGATAACATCGCCGCCGCGACGAGTGCATTGTCATGAATCCGCACACCATGGTGAATCTCGAACCGTTCCTTTAATCCACGCAGAATAGAGATCGTATCCTCGACATCCGGTTCCGCGACGAGGACTTGTTGGAAGCGACGTTCGAGCGCTGGATCCTTTTCGATATACTTTCGGTACTCGTCAAGCGTCGTCGCACCGATACAGTGCAATTCTCCTCGCGCAAGCATTGGCTTGAGCATATTTCCAGCATCCATTGCGCCGTCCGTCTTCCCGGCACCAACGATCGTATGCAGCTCATCGATGAATAAGAGAATCTGTCCTTCGGCCTCCTTGACTTCATTCAAGACTGCCTGCAGACGCTCTTCGAACTCACCACGGTATTTTGCACCAGCGACGAGTGCACTCATGTCTAAACTGAACAACTGCTTGTTCTTCAGACTCTCCGGTACATCTCCTCGGACGATCCGTTGCGCGAGCCCTTCAACGATTGCCGTTTTCCCGACACCAGGTTCTCCGATTAAAACGGGATTATTTTTAGTCTTCCGACTTAAAATCCGGATGACACGTCGAATTTCGTCGTCACGACCGATGACCGGATCCGTTTTCCCCGACCGGAAGTCCGCTACGAGATCGCGTCCATACTTTTTCAGCACATCAAACGTCTCTTCGGGATTTTTTGTCGTGACCTTCCGATTGCCTCGCATACTGACGATCGCTTCCCGAAGTGTCTCTTCCGTAATGCCTTGACGACGTAAATACTGAGCTGCTGGACTTGATTGTTTGATCAGGGCTAATAATAAGTGTTCGACGGAGACGTAGTCATCCTGCATGAGTCGCGCTTCCGTCTCCGCTTCCGTCAACACGTTCAGCAACGAGCCCCCAATCCGTGGCGTCGTCGCCTGGGACAAAGCCGGAAGCTTACCAATCGCTTCGTCAATCGCTGCATTCAATGTCTCAATCCGTTGATTCAACTTTTCAAAAATGACCCGTGCAATTCCCTCTTCTTGAGCAAGTAAGGCAAGTAACAAATGCCACTCTGTGATTTCACTATGACGACGTTGTTTCGCAATCGCTTGGGCAGAGACGATTCCCTCATGTGCCCGATCCGTTAAACGTTCAAAATCCATCCTTGATCACTCCTTCACTGCAAGTTGACGTTCCCACTCTTCATAAAAGGCGCGGTCCATCTCAGGTAACTTGACTTCGAGTTGGACGAGTAATGCCCCACGATGACCATTCGCTTGACTCAGACCACGATTTGGAATCCGAAGTCGTGCTCCTGGTTTTGTGCCCGGTTTGACTTTCAGTTTAATTCGTTTTCCTTCAAGTGTATCTGCGACGACTTCTCCTCCGAGTACAAGTGTCGTCGGATGAACGCGGACGGTCGAGATGACGTCTTGGTCGACCCGTCGGAACTGATCGTCATCCTTCAGGTGAATCGTCACGTAAACATCTCCCGCGACACCTTGTCGGTTACGCATCGAACTTTTTCCACGTAAGCGGACTTTTTTACCGTCATAGACATCTTTCGGTAGCGTCAACTGAATCGAACCGGTCGCAAGACGCACCGTGACTTTTTCATTCGTACTGAGATGACTGAGTGGAACCGTCAATTCAAGCTCTTCATCGGTCGACACTTCTTCCTGACTAAAGAACGAACCGAACATGTCTTCAAATCCGAACGATTGTCCAGGTCGTGTCCGTCCACTACCTCCGAACTGTCGGAACAAATCTTCATAATCTCCAGCGCCCCCAGCTCCAGCACCTGCCATCCGGTCGAAGTTACTACCGTATCGATCGTACTGTGCTCGTTTCTCCTCATCCCCAAGCACATCGAAGGCTTCTTGGATATCCTTGAAGCGCTGGTCTGCACTCGCCTCCTTGTTGACGTCTGGGTGATATTGCTTCGCCAGTTTGCGGTACGCGCGCTTAATATCTTGATTCGATGCATCCTTTGCGACACCGAGTGTTTGATAATAGTCTTTTGCCATTCGAGTTCACTTCCTTTTCCTATACTTCATTACCTTAATTATAAAAGCCACATCTTAATTGGTCAAATATAGTCAAACTTTTTTTTGACATTCCGTTCTCTTTTCACTTTACGTCCTTGCGACAAACAAGTTTCACCGGCTGAACCATGTTATACTGATAGCCAAACAGGAAATGAACGATGGGAGGATCTACAGATGGACGGTAAAACACGTAAAAATATCACACCTGGTCTTAAAGTCAGCATCGTGTTGAAACAAGATCAACGAACAGGTAGACGAACAGAAGGAATCGTTAAAGACCTTCTCACGAAATCACCGCAGCATCCGCACGGGATCAAAGTACGCCTAGAAGACGGACAAGTTGGTCGTGTTCAAGAAATTTTAGGTTAAGAAGACAACAATCGCTCGCCCTGATTCCTTTTCGGAGTCAAGACGAGCGATTTTTTCATGCTTCCACAGCTTGTTCTAAATACCGCCACGTTGCTTCGACCAGAATACGCGCTGCGTCAAGCATCGCTGGCTCTTTAAAATCAAACTGGGGATGATGATGCGGTGGATACGAAGCGTCCCCGGCTCCTGTAAAGAAGAACGCACCGGGTACGTGTTGCAGATAATACGCGAAGTCCTCGCCGCCCATCGTCGGTTCGATTTCAAATACATGCTTGTCTCCTAAGATTTCTCGTGCGACGGATTCGATCAATACGGTGGGTACCGCATGGTTGACGACAGCTGGATATCCTTTTTCGTATGTAAATTGATACGTCGCTCCGACCGACTGACAGATTCCTTTGATCGTCTGCTCCATCCGCTCAATGATTTCGTCCGCTGTCGCTTCATTAAACGTTCGGACCGTTCCTGTTAATGTCGCTTGATCTGCGATGACATTAAACGTATTCCCCGCATGCAACGTTCCAATGGTCACGACTGCCGGCTCTAGCGGATTAAGTTGACGACTGACGATCGATTGTAATTCTTTGACGATCGTTGCCCCGAGTAAGACAGCATCAATCGTCTCGTGTGGCTTCGCACCGTGTCCGCCTTTTCCATATAAGATCAGCTCGAACTTATCAGCCGCTGCCATGATCGGACCGGTTCGAATACCGACGTGTCCTTGATCGATCGTTGACCAAAGATGCGTTCCGAAGATGACATCGACCCCTTCAAGACAACCATCGGCAATCATATCTCGCGCACCACCCGGGACGACTTCCTCCGCATGTTGATGAATCAAGACGACATTCCCCGGTAACGATTCCCGCTGTTGCATGAGCGTCTTTGCGACGGCAAGCAACGTCGCTGTATGACCATCATGACCGCACGCATGCATCACGCCCGGAACTGTCGATCGATACGCGACCTCTTTTCCGTCAGCAATCGGTAAAGCATCGAAGTCGGCACGTAACGCGACGGTCTTCCCCGGTTTTCCTCCACGAATGTACCCGACGACACCACGTCCCCCCACTCCTGTCTTGACTTCGATTCCGAGCGTTTTTAAATGTTGCGCGATATAACGCGGTGTCTCGACTTCTTGAAACGATAACTCCGGGTGCTGATGGAGATAACGACGCCGCTCCACCATTTCCGGATACAACGCGTCTAGTCCGTCAGTTCGTTCTGACATGTATGTATCCCCCTTATTTTTTTTGATGCAGTGTCTTAACGCTCTCCCGCGTAAATTGGAGACGTTCGAGTGTATCTTCATAATGTCCCGCAGCATAGGACAAGAATAAGACGTCAATCGCAAACAGTTGAGCCAGTCGTGAACTGAGTGCCGCGCTACGAAGCGGTGCTTCCGGTGCGCGCGAAGTCCAAAGCGCAATATCTGCTAGTTGGCTGATCCGATTGTCCCCAAAACGCGTCAGACTAATAACCTTTAACCCTTGGATTTTCGCCAAGCGAATCAACTCGACGACTTCTTCTGTCTCACCACTGTAGGAAATCGCAAAAAAGACATCTTCTGGGCGTGCATTCGCTAAAATCGTCGCAAGTAGATGCTGATCCGTTTCTTGAATCGCTAGTTTCCCGACACGCGTCCATTTTTGAGCAGCGTCTTCCGCTACGACATGTGACGCCCCGATTCCGTAAAAATAGATTGCACGTGCTTGGTCGATAACGCTGATCGCTTCTGCAATCCAATCATCATTTAACTGCTTCGCTGTATCCTGCAACGCTTGAATACTGTTACTAAGCGTTTTTTCAATTAAGTCGACCGGACGTTCATCCTTTTCGATATCATGATATCCTTTTAAATCCGTGCGTGCCGTATCAGCCGAAATCCGCATCCGCAGCTCTGGATATCCCTTTAATCCGAGTGCACGGCAAAAGCGAACGACTGCAGCAGCACTTGTATCCGACTCCTCTGCGAGTTGGTGGATCGTCATGCGCGCAATTTGGTTCATATGCGTCAAGACGTAGTCTGCGACTTTTCGTGAGGACGATGGTAGTTCTTCTCGAACTGCTCCGATTTGTGAATAGATACCGCCATTCATTTAGATCTCTCCTTTATCATCTTCTTTAATAGAACTGGCGATTCATCGCACCGTCCCCGTTTATAGAACTCTTCTTCCATTATGCTCTCTCCTACTGACTTTCGTAAATCTAAAAAATGGGAAAGTGAAACAAAATATCATTCTTCTTCCATACCCTTCCTTTCATACTCATATACTTCTATCTTCAAGCGTTCGTCATACAATAAAGCGACATTCCGATAAATAAGGAATGTCGCTTTATAAAGTAAATGGAGAAATCAACGAATCTTGACGATTGGTTTTTTTGTATCCGGATCGAGGAATAGCATCGCTTCCGTATCACCGTTCAAGTTCGTCACAGTGATCGTCGTCGGAATGTTTCGATTATATTCCCAGCGATTCTCAAGCAGGTACGTCACGTACTGAACGAATGCGACGAGTTCTGCTTTTCCGTAAAATTGAACGGGAATCTTCATTTCAAGCTTTTTAAGTTCATCTTCTTGATAGAAGCCTTCCCCCATCATACCGGTGTAGTTCGGGAAGTAGTCTTCTAGACGGTCTTTGAATAAATCAAATTTCGCCGCATCATCTCGCACATCATTCGTCGCGCGTGCTGACGGGTAGTAATAATAGCGTTCATTGTAGTTTTTCCAGTCGTTCGCACTGATTTGATTTCCGCGACCGATGAATGCAGACGAGAGATAATGACCGGAAACCGGTGAACCTTCTTTTTCCTGGAGGTAGAGGGCGACGTGAATCGGTGTCGTCTTCATACCCTGCGTCTTACGCATTTTCTTGACTAAATCGTTTGCCATCCGCTTCCCTTCAGCAACGACTTTCTTTTCATCAAGTTTAACGGTATAGGTCGGTCCATAGTTTTCATCTTGGAAAACATACTCACTATTTAAGACGAGAGCGATTGATGTACCACCGAGTTCAAGCTTCTTATCTTCTTCAAGCATGTAGTCTTGCTCTAAGATATGCGATAGAATCATAGGTGACTTTTGATTTTTTTCTTTATATGACTTACCTGACGTGTAGGCTGGGTTTAAACCTTCAGGATCGCTGACGCCATCGCCTGCTTTCCCTTTTCGTAACAACCATTTTGCGATTTGGTCGGCTTCGAGTAACTGACCTTCTTGGTAATAGTATTTTTCCGGATCAAAAAATTGTGTCGAATGACGCATCAATCCTGTTTCGATTTCATCGAGTTCAAGACGCGAACTGACACGCTTTTGTGTCATTCCACGTGCGACGCTTGGACGAAACGGTAAGACCGTCCGGTAATACGAATCCGTCGTATCAATGGCTGGACTGACGACGGCTTGGACTTCCTTACCTTGTTCACTTTCAGTAATGACTTCTTTTGTATCGCTACTTGGCGAAAGGTCGAACGAACAAGCACCCAAAAATAACGTGCTCGATAACGTCAACGCTACTGCTTTTTTATAGTTCATCTCTATTTGCACCCCATGTTTTCAAATCGTTCTCTTTATCATAACAGAATCGTTTTCCATCGGGGAAGGACAAGTTTTCCCCTGTTTTTCAAAAAAGATGATGCGCCCTCACGCATCCGAAAGGACTTTTTATCATGACACGCCGTAAATTCATCGGTCTGCTTTTTTTGTTAGCAGGCATCGCTCTCATCGTTTGGCCCTTCATCAGTGATTATCAGCGCGAACAAGAAGCTGAACATTTAAAGAAACAATGGACCAACAGTCTAAAAATCGTCGATGCAAAAGAAACCAAACAACCTCTTGCAAAATCAGGTGTCGGATTACTCTCGATACCAAGCATTGATTTTGAACAAGTCATCTTAGAGGGGTCGACGACAGCAGTCCTCGATCGAAGTATCGGTCATATTCCGAAAACCGGATCGCCTGGAAAAGGCAATTATGCGCTCGCCGGACACCGAAGCTTCACAGAAGGTCTTCACTTCAATCGTCTGCCTGACGTCAAGAAAGGCGATACCGTTATCGTCACGACGAAAACACATCGGTATACGTACCGGATCACGTCAAGTCGTCTCGTCACACCGACGACGTTGTCCGTCCTCGATCAATCCGTCGTCTCCCCGACGATTACGTTGATTACTTGCGATCCACCGGAAACGGCAACGAATCGTCTCATCAAACAAGGTACCTTAATTCGAAGCGAGACGATTGCTTCGTGACAATTGGATCAATACGAATAAAGTAAGGCGGAATCCCGCCTTCCTTTGAAACTGAAGATAGTGTGCAATTTTTCTCTAACGAGA
>NZ_DJTL01000027.1:94057-203670 GCF_002439205.1 Exiguobacterium sp. UBA6309 | reverse complement strand
AAAGACGCGTCATTCTTTTTTGAGTCAGCCTCGTCGTTTTAGTGAATCGTCATATGAGCCAGGACACCATAATGATCACTTGGTATGACGTGATGGGGCAGTCGTTCATGTCCGATCAATTGAACGCGTTGTAAGGTCACTGGTGCCGGTGAGCGTTGACACAATAACCAATCGTACCGGGCAGATGTCGTGATTCCGTCATTCTTTTTAGCATACGAATTCGTCATAGGATCAAGAGTCACAGGAGCAAGTTGACCGGTCCGCATCGCAAAACTGCCAGCGAGATCGACCCACTCTTAAGCATTGCTTGATGCAGAGAAGAATTTGGACAATCATTAAAGTCACCACCAAGGAACTCGACCGTCGCGTCATCTGTTTGTGAGGCAATCCATTCGTTGACGAATCGAAGTTGATCGAGTCGAATGTCTGAAGCACGCCAGTTGAAATGAATGTTCGTCACGGCAAATCGAACACCTTCAATCGAAAACGGAATCCGAATCGCACAGTGATGGTTGATGTTTGCTGTCGCTGCGGCACTCGAATCCGTTCGCTCAAACGGCAGTTTCGTTAAAATGGCAAGTCCTTCATCCGGTGAATCCATATAAGGATCCATCATCCAATAAGGATAACCGGTCGCCTCTGCGAGATGTTCGGCGATTGAGACGAACGGTTCATCCGGATGAAACGTCGACATCACTTCCTGCAGAAGAAGAACATCCGGTTGATGCTGATTGATTTCCGCACACAATGCCGCAAACCGTTCCTGACGCTTGTATGGATGATGCCAAATGTTATACGTCGCGATCGATAATGAAAAACTCATAATGCTAAGCCCATCAGGACAGTATCATAATAACAGCCGTCCGACAGCAACCGATCGTGGCGTAGTCGTCCTTCTTCTAGGAAACTGTGACGTTGGTAGAGTCGGATCGCCCCGTGATTCGTCTCGACGACTTCGAGTTGGATTTTCAGAAGCGACTGCGTCTTCGCCCAAGCGATCATCCGGATCGTCAATTGGGTGCCGATTCCTTGTCCCCAATCCGAACGCAGGACACCTAAGCCGAACGATGCTTTATGAGCAAAGCGCTTTAATGCAAATCCACGACACCTGGCGTAAGCAATGAGTTGTTCCTCCCGTTCAACGACGAGGATTTGATCCGGAACCGATGAATTGTGTAACTGATCAACGAAATCGGTCGCCGTCATCACGTCCTCACCTGGCATCCGGTCGAAGTACTCCGTTTCCGCGTCCAGTGCTTGACGTAGTACAGCAAGTGCTTCAGCATCACTAAGACGAGCCGGACGAATGTGGTAACGTTGCGTATTAAATGAGTGGTGCGTCGCCTGCATATATTAACCTCCCATCTAGATAGAATATGCCAGCATTGTGGCATTGTTGTCGGATTGTAATCGGTCACATGTATATGCTAGGGAAACGGTGTATCACGAAGAGGGTCAACTGACGGACCATCCGGTGCAGTTGCAAACTCAATAGTCCTTCGTCAACGATGTTAACGGCGAACGTGGACGATCCAAGCGGTCATATAGGTAAGGGTTCCAACCGATAGGACGAGCGCGATCGCATAAAACGGAAACGAGGGATACCGTTCAAGTAGTGGCTGTTCAAATAAAAAGGCGATCATCAGGATAGGAAGACTGATCAAAAAAGCAACGTACGCCGCGCGGGTCGCCTTACCAGTGATAAGGGCTTCTCGTTCGTCCGAGTCAGAGAATTCTGCTGTTGACGTCGACCATTTTGAAAATGACCGGGAGCGATCCGTTCGTGAGAGATAGCCAATGCATGAGACGACAATAGCGATGATGACCAGTGGCAGCATGATGCTGAGATCGAGCTCAAACGACAGACCGGTACCGGATACAGGATCATCTTGAAATAATTGAAGTTTGTCATGAATCGCACTGATGAGAGACGCAGCTAAAAAATAGAGACAACAATTTAAAACAGATTGGGTTATGACGCGGTTCATCAAGACTCCTCCTCTAATTGAAATAATTCCTCCACTGGTCGATCGAAGACGCGAGCAATTTGCATTGCGAGTAATAAGGATGGCGTATAGCTGCCTTTTTCAAGCGAGATGACGGTCTGGCGTGTCACGCCGATATGTTCAGAGAACTGTTCCTGCGTCCACTTCTGTTGTTGGCGGTAAATCCGGACTTGATTCGTCAGCTTCATCCAGCGACCTCCTTTCCAGTTATCTGTATTGTAAAGTCTGTTTTACATTTTGTAAAGTAGACTTTACTTTTTAGATGAGAAAAAGCCAATGAATCAAGACGATCCATTGGCGTAGTCGTAAGCGATCCATTCAAATTGGTTTATATTGCAATGGGAATGAAGCGAGCCATTCGCAAACATTACATGACGTGCGGCGTTACAATGATGGCTATGAGACATACGAACATCGTAATGACGTGATGTCGTCGTAAGGACAAGGGAAGCAAAACAAGCCCTGCGATCGTGACACCAGTAACGATCCATCCTAAAAGAAATTCCGTGTCATGGGAAGCGATCGGAATACTCAATAGATACGCTGTCGCGTGCGGAAAGTAGCCCAATACATCAAAAAGAATCCCGCTAAAAACACCAATCAATAGCAAACCGATCGCTAGCTGAAACCGTTTTTTTGATTTAATCATATAGATGCTCCTAATCTGTTTGTTTGACGCATGACTTCGTGATCGGTGCGTCTACCTTCTAGTCATTCGTCAAAATGAATCGAATTCCTGTCTGTTATCTTTCTCGGAACTTTATCAAAAATCCTTGCTTCTATGCACCAATCGGAATATTCAGATAATAATCGGGTATCATCATGAAAACACCATCGCCGATTCAGTGGAAAGGAGAAGAGAAGATGATGCCTGAACTGATACCGGATAACCGGGAGCTCGAACGAAGGATTCGAATCGTCCATCTGTTGCGAAAACTGGGTAAAACAGACGAAGCGATTGCAAGGTCCCTCTATGTACCGATCGAATGGGTCCAGTCGATTTATGAAGAAGACGACTGGCAACAAATGCAATCATCCTAAGGCAAGGGCGTCTCGTCCTTGTTTTTTCATCTGTTCTGTTAGACTTATCTAATAAACATGAAATCAGGATGTCAGAAATCAAAGACACATAACAACACGGTGCGTGATTTGAAAATTGGACAGGAGGAGACAAAAGATTCAACTATTGCACTATGATGTATTTACGACGACACCAGGAACCGGTAATCCAGCCGGAGTCGTCTTAAACGCCGATTCGCCGTCACGTCGATTTTCAACGGATGATTCCAGATCATCAATAATTTGCATCCGTTTTGACTGACTATCTTCAAGCATCGATTCACCACATCTGTTTCGATACATATGATGCGCAGGCGACTTTACACGGACGTCGCTTCTCAGCAACGGGATCAGGTAGCGTCGAAGATCCGGTAACAGGAACGGCGAGTGGTGTGATGGGTGTCTATTACCGAAAATTCATGAAGCCATCCGTCTCAGAAACGATGATCACCGTCGAGCAAGGACATGAGATAGGACGATCAGGTCAGGTGAGAATCCATGTCTCCGGTCAAGGACTTAATCACAACGACTGGAAGGTCGAGATGGACGGGAAAGCCGTCTTTGTTGGTGTTAAGAAAGTGGGAGAGGAAGAGGCAGATGTTGAAACACTTCATTTGGGATTTTGACGGCACCTTGTTCGATACCTATCCGGTGTTGATCGATGTTTTCGTGGACATGCTCGAGAGCGAGGGGCAATCGGTCGATCGAGAACGTGTCGCTGAGCTGATGGCGATCTCGGCAAAGACGATGTATGAGGCGTTTGCGGTGTCCGAAGCGTTCATTACGAACTACAAACAACAAAAGGCGACGATCGAGCGCGAACGGTCCGGTCCGTTTCCAGGAATTCATGAATTGCTTGAGACATTATCGGCAAGTGGTGCGACGCATCATATCGTCACCCATCGCGGAACATCCATTCATGCGTTGCTTGCAAAACACGAATTGACGCATCATTTTCAAGACATCCTGACTGCAGAACATGGCTTCGTCCGTAAGCCGGATCCGGAAGCTGTCACGTACTTGATTCATCGGCATCAGATGGCTCTAGACGAGACGATCATGATCGGGGACCGGGAACTCGACGTCTTAGCGGGACATCGTGCGGGTATTGCCACATGTCTGATCAACGAACGAACAAATGAGACGGTTGCGACCTATACGGTACCGACGCCTGAACAATTACACGAACGATTACTGACATAACGACAGCCCCGCTTCCAGTGATGGGAACGGGGCTGTTTTTTTAAGAAGACAAACGATCCGATTCAGTTACTTCAGTACGTGGTGCATGCCAGAAGTATGTCAGTAAAATACCGACCGCAAGCATCATCGTCGCGAAATAAAACGGATAGTTAAGGTTGACGTCAAACAATAATCCGCCGACGATCGGTCCGAGAATATTCCCGATACTCGTAAACATCGAGTTCATTCCACCGACAAAACCTTGTTCATCCCCGGCAATCTTCGAAAGATAGGTCGTGACGGCAGGTCTCATCAAATCAAAGCCAACGAAGACGACCATCGTCACGAGAATGATCGAGACATAGTTCGTCACGAACGTCATCAAGACGACGAGCAACGTCGAACCGATCAAACTGTAACGGATCAAGCGAATCTCACCGAACCAACGTGTCAAACGATCGAACAGCCCGACTTGGACGATGACACCGACAATCGCACCAAGGGAGATCGCAAGCGCGATATCTTTTGCCGTGAAACCGAACTTCCGGTCAACGAACAGCGCGAACAAGGACTCGAACGAGGCGAGGCCGAACGACGAGATCAATAGGACTAGGAAAGCGATGAAATAGAGCGGACTAAATACTTTCCGAAAACCCGTCTGTTGTTTGATGGTCGTCGCCTCATAATGACGGTTAGGTTCCTTGAGCGTAAAGATAGATAACACCATTGCCGTCAGACCGAACGCGGCAGCAAAGAAGAACGGCGTCCGCGTGCCGAGGTCAGCAAGAAACCCGCCGATCCCGGGTCCAATGATGAAACCGGTCGAGATGGCGGCAGACATATAGCCAAGCGCTTTCGGACGGGTTTCGTTCGTCGTGATGTCAGCGATGAAAGCGGTGACAGCTGGCATGATGAAGGCCGCACTGACACCACCGAGAATCCGCGACGCGAACAGGACTTCGACCTGTTGACCGAGACCGAACAAGAGCTCAGACATGCTAAAGATGAATAAACCGATGATGATCATTGGCTTGCGTCCGTACTTATCGACGGCACGTCCTGCAAGCGGGGACAGAATCAATTGCGCGAAGGCGAAGGCAGATACCATGTAACCAACCGTCGCCCCGGAGATGCTTAACTCATTCATGATCGTCGGTGTGACAGGAATGACAAGTCCGATTCCGAGAAAAGCGATGAATAAGTTGAGCAGGAGTGTACTTAAAATCAATGTATTGTTTTGCATAGGTCACCTCAATTGTTTGGAATCGTTTTCGACATGCCACGCCAGACGATTGGCCAGACGGCTTGCTGTCTAGCATGAAAGGCGTCGACGCCGTTATAGACAAGTTCTGTCAGCGTACCTTCAGCGACCGTCAAATAAGCAAGCGCTGCACTTTTGTAGTCCGTCGAATAGAAAATCTGTTCCGTTCGGTCACGTTCGCGTAACAGACGCGTCAATAAATCATGCAGTGAATCGAAGAATGGGTTGAAGCGATCGGTCATCTCTTGTTCGAGTTTTTCTGGTGGAAAATAGGCTGCCCGAAGGATGAATCGCATCAGGACATCATCCTGCTGCTCTAATATGAACCAATCGAAGAAGCCGTGCAAGGATTGCTCGAGCGGTTGCTGTCGTGTTTTTGTGAAATACGTAGCGAAACGACGCTTTTGTTCCTGCAAGGCATATGTCGTCGCTTGCAGAAAGAGGTCGTCTTTGCCTTTATAATGCGCGTAGATGGACGGTTTTTTGATACCGACTTCTGTTGCGATCTCTTGTAGCGATGCTCCTTCATAGCCGTGCGCTGCAAAATGATGGATGCTCGTCTGTAATAATTGTTGTGCTTTCAGATAAATCACCTTCCTAACGGTCGTTAGGTAATACTGTAACAGGAAATTTCATGGGCAGTCAATGAGAGTGTCTTACCACACAAAAAAACTGACTCTGCCATGGCGGAATCAGTTTTATAAGGAATCATTATTTATTCATGACACGACCGCGTGTTGCGACGCGTGAACCGACAATCCCAGCGAACGACGTGAAGATCAGTGTCAGAAGGAGACCGACGAACGACCAGATCGAAACTTTCGATGCCGTTTGTGTCGCTTGTTCCGTTTGCTGACGAACATCTTGAACCGTTTTCTTCAAGTCAGCTGATCTCTCGTCAAATGTTTGTTTCGCATTATTGATTTGATGCGTTGTTTCTTTTGTTGCCGTGTTTAAACCATCGACAATGTTTTGCGTCGCTTTATCTGCCTCGGCGCCTGTAAGATCCGTGTTCTTCGCAACTGCGTCAGCGATTTTCTTTTCATCGAGTTCCTTCGTATCGATATCTGAGACGTTTTTCGTAACGGAGTCGAACCCTTTCGTCGCAGCGTCTTTTGCAGTCGACGCGACAGACTCGATGCCGCTACCGGCATCTCCACCGACTGTTCCGAGTAATGAACCGACCGATTGTAACGTATTGACGGTCGTAAACGACAAGAGAGCGAACAAGAGGATGACGCTCGTCGACCAAGTCAAAAATCCGTGAATGAGACCGGGTCGAGCTGACGTCACACCAGGAACGAATCCGGCAACGAATAACGAAATGAGCAATGACAGAATCGCCCAGATGATCAAGCCTGTTCCGACGCCATCGAACGGGTTATACGACGTGACGTCCGTGACGCCGAGACCGATTGCCGATCCAATCAGACTGAAAAGAATCAATAAAGATAAGAATGATACCACACCGGCAAAAATTGAACTCCATGAAATGTTACGACCCGCATCGTCCGCTTCCGCTCGGAAGTGGGATGAAAAGCCTTTATTTGTTTTTTTCCGTAATCAGCACTACCTCTCCCAAATTAATCTTTCAAGTTTGAGATGTTCATGAATAGCATAGCTTCACCACAAGTTTCTTACGCGCATAGCTCTTTTATATCCGGGAAGTCACAATGAAAAACCTAGTATTACAGTTACATGATTAATGATCGTATGAACTTTAAAATGTCCGAAATATTCCAACATGCAATTACCATGACATGTAGAAAGAGACTAACGTATCCCTTTAAAGGTCAATCAACGGTGACGATATAAGAGGTGAAATGAAATTAAAACAAGGAGATGAGTATATGAATTGGTTTAAGAAATCACCTTCACCTTCCTTTGACGCGCTCATTGAAGTCGAACGCACTCATGTCATATTGAATGTTCCAGCATCCTTACATGAACAATTACGTCTAATCGGTCTACACGCCATCGATTTACAAATTGCACGAGTCATCCGCGAGGATGTTTCCCGTTGGATGCCGAGCATGGTCGATGCGTTCTACGAGGAGTTAATCCGGGTTCCGTCTCTCCGTCAGTTGATTGAAAAACATTCGAAACTTGAACGGTTGAAAGGCACCCTCGCTCGGCACATCTTACAAATGTTCGATGGTCAGGTGACAATGGACTACATCGAAGCCCGGCGCCGGATTGCTGAACGGCATGTTCGGATCGGTTTGCACAATAAATGGTACATCGCTGCCTTCCAGAAAGTCTGGAACGTTCTCAGTGAGAAGATTGACGACAGTGCTTGGCCGGAAGCAGAGCGTGTCCGAATCATGCGGGCAGCGGGAAAACTATTCAACCTCGAACAACAGATCGTCATGACGATGTATGAGGATCAAATCGATGAAGAACGCCAAGCGATCGCGACAGCAAAACATCACGTCGGGGATGGCGTTCAAAAATCGACCGAGGAACTCGCTGCGATGAGTGAGGAGTCGTCAGCAAACTTCCAAGAGATTGAACGGCACGCCAAACACGTCTCAACGACGACAAACGCGATTTCGATCCAGTTGACGGAAGCGGTCAGTGAAGCAGAAGCGGGCGTCGTCCTGGTTGAAGAAGAGACACGGCGCTTTGAGCATGTCGTTGCAGATTTATCACGGACGACCGAACAAGTCGCTGAACTGTCTCGTCTGTCGCAGGAAATCGAACGGATCGCTGGGATGGTGACGACGATTTCTGATCAGACGAATCTACTCAGTTTGAACGCCTCAATCGAAGCGGCACGTGCCGGGGAGATGGGACGCGGGTTCACCGTCGTTGCGCAAGAAATTCGGAAGCTTGCCGAAGAGAGTAAACAGTCGGCAACAGAGACGTCGCGGATCGCCCAAGAGATTACGCAAAAGATGCTCGTCGTCTCAGAGCGGATGGGAACGACGGAGACAGCGGTCGTCCGGACGACGACAGAGATGCAACAAGTCGTCCGTGCCTTTTCAAGGATTTCGGAACAGACCGACAATGTCTCGCGGCAAATTCATGAACTATCGACTGATACGAAGGATGTCGCCGGCACGATCGAAGGCATGCGTAAGATTGCAGAAGCGATTGCTGAGACAGCGGATGATTTACAAGAAGTCGCCGCGACCCTCTGATTTAGTCCTCCTTTCCATGTGAAAGGAGGACTTTTTTGACGTTTTATGGAAAAATAGAGTTGGAGGTGTGGAAGGTTCATGGTGCAGAGTCTATTATTGATTGTTTTATGCTTTTTCGCTTTGATCGGACATTACCTGACGACAGGGGAACTCGCTCCACGTGAGGTGTACGGATTACTTGGTTTAACCGTCGTCGCTTTCTTGAACGGTAGAGTCGAATGGTGGCAAATCCGGTGTGATTTGCGTTATCGTAGACGAGAGGCAGAGGTGTCCGTTCGCTTAGCGGACCGGGCGACGCAAAAGACGAATACGGTTTTCTCGCGCATGAACAATGGCTGACGTTCTCACGACGTTATGCCACGTGGTGGCAGGCGATCCTTGTGCGCTTCAAGAAGTTTGAATCGTTTTTCCTCGATGTAACGTTCGACGGAGAAGGAACCCTTCTTCAAATTAAAGAAACGAGAACGGAATGGCTTCGCAATACGACACATTTCGTGATTCGTAAAGATGGACGTGACGTCGGTACAATCCGTACCGATCCGGCACTTCGTCAGCAATTGCGGCTACAAGAAGTCTTACTCGTCTCGTATGCCGGTCAGGAGTATCAGATTCGTTCCTCGACAGTCACGAGAAAGATCGGTGTTCATCAGAACGGGGACTGCATTGCGACGAGTTCACGACACAGGACACAACTTCACTTTGATTGTGAGACGAATATACGTCTATTAGCTGTCGCAAGCATGATCGTCTTTCGACTTGTTTATTCATAATTATTTTATTTCAAATACCTTTATTATAACAAAAATAAAATGAAACAGTTTCAAGGGAGTACGGCGTTACATACTAAAATACTCTTATTACGAAAAATCCAACTGTCTGATACGGAAGCGATGTTTAGAACGGATTGTGGAACAATGGAAATGGTAGCGATGCATTAGCTGCAGTCCTTGCCTTTGGTTTTCAAGAAACGCTCCTTTATAAGGTTTCAGTCGCCCATAATATCGATAAAGCTCCAGGAGGAATCATGCAGAAGGTCGGTATGATTCAAGAAGGACTGTATGGGTGATGATTCGCAATGCGACTGGAAAATATAAGGATTGTGCAATCGATGGGCTGCTTCGTGAAATATATGATATAAAAAGAACGAATAACGAATGAGGTGTGATACGTTGCAAGAAATGACACTGTATCGGAATTTTAACGAACTGGCAGATGATGTATTGGAATTAGCGAAAGAGATTCTACCTGACCAATTGTTGTATTTAACGACGATCGAAGAAAACCAACAGATGATTTTACGACTCTCAAATGATCATCAACGAATCGAGATTCGAGCAGGACAAGTGTTCGAGATGGAAAAGACACTTTGTCGTCACATCAATTTCGAAAAGAACGAACCCATCTGGTATGAGTCCATCAGCGATGACGAGCGCTTAGAAGATATGCAGGACGCATTAAAAGCGTTACAGATCGAGTCCTATCTCGGGATTCCGATCAGCTTAACGAATGGTCAACCCTTTGGTACGTTGTGCGCTGTCCATTATGAAGCAAGTCAATTCGAAGAGAAGAGCATTCAACTTCTCCAACGGATCGCGAAACTATTTTCGTATTACCTTGAGCTCGAACAGTTTGCTTGGAAGGACACGCTAACACAATTGTATAACCGACGTTATTTGATGAGACAGTGGGAAACGGAACAGCAACATTCCGGTGCGCTGTTTTATCTTGATCTTGACGGATTCAAGCAAGTGAACGACGTGTATGGGCATGAGACCGGCGACAAAGTCTTGATCGACGTCGCGAAACGACTACAGGATAGTACACGTTCTTATGAAGACGCGTTTTCTGTCCGGATCGGGGGAGACGAGTTCTTGATTCGTTTCACCCATCAGAAGACGAAAAAGGAGTACGAACGAATTGCGCAGCAGCTCCTTCAGAAACTTGGAACATGGCAGACGCCATACGCTGTCTCGACCAGCATCGGGATCGTGCTATTTGATGATGAAACCATTAAGCTAAAAACAATCATTCAACAGGCAGACCGTGCGTTATATGCCGCAAAAAAAGACGGTAAGAATACGTTTCGTTTTGCGGATGCTGTCTCACATCGCGTCCAATAATCAACGAAAAAACGCGATGTTTCCTCACAAGGAGGAGCATCGCGTTTTCAATTAACCGGTCTTTCGAATCGATTCGAACAAGCGTCCCTTATAGACATCAGCGATCGTATTGAGGAACGTCTCGCTCAGTTTTTTCGGGAAGAACGGTTTTGCATAGACATACTGGTAGGCTTTCTTCAAATCATCCCATTGTGTACACGGTTCGGTTTGACGGAACCTTGCGACATCGATGATCCGTGCTCCATTTGCCGTTAACAAAATATTGCGTAGATGAATATCTGATGGATTAAGACCTACGGCACGTGCCTCTGCTAGCGCTGCATCGACAGTCGTCAAGACGGATTCTGGAATATAGGTCCCGCTGACGAGGCATTCGAATAACGTTTGTCCTTCGATGTATTCGAGCACAAGGTAATCGGGTCCATATTCGAACATCCTCGCATACGTCGAAAACGTCGTCAGTTGTTCATAAATGCCACCTTCTAACTCAGCGAGAGGACGAAATGACGGATAGAACTTCTTGATGACGCGGTCGGTGCCACGAACCCGGAATACATAGGCGCTACGACCGGTGCCGATCCAGTCGAGCTCTTTTGGGAGATGTTCGATCGTACAGACCGGTCCCGTTTCTTTCAACTGAATCAACTCGGCTATCTCAGCGTCTGTCTTCACTGTTGCCACTTCCTTTCGCTCTGCTTGATCGTATGGTCATTATACGCTTATCTGACGGGAAAAGTTTCAAAAATCATTCGTGTGTGAAAGTTTTGAACATTTTGTGATATGCTAAAAATGCTACACTGTTACATACTTCAAGGGGGTCTATAATCATGTCAACGACACAACAATGGCGCGACCATTTTGATGGTCTTCGCGCATACGAAGAAGCCGTCGCATTACTATACTGGGATATGCGGACATATATGCCGGATCAAGGTGCAGCGAATCGTTCCGCTTCGATCGGATTCCTCTCAACAGAGAGCTTCCGTCGCCGGACAGGGAAAACGTACCAACAATTACTGGCAGCGATGGAGCAAGAGACGCTGACGGGCATCGAAGCGATCTCGTTCGCGAAAGCAAAAGAAGCATTCGATCGCGACTCGAAGATTCCAGAAGCCGAGTATCAAACGTTCATCACGTTGATTTCGGAAGCCGAGAGTGTCTGGGAAAAGGCGAAGGACGCGAATGATTGGTCGATGTTTGAACCATATCTCGAGAAAATCGTCGCGATGGAACGCCAGTTCGTCGAGTATTGGGGTTATGATGTGCACCCGTATGACGCGCTCCTGCATGACTATGAGCCAGGGATGACGGTCGCAACACTCGATCCATTATTTGCGGAACTCCGTCAAGCAATCATTGGTTTGCTCAGTCAACTCGAAGGAAAAGACTTCCCGACGCTTGATTGGTCAGCGGACCGCGAGACACAGATCGCCTTGAATCAAGAATGGCTCCGTGATATCGGTTATGACTTCACGTCCGGTCGATTGGATGAGACGGTTCACCCGTTCCAAACGACGATTAACCGGAAGGATGCGCGGATCACGACGAAATATGATGAGAACGACTACCGGAACTCCGTCTTCGGCACGATGCATGAAGCCGGGCACGCGACGTATGAGCAAGGTATCGAACCGGAACTCGATTCACTTGGTCTCGGTGAAGGTGCTTCGATGGGGATCCACGAATCACAATCACTGTTCTTCGAGAATTTCATCGGACGTAATCAAGGCTTCTTATCAGCACGTTATCATGGTCTACAACAAGCAATCCCGTCGCTTGCTGACGTCCCATTTGAACGCTTCTACGCAGCGGTCAACGAAGTCAAACCGTCACTCATTCGGATCGAAGCCGATGAATTGACATATGCCCTTCATATCATCATTCGGTACGAGCTTGAAAAACGCCTGATGACGAAAGAACTCGAAGTGAAGGATCTCCCGCAAGAATGGAACCGTCTCTATAAAGAGTATCTCGGCGTCGATGTCCCGAGTGACGATAAAGGCGTCTTACAAGACGTCCACTGGTCAGGTGGATCGTTCGGTTACTTCCCAAGTTACGCGCTCGGTCTCGTCTACGCGGCACAATTGAACGAAGCGCTTCGTCGTGACGTCGAAAACGTCGATGGTCTGATTGCAGCTGGTACACTCGCACCGATCAAAAGCTGGCTGAAGGAAAACATTCACCGTCACGGGAAATCGAAGACACCGGCTGAACTGATCGAAGCAGCAACGGGTCAATCGATCTCGGTCGCACCCCTCGTCAACTACTTGACGAAGAAATACACGCGTGTCGTCGAGGCACTCTGATGTTATGGTTTGCACACCGCGGTGTCAGTGACCGTTTTCCTGAGAACACGCTCGAAGCAATCGCCGCTGCGATCGAAGACGACGTCGATGGTGTCGAGTTCGATGTCCATTTCTCAAAGGATGGTGTTGGTGTCATCATTCATGACGAGACTGTCAACCGGACGACGAACGGGACAGGGCGTGTGATCGACATGACGGTCGCTGAACTGCAAGCACTCGATGCCGGAGCACGTTTCAAAGGAGAAGCGATCAAGACGAAGATTCCGACGCTTGACGAAGTACTCGCAATCCTCGCACCAGCGACACTGCGGCTCAACATCGAGCTGAAGACGGATACGATTCGCTATGATGGCATTGAGGCGTATGTCCTCGAGCGTTGCGCGGCGCACGGCATTGCGACGGATCGGTTGTTGTTCAGTTCGTTCAACCATTATTCGGTTGCTCTGATTCGCAAGCTTGACCCGAGCGTCGAGACGGCGATTCTGTATCCCTATCCGATCTATCATCCGGAAGAACAAGCCCTCCGGATCGGTGCGACGGGGATTCATCCCGATTACCGACGCGTGACGGAGGCGGATGTCGCGTTCGCTCACGCAAAAGACGTCACGGTTCGGGTCTATACCCCGAAGACGATCGCCGATGTCCATCAGATGCAAACGATCGGTGTTGACGCCGTCATCGTCAATGATCCAAAAGGAATGCGCGACACACTCGAAGGATGAGGAGGGGAAGGGATGCGCAAGGAATACGTATTCGTCATCAGTTTGTCGCTCGTCGCCTTATTCGTCGGTCTCCAGCTTGGCTTTGCCCGCTTGCCGGAACCAAAACCGAAGCAAGTGACGACGACACCGATGCGTCCTGCGAATTATGAGGCAGGACTTGCATCAGCGAAACGTGAATTGAAGCAGATTCAGCGCTTCACCTTGAAAAGCACCCTTCCTGCTAATGGAACGACGGTGACTTGGATCTATGAGACCCCATCCGATGAACGGATTGCGGTCGATTGGTACTATGTTGAGAGTTACCCGGAAGCCCAAGTCCAGATGACACGTAATGAGACGTCCCGGATCATCTCGTATGAACGCTACTTGATCGTCATCCGACCAATATACGGGACGGTCGTTGATAGTGAACTAGAACAGTTCGCGCTCCGCTTTACAGGTTATTTCACGACACAACAATAGGGGGAAAACGATGTCAGGTAAAATCATTCTCTTGATTGGTGGATCGGGCAGCGGAAAGTCTTCCCTAATCAAACGTCTGCGGACGGAATACGCACACGTCCGGTTCATCCCGTCAGTGACGACACGACCGAAACGTCCGACGGAAATTGATGGAGCAAGCTATCACTTCGTCGATGTCAAGACGTTCCAGCAACTGATCCAAGAGGACGGGTTCATCGAATACGCCCATGTTCATCGCGCGTGGTACGGAACACCACGGCAAGCGTATATCGATGTCCTCGAACAGGATCAAATCGTCATCAAGGACATCGATCCAAAAGGAGCAGCAAACTTTAAACGTCTGTTTGGTGACCAAGTCATTACGATCTTCGTCTCGGTCCCACCCGATTTGATGAAGGAGCGATTGTTGATGCGAGGTGATACACCGGAGTTCGAAGCGCGACTCGTCGATTACGAGGAAGCGTGGAAAGACCGCGATCACTACGATTATATGATCGAAAACATCGATTTCGAAACGGCGTATGCCGATCTGCTTGAGATCATTGCCAGCTATATCCCACAGGCATGACGAAGAGGACGCAAGTAAGCGTCCTCTTTTTGTCTTCAGAAAGGAGTCTTCATGCTACCAGATCATCCATTACTGACCGATATCGATAGCGTTAGACGGCTTGCCGGACGCTCGCACCAAGCCATCTGGTTCGTCAAGACGGCAACAACACACTACATCGTCAAGGTCGTGACGGACCCATTAAGTCGTCAGTTTGAACGAGAGGCGGCTTTAATGGTACCAGAACAAAAGGGGATTTCTCACGCCTTACCGCTAGCGACCGGACGGACTGCGACGACCGCGTACGGCATTTATCCATACCTACCCGGACGAACCGTCCGAAGCGTGCTTCTCGAGTCACCAGAATTAGCTCCTCGACTCGGTCAGGAGGCAGGGCGAGCGTTGAGAAGCATTCATGACGTGATAGCACCGAGCGGGATGGCGGCATGGAAAGAACCTTGTCAGGCGAAACATGACCGCTATCGCGCAGCGGTTAATGGGTTGCTTGAGCCAGAGTGGATCGAGCGACTCGATCGGTTCATCCTTTTAAGGCTTTCCCTTTTAGCTGAGCGTCCGAATCAACTGCAACATGACGATGTCCATCTTGATAATCTTCTTGTTAAGAATGGACATCTCTGTGCCTTCCTCGATTACGGGAACCATGATTACGGCGATCCGTGGCATGACTTCGTCAAATGTGGATTGTTTCAAGTCGAGACGAGTCCCGTCTTTGCCCGTCACATGATCGATGGATACTTCGAGAGCGAAGTACCGTCTAACTTTTGGCAGATCTACAGCCTCTATATGGCGATGGTCGTCTTCTCGTCTCTCGTCTGGGCAAAACGGTTCGATGTAGACGGATTGGAGGCAATGCAACGACGCGTTCAGCGGATCATCCGAGACCACGATGGGTTTCAGTGTGAAATACCGCTTTGGTATGAGAGGCAAAATCATGACTAAAAAAATGGATTCGTCTCTCACTTGAAGAGAAACGAATCCATTATTTTTTGAGTGGACCTTTAAATGAAAAGGAAGATTACCATTCGAATCCTTCTTCACTATACTTGCCGTTCGAATTGAAGAACCGTTCTTCAGTTTTACCGTTTACCGTATTCGTATAAATCACGTAGACGTCGAGATGATCGTTTTGATCCGCCATCTTCTTAGCGGCTTTCTTAGCATCCGCTTCAGTCGTATAGGTTTCTGACTTACTTGCCTTACCGTGTTTTTCTTGCCCTTGTTCTTCATAACCTTCTACTGTCCATACTTTTTTTGATGACATCATTAACTTCCTTTCCTGCCAAAAGCGAGTCCGCTTGGCTGTTACATTATGCTGTGCAAACCAATCCATCGTCAACTGTTGCTTTATTCCGTAACGATCTCGTCCAAATGATCGGCATAATAACGAAGTGCCCGGTTAAATGTCTGAATCGAGGCGTCCGACGACGTCGCAGCAAGACTCTTGAGTAACCGACCGACAGCCTGATTGACTTGACCGAGGTTGTACTCCGTCATCGCGAGGAATGCTTGTAAGGCGTGGGCGTCTGGAAATTCAAGCAACGCGCTTCGGAAAACGCTTGATGCTTGTTTGAACTGACCGATGACGCGGTATGTACTTCCGAGCCCGATATGAGCTTGCAAGCGGTCCTCACCAGCAAGACCGAGCGCAAGTGCTTGTTCATAGTAGGGGACAGCAGCCTGTTCCTCACCAAGACTATCATGACACCAAGCCATCTGATAGAGGACCGTCGGATCGTTAGGGGCTATCTCGACATACTGACGGACGAGTTCCTTTGCTGCTTCATACTGTCCCGTCTTTCGTAAGTGTTGCACTGATTCGAAATCAAACATCGTGTTTCCTCCTAATCGATTACTAAAAAACGGATCCGATCGCTTTTGACCGGATCCGTTCCATCGAACAGCTTAGACTGTTTTTTCAAGCTTCGTTAAGAGCGAACGGAACAACTCCAGTTCCTGATCCGAGAAGTCCTCAAAGACGTCTGCAAGGTAATCCATCTTCATCGACTCGAGTTTTTCGTAAAGCTCAATGCCTTTCGGTGTTGCCCGCAGTTCGACGACGCGACGATCGAGCTCGCTCCGCTCACGTGAGATCAACTCTTTTTTCGTCAATTCGTCTGCCAGAGCCGTAATCATGCTTGCTGAAAATTGGAACTCTTGCGAGAGCGCTGAAGCAATTTGAGGACTGTTCGCACAAAGTGATTTTAAGATGAAGAACTCGTTACGTGTCAAGTAAGTCGTAAACATGCTACGCACGTCCTTTTTGATCGCGCGGTAGTTCATCCGTAATCCTTTTTCCGTATCAACGATCAACTGATCGCGTTGTGCTACTTCTAGTGTAGTTGCCATGTATCCTTCACTCTTTCTATACCGTAGTTTCTTTCACTCGTGATTTAGTATAGTGAAAAATTTTAGTTTAATCAATATTTTTCTCTTGAATCATCTGACTCGACGACACGGGCGACGATTTCTTCGACGTTGCGTAACTCCGGATAAAAACGGCGGAAGAAGTAGTCAATGCGGTGCGTATCTTCACCAGCGATCGTCAATGCCATACAGATATAGGCGATCCCGATTCCTTGACGAGGCAGGAATGGATTCGGCATGACCTTTGCACAACGTAAGGCGAGCGGACTATGTGTCGAGACTGCTTCAATCAGTTCACCGTACGTCCGGATATCGACGTAATGGAACATTCGGATCAGTTCGTTGATCAACTGTTGATCGGAATCGAGCATCATTTGTGACGTGACGAGACGTTTGTCGAGTTCGCTGATGACGGGGGAGTGGTCGATGAAGTAATTCAAGTTATCTGCTGTGATCCGGACTTGATGCGGATCAGACAAGATTTGTTGGACCGTCTCGTCTTCGAATTGTTTCAATTGCTTCTTGATGTTGACGAACTCCTGATCGGCGATCTCGAGTAATCCTGCCACCCGACTGAAGCTACGCCGGACTTCTGCCGGGACGCTGTTCGGATTTTTATATCCAAGATCATGCTCGATCTCGGCCCACGCATGTTGAAGGATCGAGCGGATCTGAATCTCTGCCGTATAGTCCTTGAAACGTCCATACTCGCTTAAGGCAAGCCGCTGTTCACTGAGTGACGCGACGAAGTGGACCGAGAGGTAACCGAATTCAGTCGTATCGAGCAAGGTCGACTTATCGACCGATTGATCACGATCGATCGCGAACTCATTCTCGATGATGCGTGCCGCTTCCCGGACATCGTCATGGAAATAGGTGACGATCCGGATCCCGGTCAAGTCATGGACGTCCTTGAGCGAACGGTATTTATTCGGTTGCCGTAAGACCTTTTGATACAGGCTCTCGGAGTCTTTCGTCCGGGCGACGATTGAGTGGTATTTGATGCCTGCCGCGTCTAACAGCTCGGACAGAAGCATCTTCAACTTGTCGGCATAGGCATCATATTCTTCCTTATCATTGACGTATTCGAGCATCATCGTATTCAAATCTTGTGATTGCACCGTTTTGCACCTTCCTCATCCTGTAGTCATCTAGCCATATTGTAGCACTCTGCTTCACTAAACGCACAAGAAGACCCTGTTTGAAGCAGTACGATTCGTGGGAAAAAGACAAGTAGTATGTGTTCAGGAGGAGATTGAAAATGGAAATAGTGGATGCCCGTGCTTTACCTGCCGATCATATGGATGTCTTGCATGTCACACCGTCGTCGATCTATTTTCGACGTCGCCTCGATGACGCCCGTTACCACATCAGTCGGTATGATCTTGAAGATCAAGAACAAGTCGATCTGACGCAGCAGGCTTTGACGGATCACGGACCAACTCGTCCGTTTGTTCGTCATGGAAAGGTCTATTGTCTGAATGAACATACGCAAGAGCAAGGCGGGGAGACGGAAGTGCTCGTCCTCGATCTCTTGTCCGGGAAACGCGAGCAGATTGCGTCGTTTTATGTCGAAGGGGATTTGACGCTCTACTGGGTGCTCAATGACAACTATCTCGTATTCTTGCAGACGACGGATACGACGTCCGCGTTTTTGTATGACGTCAAGGACGAATCACGGCAGACGATTCGCGATCCACGGCTCTACGGGATGACGGAGAATTACCGGGAACTCTATTTCTTTCTCGTCACGCTCGAAGACAAGGAGTACATCGTCTGTAACGCTCGGCTCGATGAGTTCTCGTTCTATGACGCCCTTGAAAGTGGTGTCATCTCACCAGAAGATCCGATTGATCACTCCGAAAGTCTGTTGATCGCACCACTGTCGACCTTGATTGAGGAGATTGAACAAGGTGTCGAACATTTATCATTTGCGACACTACTGAAATTAGATGGGGAAGGGGACACCGTCCAATATCTCGGGGAACAAGAAGGGCATCTTATCTTCAGTGCCTATACCGATCGTCTGAACGAAGAAATCTTTTACCGGATCGATACGGAAGCGAGTGTCGAAGAGGTCGCCCGGATCCAGTGGAGTGACTATGAACCGCTCGATTTCACTTACGATGACGTTGAGTCGACGATCTTCATCGTTAATGACCGTTCCGAGCACCATCATGAAGTAATCAACTTACGCAACGGTGCCCGATTCCTTGATAAAGAACCGTTCGAACGTGTCTTACGCGGACGTTTCTATCTACACGAAGCGGTTGGAGACAACGCGGAACCAATGGTCACCGTCTATGACGCAGAACACAATGAACGTTATCGGTTCGAGGATGCCTATTATGTCACCGTATCCGGAGAACTCGTCATCTTATCGGTCCATCAACTTTAAAAAAGGGCGGTTGTTCTTTTCATGAGAGCAACCGTTTATCATCTAAAATGAAATTATTTCAATTACCGAATTTATAACAAAAAATAAAAACCAGCTGAGAGTAAACCTCAGACTGGCTAGAAATGCTACACTTATTCTGCGTCAGTCGTACGTGTGTAGACGTCGACTTGAATATTTCCAGCAGTTGCACGTGAGTAAGGGCAGACCGTATGCGCGACTTTCGCGAGTTCAGCCGCAGCTTCTTCTGAGATCCCGCGGACGAGAACATCGAGTTCGACTGAAAGCATGAATCCGTCAGCTGCTTCGTTTAACGTTACGTGTGCTGTGACTTCACTGCCATCGTGTTTGATCCCTTGTTTGCGAGCGACCATGTTCAAGGCAGAGTCGAAGCAAGCAGAATATCCTGCAGCAAAGAGTTGTTCTGGGTTCGTTGCTTGTTTTTTCGATCCTGGTACTGGCATTGCGAGGGCGACGTCAAGGATTCCGTCCTCCGATACGACGCGTCCGTCGCGACCTCCGACAGCTGTTGCAGATGATGTGAACATTGGTTTCATGTGTGTAACTCCCTTTCGTTGTTAGATTCAAATAAGTAGCTTACAATTAGATTGTATACAATTTAAATCGAAATGCAACTCGTTTGCTCACGATAGGAGGAATTTTTTATGAACCCGTTAGCTTTAGATGAACAACTCTGTTTTCCGTTTTATGCGATTTCGCGTGAGATCACGCGTCGTTATCGTCCGTTACTTGAACCCCTCGGTCTGACGTATCCACAATATCTCGTCATGCTCGTCGTCTGGGAGGAGGAGGGACAATCGCTTAAAGCCATCGGCGAACGGCTCCATCTTGACTCCGGTACGTTGACGCCGTTACTCAAGAAACTCGAAGCAGCAGATTTGTTGCGACGCGTCCGTAAGCCGGAAGACGAACGACACATCCAGATTTTTTTGACAGATGCCGGTCGTGCGTTACGGAAACAAGCAGAGACCGTTCCGCTTGATCTCGTCCAAACACTCGACGTCGATGAAGAAGACTTACGCGTCGTCAAAGCGGCACTGAATCGTCTCGTCATGAAAATGAGCGACCCGGATTAACCGGATCGCTCATTGTCTTATTTACGGCGGAAGCCTTCTTCTTCAAGATAGTTCGCTGCTTCCTTATACGAGTTGAATGCACCGTCTAAAAGATCACCGGCGTAGACGAGCCACGTGTCGATGTCTTCATTGAGCAACGTCAATTCGAACTGGTTATCGTTGACCCATGTTTCTTCGAGTGTTTCGACCGATTGGACTGTTGAGAGTGCTTTGATTGCATCTTCTAATAAGAGAATTAAAGCAGGTTCTGAGAATTCACGGATGTTGACGAAACCTTTTTCGTCCGTTTCATAACCTGGTAGACCAGCGGCATAGACGAAGCCGTTACCGTTCGGATGCAAATGATAGACGAGATTCTTCTTCTCATACTGACTGTCCGGAAATTGGAAATTGACGCGCTTCAGCGAGACATCTTTTCGGACGAGTTGTGGGAAGGTCTCGATAATTCGTAGTTTTTCTTCAAAAGTTAACATGGTTCCTCCTTGGTGTTACAGTTCTTCACTTCTATATATGCGATGAAATCAAACAAAATGTCAACCGCTGTCTGAAACCAAGCGACGTTTTTAACCGTAAATGGAAACGAAAGGAAGTGTTTTTTGATGTCTACTGTACAATGGCATACGCTGCCAGAACGATCGATTCGAGCAGAACGGCTCGGATTGTTGCCGTTACATGGCTTAATCGCCGTCATCTTGATCGGAACGACGATTACTCAAGTCATGTGGCTCGACCTGACACCTTGGTGGATGGGCATCGTCGGTCTGCTTTGGCTGATCTATTTCATTCCCCGTATCGTCTACATACCCGTTCTTCGCTTGAAGTATATGCGTTATCGCATCGATGAGGAATTTCTCGTCGTCCGCAACGGCATCTTCTTCCGCCGCGAAGTCACCGTGCCGCTCGTCAAGGTGCAATTGATCGATAGCCAAACGGGACCGATTCTGCGTCGCTATGATTTGATCACACTTGATATTCGAACGGCATCCGGCTTCGTCACGTTGTCAAGACTCGATCGTGCTCAAGGAGACGCGCTACGCACACAAGTCGAACGATTCGCGAAACTCGAGGAGCGGGAGGAGGAATCGTTATGACCCGGCGCGTCCACCCGCTGTTCATCGTGATGTCGAGTATCTCGATCATCCGCTCGCTCCTGATTCCGTTCGCCGCCTTGATTTTAAATGCGATCCGAAAAGGCGAGATCAACACCTATACGTGGATCGGGATCAGTGTTGGGATTGTGTTCGTCCTCTTATACGGGATCGCCTCCTGGTATTTCTATACGTTCACGATTGATGCCGAGACGATTCGGGTCCGCAAAGGAATTTTCCAAAAGAGTGAACGGACGACGCAACGTAAACGGATCGAGTCGATCGGCATTCAGCAAAACGTCATCGAACGACTGTTGCGTCTTGCGACGTTGACCGTCGAGACATCGTCTGAGAGCGGAACACCGGAAGTCGAACTGAAGGGGATCCGTCTTGATTTTGCGAAAGAACTGAAGTCGTCGATCAAAAACGAGGGACAGCTCGTCGTCGAAGAACAACAGGCGGAAGTCGCCTATACGATCCCTGTCCGCGATTTGGCATTAGCCGGTGCCTTGTCAGGACGCGTCGGACTAGCGCTCGTCGGGATCGGGACCGCCTATCAATTCATCGATCAGTTCATTGAACGTTATGTCGATCGACTGTTCTCAGAACTCGCTCATTTATCGTTGTTCGTTTTGACGGGACTTGGCGTACTCGTCTTACTCGTCATCTACATCGGCTCAATCATCGTCTATATCTTGAAATACGGTTCGTACCGTGCCGTCTTGCAACACAACCGATTGTTGATCGGGTACGGGATGTTGAACCGGACCGAGGTCGCGTTTCATGCTGATAAGATTCAAGCCCTCGTCATTCAGGAAAGCTGGATTCAGCGTTTGATCGGACGAGCGAGCCTGTCCTTGCACATCATCTCGGCGACCGGAGAGAAGGAGCGACTGTTGCTCCATCCGTTCATCCGGACGAACGAGATTGATCCGTTTCTGGCGACATATCTGCCGCGCTTTCGACAGTTCAGCCCGCAGCATGAAGTCGCACCGATTGGCTTTCGCTACCGGGTTCGTTGGCCGTTACTCGGTTATGCGCTGTTGTTTACTGCATTAAGCAGTGTCTTCATCATCGTCCTTGATTCCTCATGGCGCTTCCTGATCTTGCTTCTGTTCATCTGGTTACCGTTCTATTACTTCGCTGTGCGTAGCGGTTACCGAAAGACCCGTTTCGGAACCGGCCACGATCTCTTGATGTTACGCAAACAATGGGTCCAAAAAGAGACCGTCTATACGCCACGACTGAAAATCGAGGAATTGACCTGGTCCGTTTCTCGCTGGCTCGAAGCAAAGGAGATTGCCCGGATTGAGATTCAACTACGGGGCAATACTGCTTTTAACGCGCTTTATTTTGAACGAACGGATATCGATACCTTACAGCGCTGGTATAAACAATCGTTCCTTTCGACCCCGTTAGCAGGGGAAGTGAAAACCGACGACGAATAAGGAAAGACTCACTGTCGGAAAGGAAGCGAAGCACATGCGCAAATGGGGAATCGGCATCGTGTTGCTCGTCACGTGTCTGCTACTGTTCATCGTCTATGATGGATACCGGATGCAAGAAACATTGATCGGTCAGTCGGACGTTTCTCCGATTCTGAAGACGACGAGAACGGACGGACAGGTGACGAAAGACGAGACATGGTTCAAACAAACGAGCGAGACACAGCAATGGTCGAAGGACGGGCTCGTCCGCTTCGGTCGTTATCTACCGGTTGACGGTAGCAAACAGACAGTCCTCCTCGTCCCGGATGAGATGATGTTTTCACAGACCGGTGCTTACGCATTAGCTCGTTATTATCATGAGGCTGACTTTAACGTCTTACTCATCGAACGGCGTGGGCAGGATCGCAGTGGCGGCGTTCGGAACTACGGCTGGCTCGATCGACTGGATGTCTTGGAATGGACAAAGCGCTTAGTGGCTGAAAACGGAGACGATAGAATTGTCTATCACGGACTCGGTGTCGGCGCTGCGACCGTTTTACTTGCTGCTGGTGAGACCATACCGATGCAAGTCCGAGCGATCGTTGCCGAAGGAGCTTACGCCCGACTCGACGACTGGTTCAGTTTCCTTGCGGACGATCAGATCCATTACCCAGCGCTGCCGTCGTTGACGGTCGCAAGCATGTGGAACAAAGGGGAACAGGACTTCTTCTTCGGCGACGTCTCGGTGACGCGCCAAGCGACGAAAATCCGGGTTCCGACGCTGTTCATCCATGGACTGAAGGACGACCTCGTCCCGGTTCGGATGATGTACGAGCTGTATCAAGCAAAAACCGGATTAAAACAATTGTATCCGGTTCGTGATGCCGGACATGACGAGACATATACGATTGATCCGGACAACTATGAAAAACGATTGCGTTTGTTCCTGCAACCTTACTTGCGGGAGATGTAAAGAAGGGAAGACGGATGCATGCAGACGACACAATCATCCTACTACTGGGTAGGATCCGACGAACCATTCGTTGACACGAAGCAGATTGACCAGATTGGTCGGGTGACGCTCGGTCGATTCGGAGGCTGCTCAAGAAGCGGTCAATATAAAAACGAAGACGGGGCTGCCATCTTGATCGGCGACGATTGGGAGATGACCGTCGTCTTAGACGCTCATAAGACAGCGGATAGTGCAGCACTTGTCTTAGAGCAGTTGGCACAACACGAGTCGCGTATTCGGACTGATCTTGATGCACCACTTACGGAAGCATTCCGACGGATCGAGACGACCGTGCTGGATCTATTTCAAGACCCGGACTTTTTAGTGGCGTGTGCGATGTTGCAAGGAGAAACCGCTTGTTTGATCGCCGTCCGCAAAGGACGTTTCATCTGGTGGTTCTCCGTTGGTGACGTCGTCTTGTATCTGTTTCACCCGGATTTGATGAAGATGGGACAAGCTGCTTTGAATGAGCGGCAGTTCTATGAATGGATTGGACGCGCGAACGCCTTTGCGTTACCGGTCCCGAGTTACACACGAGGCGTCCGCGAGTTGCGGAAAGGGGACAACCGATTGTTCGTGACGACGGATGGTTTGCTCGAGTGCCCGGGAACACCGTATGCTGAACCGAAGCAGATGGAGGACACTTTACGATCAGGTGGTATTGCTGAACTCCTCTCGACGATCGAAGTACAGGGCGTTCGTGACAGCACGACGGTCGTCACGTGGACCGTCACGATTGACGAACGCGTCACCCAACCAAGTGATACATGAAATAACCCGCGCTCCTGCTTGAGCGCGGGTTATTGTTATTCTGTTTCAGGCGTTTGTTCCTGTTGCTGATCGAGTTTGACCGGTTCTTGGTCAACGGGTGGCTTCGCTTCAGCCAACGGGAAGGCGATGCCCGCACTGGTCAACAAGGTGATCAAAGCGGCGCTCGTCAATGTTTGACGCATGGTTCGACACGTCCTTTCTGTCTGATTCCGACACTATATTTTAATAATTCTGAACATTCTTCATCGTTTCGTCAAGCAATCTTTTACTTCCACTACGTATTTTTCCCAAAAACCCAGTATACTTAAACATGAAAAAGGGGGAAATCGATTGAAATTAACGAAAGCCAACACACGTTTATTAGAAACCGTTTTACCACGCTTGAATCTGAATGTCGCAGAACCGGACCGGACGGAAATTGAAGACCGTCTGCGGGCAGATATCTACGAAGCCCAGCGGAAGCAGCGTCCATTCGAAGAGATTCACGGTCTATCCGTCGAAGCACGCCTCGATCAGATGATCGCTGAGTTACCACAACGACATCGGATGGAGACGCAAAAACGCTGGACACGAAACTATGTCTCCTCAATTCTGATGTTCATCTTCATCGAAGGGATCGACGGATTGTTCCAATTCGCCCTGATCGATTACTTATTCTTCTCAATCATCGCTCTTTTCTTGATCGATGCGATGTCACAAGTCATCACGGCACCTAAGATCAAACAAGTCAAACCGCGGGTCTGGATTCAATTCGTCATCAGTTTCATTTTATTCTCAACCTATAAGGCACTGCTCGTGACGATCTTCCCGGCACCGGACGTCTTGATTCAGGTCAGTGGATTGCCGTCTTATATCATAGGCATTGCAGGGCTGGTCGGTCTTTATATCTACTGGTCGAAGAATCCGTTACGAAAACGCGGCGCGTAATTTGCGAGAGGGGATGGTTGCGTGGAATTCACACATTGGAAACGACGGCTGCAAGATCATTTCGAACGAATGGGCTTTTCCTTACTGACGGAACGCCTAGCGATGCAAGACATGGTCAAACTCGAAGCGACACATGGTGCCTTCCTGTTCTTCCCGGTGACAATCCATCTGTATGAGCGGTCCGGCTGGAAGATGGTCGCGTTTGAGGCAGAGACGGGGGAGGATCCGCAACTCGTCGAGCAGCAGATTGCCTCGTTGTTCCAACTCTTGATGGTGACGTTCCAAGAAGAAGAGCGGGAATTTCTGCTCGGTTTCCATGCTAATACCGGTCGTTACCTGACGGACCGTAATGCACCCGTCGGACGGCTCGTCCGTCTGATCGAAGAGTGCTGGTATGACGGTGACGTCCTGCGAGTCGACACATTCGATCCGTTTCCGGGACTGTTCGTCGCACCACCTTTTGCCCATCAAAGTTATGCCTTCATGCCGGAAGAACGGACGTGGCGCTTATCCGTCGGGCGTACTGGACGTCCGGCGAACGATTATCGTTTCGACGGAACGATTTTGTCCCCACACCGCTTACCGGAATCGGAATTATTTACTGTGACACCAAAGTCGGTACCGTTAGAGGATGAAGAGGCGATCCGAAACTTACTGGAAACGGAACGACAGACGATCGCTAAGTTCCATGATCGTGCCATGGCGACGATTCGGGCGTACGACCCATCATTTGGTTTTGCTTGGCGCGGGACGCAGACATTTTTCCACGGTGTTCCGGTCAATCCATTCGCACAGCGCTTGTGGCTCGAGAACGGCGTGACGCGTTACCGGATTCTACAACAAGGATCGACGCGATTGCTTGCTTCCGGTGAGACGTGTGACGCTGTCATCGAAATGCTCGATGCTGCCGTCAGCAGTGAAGAACCGGATGGTCAATCCGTCAGTCCGATTGGTCAACTGATCCTCGGGATTTGGCAACAGATCGAGTCGGACGAAGCAACGTATATCACGAACGTTGATTGCCGCGGCATCTCGCGTACACAAGCCGATAACCGGATCCGCCACGCGCTAGCAAGGCAAGAGACGATCGAGTGGGTGCACCGGGCACCGAACGAAGATGATATTTGTCGCTTTGCCGGTCTGACGTTGACCTTCCCACATCGTCCACCGGGTGTCATCACGATTGAACGAACGGAAGCAGAATAACACGAACAGGCACGTCCGCGAGTAAGCAGACGTGTCTGTTCGTTTTTTTAGTGCGCGTGCTGTGACAATCGATTAAAGACGACGGACAGACTGTAATAGATCATTGCTGTCAGAGCAGCGATCGTAAAAGAAAGCGGCAGGTCAAATGCGTCCTTCGTCGTCAAGAGAATCAGGAGACTCGCGATCACGATACCGTACACTCCGTAACCGAGGACTGTCGGCACATACGCTAATGTCGTCGATGACCGGTTGATGATCATGCCGATAAGGAAGTCGAGTAAGAAGCCGGACAGCAAGATGATCGGCAAGGTCGCTAAGACGTAAAACAAAAATGTTGAACCGAATGATTCATACATCGTATCCGATTGCCTTTTTGCGAGCGGCGTAAAGGATATGTACGTCAGAACGGTACTAACGAGGACGGTTGTCACAATAACGGCAAGTAATCGATTCAACATCAAGGTTCCTCCTTTATTTTCCTTTTTGAGTATATCAATCTATATCAAAAAACACACCCTACTGGAGGATGTGTCAAATGATCTATATTCCGAGTGACGCGATCAGCCGTCGCACGTCCTGATCCGCTTGTTTAGGTGTTAAAATCAACAGTTGATCGTCTACGAGGACACGTGTCTGACCACGCGGCGTCAGGATTTCATCTTCACGAATGATCGCAACGACGAGCACATCCTGGGGCATCTCGATATCCTGTAACGTTCTTCCGGCAATCACACTGTTTGTCGAGACCCTGACCTCGATGATCTCCGCTTGCGGATGGGTTACGGTCATGAATTTCAGGAACGGTTCGACCGTCGTGTCGGGCTGTGTCTCTAGCCCCATTCGCCGGACGATCCACGGCAAGGCCGTTCCTTGCAAAAGAGCAGACGTCATGACGGTGAAGAAGACGATATTGAAAAGAAGCGGCGCATCAGAAAGACCACTCGAAAGCGGATAGGTCGCGAGAATGATCGGAACGGCTCCACGTAGACCAGCTGCCGTGATGACACTCTGTTCTTTGACCGTGTACTGAAACGGAAGTAGCGATAAGACGACGGCAAGTGGACGAGCGAGCAGGATCAACGTCAGGACGATGACGGCCGAGACGAACAAGGTCCGAGGATCGAGTAATTGTTTTGGAAAGACGAGCAGTCCGAGCATGATGAACATGCCGATCTCTGCTAGATGCGACAAGCTACCACTAAATCGTTTGAGCGTCTCGCGGTAGATCATATCATGATTGTTGATCCAGATTCCGGTCAGATAGACGGCGAGAAACCCACTGGCGTGCAAAATCGTCGCGAGACCATACGAGAAGAGCGCCCCACTGAACAGAAGCGTCGGATAAAGGGCGGACGATGGCAACTCGATCCGGTTCAGCAGTTGCGTGACGAGATACCCGATCGCAAGACCAACTAGTGTCCCAAGTCCCATCTCGTAGATGAAGGAAAGAATACCCGCACCAATCGAGAACGATTCCGGTGCCAATGCAAACGATGTGAATAAGATCGTGAGAAAGACAGCCATCGGGTCGTTCGTTCCAGACTCCGCTTCAAGCGTATGTTTGACATTAGCATCGACCGGTCGTCCACTTAACAGAGAAAAGACAGCCGCCGCATCGGTTGAGCCGACGAGTGCGCCGATCAATAACGCGACCGGCCAAGAAAAATCAAGCAGATAATGTGCGACGAAAGCGATGATTCCTGTCGTTGCGAGGACTCCGATGGTCGCGAGCGACAGGGCAGCAGGGAGAATCTTTCGGAAATGCGTCCATTTTGTATGCAAGCCACCGTCAAATAGAATCAAGACGAGCGCCATTGTCCCATAGAGACGGGCTTGTTCAAAATCACCGAAGTTGATGATTCCTGAAACGTCGGACCCGGCGACGATACCGACAACGACGAATAGGATCAACGTCGGTACATTTAACCGGACAGCAAACTTCGTCGTGATGATTGCAATCAGTAATAGTGTGCCTGCGACGAACAAAATCGTACCTTCTTCCATCCCACCACCTCTTTCTTGATGACATGCTCTCTTCTTAGTATACGTTATTTTTTGAAAATTCCGAAAAATAATACCGAAATAAGGTGTATAAACGAATAGAAAAAGGAAAACTAGAAGCAGGACTAGTGCGTTCAAAATGGAACATCAAGGAGGAAGAGGGATGAACATCTGTATCGTCACGGGTGCCAATTCTGGTATGGGAATGGTCACGATTCAAGAATTACTGGAGCGGGGAGATCGTGTCATCGCGACCGTCCGGTCTCAGAAAAAAGCGACGGCACTCGTTCAACTGTTGCGGGAAAACGGTGTATCGCATACACAACTGGAAATCGAGATTGTGCAACTGGATCAACTTGACTCCGTCCGTCGTTTTGCGGATCGCCTGTTCGACATGGTGGGTCGAATCGACCGTTTGATCCTAAATGCTGGAGTCATGGTACCGCCGTATCATGTCACGAAGGACGGCTTTGAATCGCAATTCCAAGTCAATTACTTGAGTCACTTCTACTTGATCGAGCGATTGTTACCTTTACTCGAAAAAGGACAAGATCCGCGCGTCATCTCGATTTCCTCTCTCGCCGGTGAAGGCGGCTTGATCCGGACCGACGTCGAACTTGAGGCGATCGCGCACGTCAAAAAAGAACACTACAGCCCGATGCGTTCTTACCGCGAATCGAAGCTCCTGCAAATGATTCATATGCGTGAGCTAGCTGAAAAGCACGGCGACCGGATCACGTTCGTCAGCGTCCACCCCGGGATCGTCAATACGGATTTGTTCTATCGCGGCAAGTACGGCAAAGTGATGAAGACGTTACTCAAACCAGTCGCGCAAGTCGGATACTGGACCGGAAAACTTTATACACCGGAATACGGTGCGAAGACGGCGCTCTATCTTGCAACAACCGACGATCCACTTGACAACGGCGGCTATTATGCTGATTCCGCTCCTCGACTCAGCAATCCGATCGTTGAAGATGACGAGTACCGGGCACAAGCACGGAATTTGTCGCGCCGCTGGGTCGAATTATCCTGAACGCCAAAAAAACGACCGGCTCGTGGGAAGCAGGTCGTTTACCGTTGTGACGACTGGGGGTCAGATCACTCCTAAAGAATACGTTACATCGAAATAAAATTGTGGAATATGAAAAAAATCACAAAATAATGGGCAAACATGAAATCTTGAAGCAAAAAGGTTTTCTTCTCGCTTTGCATTCGTTAGGATAGAGAAGAATTTTTTTGTAACAGGAGGAATAACATGATACGACAAGCTACATCAAAAGACGTTCGAAACATCGCAACCCTACTTGAGCAAAAAGCGCTCTCCCTTAAAGCTGGTGGCAGTAGCCAGTGGTCAGCTTATCTTGAGCAAGACATCGAGCAACTCGTCGTGCGAGATTTAGAAGCCGGTCGCCTGTATGTCTTTGAGGATCAGAACGAGCTGCTTGGTTCCGTTGCCCTGCTTCCTTCGCTCGAATGGGATCAATCCTTGTGGGATGATGTAGAAGGTCTGTATATCCATCGAATCGTCGTCAGCGACCGCGCAAAAGGACGTGGAGTCGGTCGGAAACTGCTGGAACATGCGATTGCTGTGACAGAGGACGAAGGGGAAATCCTACGACTCGACTGTGTCGCTTCAAACGAGTTTCTCAATGCGTATTACACGTCATTCGGCTTCGTCTATCAAGGAACACGGGACGGGTTCGCGATTTACGAGTATGAACGCATCGAAGCGACGGCCTGAAGCGGTTCAATCAAGACAACGGTCGTTTCGTTTGGTATGGTAAGAGAAAAAGAACGGTTCAAGGAGTGATCGGATGCGATTGAATATCGGCTTCATCGGCTTTGGCAAAAGTACGACCCGTTACCATTTACCGTACGTGATGATCGAGGACAACTATCACGTCACCTGGATTTACAATCGGAAGGAAAAACCGGAGCTGTTCGCGTCCTATCAAAATCGACTGCCAGATGCACGTTTTACGACGGATGTGTCTGAGATGCTCGCTGACCCGGCACTTGATGTCGTCGTCATCAATACACCACCGGCTACCCATTTCGAATACGCGTTGCTCGCCTTGCAACATCAAAAGCATGTTCTCGTCGAAAAGCCGTTTACCGTGACGGAAGAGGAGACGAAGCGTTTATTTGCGGAAGCACATGCGCAAGGCGTCAAAATTCTCGCTTATCAAAACCGCCGTTACGACAGCGACTTCCAAGTCGTCGCCCAAATCATCCGTTCCGGAAAACTCGGACGACTTGTCGAAGTCGTCTCGCAGTTTGATTTGTTTCGTCCCGAAGCAGCGTCAGCTGATGCGCGCCATGAGAACGGCGCACTCTACGGACTCGGTGTTCATACGCTTGACCAAATCATCGCCTTATTCGGAAAACCGGACAAGGTCGCCTTTGATGTGCGTAGTGTTCGACTGCCGCACAATCCCGATGATGCGTTTGCGATTGATCTCTATTATCCGGAGCTAAAAGTCAGCGTTCGGACGAGTCACGTCGCGCTTGCTCCGGCACCGAGGTGGATGTTACACGGAACGAACGGTACGTTCATCAAACAACACGTCGATCGGCAAGAGCTTGATCTGAAAGCGAACTACTTCCCGGGAGAAGAGGGCTTTGGAGAGGATTCGGAAGACGATTACGGTCGTTTGATTTATCATGATGAACATGGTCACTTACAAGACGTCCGGATTCCGAGTCCCGTCGGTGATTACGGTAAAATGTATCGTGCCTTTTACCGCAGTATCGTCGAAGATGCACCGCTTCCAGTGAAAGAAGAGGACACCTTGTTCGTTGCCCACCTGCTTGAACAGGCTTTTGCGCAACCGTCTCCTTATATCTTGACGATCCAAAATTAAATTTTAATTTGATTGCAGGTTGATGACAACTCGACTGTGCCTATAGGCATGGTCGGTTTTTTTTGATATAACGAACGAGTACATCCCTTATTTTTCAGATTTTTCTAAAGAAATGTTGATTATTTTTTCAAAAAGTTGGGAAAAGGGGAATGTCTCATCAAATCTAAACATAGGGGGTCTATCATGAAACGATTCTTATCCGCATTGCTCGTAGCGGCTGTTATCGTTGGGGTACTCAGCCCTTCGTTGATCGCTGAGGCCGCGACGAAGTTGACCGTGACGACGGAGGTCTTGCGTGTCCGCGAAAAACCGTCGACATCGAGTAAGATTCTCGGGAACATCTACAAAGGGAACGTCTACACTTCAAAGGGAACATCCGGCAGCTGGTATAAAATCAGCTACAAATCCCGTACCGGCTACATACACAAGAACTACGTCAAATCGTCCACGTCGAAATACACGTCGACAGGAACGAAGTATACGACGGTCGGTACGCTCAACGTCCGGACGGGCGCTGGTACGAAGTATAAGGTCGTGGATCAATTAAACAAAGGCGTTGCGGTTGCGACATATGGCACGTCAGGGAGCTGGACACGGATTCTCTATAAGGGGAGTTACCGTTATATCTCGACGCAGTACGTATCAAAGTCAAAGCCATCAACGTCGACGAAGCAGTTAAACGTCCCGTACTACAACCAATATTCACTCGGATATCCGTCCGGTTGTGAGTTCGTCTCGTTGAAGATGGCACTCGAGTACAAGAAAAAAGCCGTCTCTGCTACATCACTCTACAATCAAATGCCGAAAAGCATGAAAAATGCGACGTATAAAAACGGGAAGTATTACTGGGCAGATCCACAAAAGATGTTCACAGGTAATCCCGCTGGAACGCTCGACTACTACAAGAACTGGGGAATCTATCCGAAAGGAATTCTACCTCTCGCGAAAAAATACCGCAGCGGGTCCGTTGATATCTCAAAACAAGGTGTTTCAAAGATTGAGAGTGAGATCCGTAGCGGAAACCCGGTCATCGTCTGGGCAACGGTCGATTTCAAGAATCCATATGGCTACTTCTCATGGATTAAACCGGACGGCAAAACATTCACAGGTTACCGGAACTATCACGTCATGCTCGTGACGGGTGTCTCAAGCGGTTCGTTCTACGTTTCGGATCCATACCGCGGCAAGTACAGTGTCAGTCGCTCGCAGTTCACGTCCGTCTTCAATCAGACAGGACAATATGCGTTATCTGTTCGTTAAACGCTCAACCGGTCGCTTCCACGCGACCGGATTTTTATTTTCAGGCGTATTGATACGAAAACTACTGTAAAATGAAGGAGTTCACCTGCTAGGTGTGTAAAAGAATGACAATGTATCCATGAAAGGAAGTGAAGAGATGGAAGATCCACGGATCACGCGTCTCGAGCAGGAGGTCGCGGCGTTACGCCAACGCGTGGCTGCCCTTGAAGGACAGCACACTTCGCCTGTCGCCCCTGAACCGAGCGAACCAGAAGTAAGTACGGTCGCCCGCCCAGCCCCGCGTCCTGCCTTTACGAAACGAAAGCCGGTTGTTCCTCAACCAACATTCAAGGAAAAGCGCTCCCGCGAAGACTGGGAACAGGTCATCGCAACTGTCTGGTTACCCCGAATTGGAGCGATATTCGCCGCACTTGGAGCTTTGTTCCTCTTCTCCTACGCCTCGGTTGCCGGTCTGATCAGTCCGCCTGTCCGCATCGGAAGTGGGGTATTGATCGGTTTACTCGTCATCGCCCTTGGAGAATACCAGTATGAGAAGAAGCGACGTGAACTTGGGGTCGGACTCGTCGCGACCGGTACGATCGTCGCTTTGGCGGCATTGTTCGCCGGAATGGCCTTATATCAATTCTATCCACCGTCATTAGCTTTCTTACTTGAGCTCGTCGTCGTTTTCATCGCGTACGGTCTGATGCTTTGGATGCGATCGCAAGCCTTGCTCGTCCTCGTATCCATCACCGGCTTCTTATTACCGTATCTACAATTATCGGACGACCCGAACTTACCGCTCTTCTTATTGTACGAAGTCGTCTTGTTCGCAGCGATCTTCTTTGCGGTTGACCGACTGAAGGCCAAAAAAGCGTTCGTCTTCGCTTGGGTGATCTTTACGATCGCACTCGCGTTCGGTCTACTCTCGTTAGAGCTCTACTGGCTTGATGAACAGGTACCACGACTTGATGAATGGTCTCTCTTACTTGCGACATTCTTCGGCTACGGTGCGACTTCCTTCGTCGGAAAACGGATTCAGTTTGAGAAGAACGTCCCAAGTTGGCTCGCTGGGGGTGTCGTCTTACTGACGTTACTGATCCTCGACTGGTCGTTCGGTACGCTGATCGCGATTCTGTTCGCTGGCACTGCCTACCTTCTCGCTGAACGATTGAAGGATCCCGCTCAAAATGGTGTCGGTCACGTCGCCTTACTCGTCGCCGTCCTCTTGATTCCGGCAGATGCCCTCAGCTGGACGTATCAACTGCGCTACTTTTTGATTGCCGGTTTGATTGCTGCATTCTGGTTCGTTCCACGAGCGCGGATGCCACACCAACGGTTATTTAACGTCGGATTGTATGTCGTCTTCATCTTCTCGGCTGTCGTTGACTATGAAACCTATCAAAACCTAGGTTTATCCTACGCCTTGACCGTTCTAGCGATGGTCCTAGCTTCGACAGCGTTTGTCTTACTCCTCGTTCAGACACATCGTGATCCGGGCTGGAAAGGGTCGTGGCAACTCGTACTTGTCCTAGCGGCGATCGGCGTCTTTACGACCTATACGTTGATCATCATGGAACTACCGTTTTATCGTGGTCTTGAAGAGACGGCACGTAGTACGACGTTATCCGCGGCTTATATCGTCCTTGCCCTCGTGCTCGTCGCGATCGGTCGGATGCGGACGTCGTCGACGTGGCGGTTGTCCGGGTTGTTGCTCCTGACGATCAGTGCCGTCAAGCTTTTATTGTTTGACTTGTCATTCCTCACCTTGTTCCAAAAAGCGTTCGTCTTCATTGGCTTTGGAATCGTGACGTTCATCATTTCACGGACCTATTTCAAGAAACGAAAAGAAAATGCCTGACAAAGCGCTTGGATTGGTCAAGAATGACCAGTTCAAGCTTTTTTTATTGTGCAAAAAATTTATTGATAACGATTATCATTGTCGTCTATACTGATAAAGGAACTGACTTAACCATTTACAGGGGGAACGATAGATGAAACAAGCATTATTGATGACAGGCGCACTCGCGGTCGTCTTAGCAGGTTGCAGTGAAGCAAAACAAGCGGAAAAACCAGCACCGAAAAAGGCGAATTTCGATCAGGTCGTCACCGATTACCGGACGTATGCGATCAATGAAATCGATACGTTCGTTCGTGAGACAGAAAAATTCACCGATGCCGTTCAAGCAGGCAAACTGGAAGAAGCAAAAGCGTTGTACGCACCGACGCGGATGTATTACGAACGCGCGGAACCGATCGCGGAAGTGTTCGGTGATCTCGATCCGAAAATCGATGCGCGAGCAGGCGATGTCAAAGCGTCGGAGTGGGGGGGCTACCACCGGATCGAACAAGGGTTGTTTGAAAAGGGAACGACAAAAGGCTATGAAGCGTACGCGAAACAATTGATGAAAGACGTCCACTTACTGCGGGCGAAGGTCGAGACGGTCGAAGTGACACCGGAGTTACTCGTCACGGGGGCGACCGATTTGTTAAACGAGGTCTCGACGTCAAAAGTGACAGGGGAAGAAGACCGTTATTCGCATACCGATTTATATGACTTCGCAGCAAACGTCGAAGGGGCTGAAAAGATCTACGAACTATTGAACCCGGCATTGAAAAAACAAGATGCGGCGTTATCAAAAGAGATTGCAGCTCGCTTCAAGGATGTCCACGCGTTACTCGATGCGAAGAAACAGGGTGACGGCTTCGTCCTCTATACGAGTCTCTCGAAACAAGACGTCAAACAGATGAGTGTCGCCATCAATGAACTCGCGGAACCGCTCTCGAAGATGGGCATCGTACTGGAGGGATAAGCATGAAACCAATACAAGAAGGCGTCACGCGACGGGATGTCCTGAAGGTCGCAGGCTTGACGAGTCTCGGAGCCGCCCTATATGCCAGCGGTCTTGAGAAGTTTCTTCCGCGGACATTAACTGTCGAAGCAAGTGATCAAGAGCCGTTCTACGGGACATATCAAGCGGGAATTCTGACACCACCACAAAATCACGTCCAAGTTGTCGCCTTTGATATCAAGACGGAGCGACGCGATGAACTCGTTGATTTATTAAAGCGCTGGACACGGTTGTGTGCCCGACTTGCGGCTGGGTTACCATATGGCGAGTCCGACTCCCGTTACGTCCCACCGGAAGATACGGGGGAAGCCGACGGATTATCGGCCGGTCACTTGACGTTTACGTTCGGGTGCGGTCCGAGTCTGTTTGACGGTCGCTTCGGCATCCGTCATAAGCGACCGGAGGCGCTTAAACCGTTGCCGACGTTCGATCTCGATCGTTTAGATGAAAAATGGGGCGGAGGCGACCTCGTCGTCCAAGTTTGCGGTGATGATGCGCAAGTCGTCTTCCATGCAATTCGTAACCTCGTCCGTGTTGGGCGCGGAACGGTCGCGATGCGTTGGTCCCAAGCTGGTTTCCAGCGCAGTAAAGCAGCAGATGCCTCTGGCGGGACACCGCGCAATCTGTTCGGCTTCAAGGACGGTACGGGAAATCCTGACGTCTCGAATAAACAGGTCCGAAAAGAAGCACTCTTTTGCCAGTGGCAGGACGGGACGCCATGGTTGACGAACGGCTCGTTCCTCGTTGTCCGTCGCATTCAGATGCATCTCGAAGTCTGGGACCGGACGATCCTAAAAGAGCAAGAACGGACCTTCGGGCGCGAACGTGCTTCCGGGGCACCACTTGGCTCTACAGACGAATTCGCTTCCGTTACACCATCGAAACGGCAAAAACGGGGCGAAGCTGCTTTACCCGTTGACTCGCATACGGCTGTCGCGCACGGAGACGGGAAGACAGCCATCTTACGCCGTTCCTACTCGTATCAGGACGGCATCGATGAAAAAACGGGTGCCCTCGACGCTGGACTACTCTTTTTATCGTATCAGCGCTCGCCAAAACAATTTATCGAGATTCAGCGTCGTCTTGCCGCACAGGATCGACTGAATGAATACATCACGCACCGTGGAAGTGCCATCTTCGCCTGCTTCGGTGGGATCTCGAAAGGAGGCTACATCGGTGATGCGTTATTTGCGTAATCTTGTCCTTTTACTTGTACTCCTTGTAGCCGGTCAACACGCGATGCCTGTCCAAGCTACTTCGACGGATGATCTCTATGTCGCAATCGGACAAGCTTTGTCTGCCGTCGCAAGTGAAGATCGCGCGGCACTGAATCAAGCGATTGATGAACTAGGACAAGCTGCTCAAGACTTAGCTGATCAACAAGCGGCAATCACGAAAGCTGTCAAACAGGTCGATGCGAAACGGTCGGCAGCGTTTCCGGAAGTCCGCGAGCAACTGACAGCACTCTCTGCTGCCGTCCGGAAGCAAGAAGAAGCTACTAAACCGAAGACAGATCCGGTCGCGAAAGCAAAGGTGAAACAATTGCTTTCATTGACGAAAGAGATGCGGCAGGTCAAAGCGAGCGACCGTCCGGCAGCGGAGCAACGATTGTTGACAGCATGGGCGACGCACGAGAGTCTTGTCCGAAATGACAGTGTCGGTCACTATGGCAACATCGAGATGGCGCTTGCCTCGATTCGGATCGCCGCGGCGCGAAAGCCTGCGGATACGAAGGAGTGGAAGACGGCACTTGATCAATTCGATACGGCCGTTCAGTCCTTCCTTGACGGAGAACAAGTCCAAGCGAAGAAAACAGGACTGCAGTCACTGCTGACACCGCTTGAAGAGGCACAGACCGCGCTTGCAGCAAGTGATTTGCCGCAAGCGAAGCTGGCACTCGAATCGTTTCTGAAGACCTGGCCGCGAGCCGAAGGCGAGGTCCGGACACGAAATGAAGGTCTCTATTCCCAGCTTGAATCAGACGTACCCTTGCTACTTGCTCGGCTGACGCCGGAAACGCGGCAAAAGACGGCACAAGAACTCCAGTCGTTCGAGAATGCTATTGCACAATTACAAACAAAGACGCATTATACGTTCATCGACGCGATGCTCGTGATGCTCCGGGAAGGTTTGGAAGCATTATTAATCGTCAGTGCACTTGTTGCCTTTGCACGGAAAAGCCGAACCAAACAAGAAGGTAAGGTCTGGGCAGGTGCCGGACTTGGTCTGATCGCAAGTGGTCTGTTAGCCCTCATCCTGCAGACCGTCTTTCAAGCCTCATTCGCAGCAACAGGTCGTGAACAAATCGAGGGCTACACGGGAATCGTCGCGGTCGTCGTCATGTTATTCGTCGGTTACTGGTTGCACTCGAAAAGCGCCGTCGCGAAACGCAAACACTTTTTGTCGACGCTCTCAACGACGTCCTTGTTCTTCGTCAGTTTCTTGACGATCTTTCGGGAAGGTGCCGAGACGTTGTTATTCTACATCGGAATGGCACCAGCGATGACGAAGACTGCCTTGTTGTCCGGGATTGGTCTTGCAATCGTCATCATCGGACTCGTCTCGTATGCGGTCATCCAAATCGGTGTTCGTTTACCGATCCATCGTTTGTTCCAAGTCGCGTCGTGGTTGATTTATCTGATGGCATTCAAGATTCTTGGTACGAGTCTGCACGCGTTGCAGCTGACGAACGTCTTACCGATCCATCCGATCAATGGACTCGGAACCGCCGGCTGGATCGGCTTCTATCCGACGATCGAGACACTCATCCCGCAAATCGTCCTGATGATTTTGATTGCGATGTTTACGATTTGGCAAAAGCGGCGTGCATCTTCAATCCAGACGGCTGCTTAATCCATTTTTCAATTTCAGGTTTTAACTATTATGTTTCGGGTATAACTTCTTATCAGCAGCTTGCTGCATGAAGGAGAGGGATTTTTATGCTTGAAACGCGCATCGTACGAAACATGACCGCTGTCGACGCAGAAGTGACGAGCCTTAAATCAAGTGGTTATTCGAATAAACAGATCTATATCTTTGCGAAAGACGAAGAACTCGCGGAACGCATCGCGAACGATACGCAGACGTTACCGTATCGCGTGACGAAGAAGTCGTTCTTCGAGACCTTATTATCAGCCGTCCGGAGTAACCGGAAAGACCGGATCGCTCAGTTGTCCGAGCTTGGTATGACGAAGGATGTCGCCGAGGACCTAGAAGATGAAGTCCGACACGGTCGGATTGTCATCGTCGGTTCGAAGTCTGATTTACTGAATCCAGCGTTTGCGGCATCGTATGTGGCGGATGAAGCAACCGATTATGGTGCTGGCGTCCCGAAACTCGAAGATGAGGAAACGACAACAACATTACCAGCCGATCAAAATGTCAAATTAAAAGATGAATGATACGTAAGCCTCCTGTTTCTCAGTATAGAGACAAGGAGGCTTTTGTTTAACCTTCTCTTGGAAGGGAATGGAAAGGAGGAAAGATGATGCAATTCTTATATGTTGGCTATTACGATGCAGACCAGATGGATGCTTTATCGAAGGAAGAGATTGACGCCTTGATGTCGCGTTGTGATGCGTTGATGAACACCTTTAATAAACAAGTGAACGTTTTATCAGACTGGCACCCGGGTCTAGCGACACAAGCATTTTACTGGCGAGATGGTGTCGTGCAGACGAATGATGAACCAGATTGCTCGAGTGGGGAGCAAATCGGCAGTTTGATCGTCTTTGAAGCACGTGATTTGGATCATGCGATGGAACTAGCTTTCCTTCATCCGACGACTCAAGTCGCAGAAGGGGAATCTTACGGTTGGCGAGCGGAAGTTCGACCGTTATCAGGTACCTCATGATGTATGGATTATGGACGACATTTACGACTCAAAACGGACAACGCGACAACGTCATTGCCCTGTTGCTTGAAGCTGCGGCTTCTCTTGCGACGCATCCGGGCTGCCTGCACTACATCATCAGCCGTTCTGACAAGCCAGATGTTTTGCATGTTCGCGAAATTTGGACGGATGCGGCTACTCATCAAGCATCCTTAACGTTACCGGTGACGCAGCACTTGATTACGCAAGCGCGTCCGTTACTTGAACATGTTGAACGTGTACTGGAAGATCAACCGCTCGGTGGCAAAGGACTCATATAAATCAAAACCCCTTCTCTCATCGAGAAGGGGTTGAATGCTGTTAGGTTGCCTTCCACTTGATATCGATGACGTCCGACGCTCGCACCATTCGGCGCATACCTGTCGATGTGACGAGTTCAATCGTTCCACGGTCATGAAAAATCGCTTGGATTGAACCGGATACCGTATCCAGTGGTTTCAATCGGACGTGGACCGTCTGTCCGGTCCGGACTGCACGTTCCATGATGTGTTGCAAGGAGAGGCGATCACGAACAATCGTCTCTTCGCGTGATTGATACAAATGTTCAAGATGAAGGATATGCTGGCGTGAAGTCAGTTGTTTCCACTTGCGATTCGATCGTTTTTTAGATGCGAACATGGCTGACCACCTCCTGAATTGAGTCGTACGCTAGACAGTCGTGCGCTCTGCTTCAGATAATTCCCTTCAAGATCCGTGCTTAAACACGTGCACCTGACATTTTTTCGCGAAACGCCTCGATGGCCACAATTGCTTCTTGATCGTGTTCGACCTCACCCGGTGCATTCCCTTCGGCAAGAATCGTTGTCTCAAGCGTCGCACCGAGGAACGACGCGATATGCTTGAACTGCGTGACGAGTGCCTGTCCTTTGATGCGCGGATCGTCTCCACCGACGGCAATCAAGTGGAATCGTTTCCCTGCCATTCGGCTTTTGAAGTCGAGCTCTTCGTCGCGAAGTGACTCGCTGAATCGGTCGATGAATAATTTCATCTTCGTCGACATCGAGTACCAGTAAATCGGTGTGATGAACAGGATGTCATCGTGTTTAAGCATCGCTTCGACGATTCGGCGATAATCATCACCGATCGGCAAAAAGCCACCATGATGACGGCGGTCTTCAATCGGCTGAATCGAGACGTTCGCCAAATCGACAGCCACATGAGGGATGCCTTTCAACGCTTGTTCACCGAGCCATTCACTGTTTCCTTTACGTGAGCTACCATAAATCGTATACATATCGTGCATCTCCTTTTGAATTCGATTGTTTTATTCTATTCCAAACTTCACTGTCAATACACCGATATGCTCACAATTGGTTTTGAATAAGGGTTTTGCGGAAAAAGACAAGAAGACGAAAAAACAAATGGGGGAGGAACAGTCGAATGGAGAGAAGTACGCTCATTGCGCTAGAAAAACACTTATATGCCATCCACCTCGAAATGGATGGACTGGCGCGGCTGATTACGAAACAATTGATTCATTTGAGCCAAGTGGCTGCATCCGTCGAACATTTTCGGCGGATGAGCTTTGATATCTATAAACATCGGACGTCGCTCGAACAGGTTCCGTCACAAGTCTTATATGAGACGGCTCTCGATTACGAAGATTGGCTCGAGGAAGAGTTTGATGAGATTCCTGCTAATTGGCAACTGGCGACGAAAGAAGAAGAGGTACTCGAGCAGCTCTGGTGGTTCGAATTCTCACGCATTCTAGCGGAACTCGAAGAATGGCTCAGTCTTTATCTGATTCGCCGAATTCGAGAAGATGTCCGCTATATGCCACCGGTGATCGAGAAGAACGCCTACGCCTTGTCAGAAGATGCCCGACACGTCTTTTGGCGACTTTTACAACGTTCCGTCGCGAAGCCTTCATCAAAAATCAAGGCCAATCAATTATCGTGCCGAATGGGGATCGCCGAGATCGCCCGCTGTGCCCGCCTCAATCAAGATCGAACACGTCGTGCGATCGGTGAACTGAAGAACCGGGGACTGGTTGCGATCGAAGAGGACGACGAGAAGTTGAAGATGCGGCTTCGGCTTCAAGTCATCTGATTGAAAGCGATGAAGCGTTCAATCATGCGTTCATCCCGACGTGCGGATGGACCAATCCAAATGAGATGACCGGGGCTCTTCGATTCGATGAACTGTGCATGCGGAATACTTCGTCGAGCGTATTCCGCGTGTTCGAACGGAACAGCACGGTCTGACTTTGAATGGACGATCAAAACCGGACACGTGACGGCTTCGAGTCGCTCTTGTCCTAAGTCTTGCGTGATATCGAATAACACACCCCGTCCTGGACCATTTTGAAGACCGACCTCATATAACAACGAAGCATCCGTCTCACTGATGTGAGTACGGATTGTTTCGCGTGGTAAGAGACTCGTCATCTCGACCATCCGGACGGCCGCTTCTTCAGGAAACTTCCGAATTTTATCCTTCACATACGCCCAAATCCCCCATTGAATGAACTGCAAGGGACGCTGCAAGACCGGTTGGATGAGTAGGCGATGATAAGGAAGTGAAATCCGATGCGTCATCGCACATGCTAAGACGAGGGCATGAACGCCCGTATCCAATCCGGCAAGGGCGATCGCCGTCGGTCCTCCGGCTGAGATGCCGTAAACGGTATAGTGTTCGATTTGACGGGATGCGAGCCACCCGGCGTAAAATGTCGCGAGCGCCTCTGGATTATCTGCGAGTTGAAGTGGTGTTCGCCCATACCCCGGACGCGATGGTACGATGACACGATACCCTGCAGCAATCAATTTCTCGACATGGTAGATTTCCCGATAATCCGACTGCGTCCCATGAATTAAAAGAATGACGGGACCGCTTCCGCTATCCCGGTAATCAAAGCGCTGACCGTTCCATTCTGCGATACAATGCATCCAAATTCTCCTATCTCTTAATATTTACCATTTTATTGTTAATCTAATTTTCTTTTTCATGTATACTGTAAAGTATAACCAAACCATTGTGACTTAGGAAATGAGGATGCGTAGTGTCAAACGAAAAATTAACAAACCGTGACCGCTTACTTGCTGTACGAGAAATCTTCGAACGTCAGTCGGATGAAGATCATACGTTGACGCTTGAGGAATTAAGCATGGAACTCTCAAAACGAGGCTTAATCGAGAAGCTATCCCGAAAATCGTTAAAGGATGATATTGCAGCACTTGCTAAATCAGGCTTCGACGTCGTGGCGGAAGAGACGAAGAATGGACTTGCCATTCCGTATCATCTCGTCAGTCGTCCTTTTGAACATCATCAGCTCCGATTGCTCGTCGATGCCATCGCTAGTGCGAAGTTCATCTCGGAAAGTGAGACAACAGCTCTCGTCAAGACGCTTCAATCCCTGACGAGTGATAAGATGGCGGAGTCACTTCAGCCGGTCCTACATACTGTCAAAAAACCAAAAGGGATGACGTCCCGCTCAATCGATACGATTCAGAAAGCAATCAGTGAAGGTTTCGTCATCAGCTTCCAGTACCAAGGGAAATTCAACGAACGGACGCGAAAGTTCGAGTTACGCAAGGATGGCGAGCATTATCTCGTTTCACCAGCACATCTATTGATGGATAACGGAAATTACTATTTGATCGGAAGAGACGAACGGATCAAAGAGGTTCGAACGTATCGGGTCGATCGAATCGTTGATTGTAAAGCATTCGAACCGATGGAAGAACCGGTCTATGTCGAGCCAAGTTACTTAAGTAATATGTTCAACATGTATGGAGGAGAGAACGAGCAATTGACGCTTAAATTCCAGGAGAGTCTGATGCCGACCGTCGTTGACCGGTTCGGGACCGATATCCGTTGTCGTCGTCTCGATGACCTCTGGTTCGAGGTTAAGGTCGATGCGCTCTTTTCTGACGGCTTCATGATGTGGCTGATCCAGTTCGGCAACCAAGCAGAAATCATCGCACCTGTCGAACGCCGAGAGGCATTCAAGAATAAAGTAGCGGGTCTTGCGACGATGTACCAAGTCGAAACACCTGCTCTTTAAGAGGTAAAGCAAGGTTCATTTGACCATGGATCTTGCTTTTTTAATTATTGAATAAAAAAATGTCGTTTTTTGTCGGATATTCATATTTGAATATTTTAAGCGAATAGTTCCAGTTACTATTATAGGTATCTGATACTTATGTAGGAGGAACGACATGCAACAGATGGAAAAAAGCCGATCAAACGGGATGCGGAAATTAGGTGCTTTCCTGTTCTTCGTTTGTTTATCCTATACATCTTGGTACTTATTCTCACTTTTTGTCTTTCATTTCGTGTTACCAGAAGATGTCATGACATCACTCGACATCGTCGCGTTCGGATTCAGTCCGGTTATCGCTCTTGTTGTCACCATCGGATCGCTACGTTTGATCGAACGGCGCATGAAACCTAAATTTACCCCCCTTTTATTCATCGGGTATATGCTTTCAACAAGTGTTTTGATCTATTATTCAGTTGCCTACGCGCTTCTACCCCGACTGTGACTTGCAACTCCTAAGCAATTGGCATATGCTACGCTTATAGCTTGCTAGGTAAGGGGGGATACGATGAACGCACAGTATATCCTCGACTGGATGCCGCTCGTGATTCCTGTCGGTGCCATCGTCTTTATTGTCGTCATTGCGCGTAAGGCTTCAAAAATCGATGCTGAAAAGTAAGAAGACTCCAACTAGGGAGTCTTTTTTTATCGGATTCCGTTGACACTTTATTCTTGTGATTTCCCTATTGTTCGAAAACATAACTCCACACATTTTTATGGTATAAAGAAACTAGGTGAAAGACCTAATATCAGGAAATCATGGAGGGACAGATGAGACAAAGAACCGTCATGACTTTACTTGCACTCAGTCTACTGCTTACCGTGTGTATGTTGAAAAAATCGACGTTGACGCCAAAAGCTAGTACCATCGATCTCACCATCGCTGTCGTCGGAACGGCTCCAGTTCTTACACAATCTCCGGACTTCCACTCAATTGATCTGCAGGAAATCAAAGGAGATTTACGTCAATATGACGCCGTCATGATCATGCCGGAGTACTTACATAAGGCAGCAGGACGTGACTATGCCTCCGTCTACCGGAAAGCACATATTCCATTTTTCTTCATCGGCTCTCAAAAATCCATCGAACCGTTTCTTGATCCGAGTCTCTCATATGAGGGAAGCATCTCGGTGCCGAATCCGACGTTTGCAGCTGGTATGCTCTATGACGATACGCAAGAGACGACCTGGTTGTTCGGAGAGGGGATCGAACGACCGAATCGTTCGGAGCAACTGAGGATCTATCAATCGATTTTTCAAACAATTGAACAGAGCCACCTGGAAAATTAACGCTTGAAGGAAACTAGACCGAAAGTGTACTCATTTCTTTTCGCTTCGGTCTGTTTTTCGTCCATCGAAATGTTTTGTTGGCGCTAAGACGATTTCCCGGATATTGACATGTTGTGGTGGCACGATGGTGGATCAAACCATCTCTGCGACTGGTGACTTGCGACGACACTACGCAATCAATTGATGCGCACTTAATGCGACAAAAAGCCCTTGCTCCACGAGCAAAGGCTTTTTGTTAACGTTCGATTTGTTCGCGTACTTGACGCCGGAACGTTTGGATATCATAGGCGGGTTCGCTTGTACTGAATTCAATCCCGTCGATTAAACGCGCATTGGATGACGCATCCGGGAACTCAATCCGCATCAACCACTCAAGCGTCGTCTCCTCATGACGTCTTGGGAAGGCTTGTTCAAGTTGCGAAGCAATCTTCAGCAGCGGGTGATGACTATAACGTTTTGGAGCATGCGTTCGTATCTGTTTGGAACGTTTGACAGTCTGTTCCATTTCAATCGGAATGACTTTTCGCTTCCGGATGACGTACAGCGTGATTGCAACGAACAATACAGTCACGATTGCCGTCACGATCCAAATCCAATGTGACGTTCCCGCTTGGACCGTTGCTTGTTTGACGTCTTCCACGCTTTTGATGTTTTCAAGTCCCATCGCGCGGTTCGTCATGTTGTCCGCTTTTCGTCCGAGTGGCTCCGTCCAAAGGAAGAGGGAGCCAAATGCTTCAAACAGCGGTCGGATCGAATTCGTCACGGATCCTACGAGTACTTCCTTCGTCAATCGAAAAAGACCGGCTAAAAGGAGCCCTAACGTCAGCATCAGACCAACTGTTGAGAAGATACGTCGCCATTCTGTCATATAGGTGACGACGAATGGATACGCGACGACAAGGAAGAGGAGCAAAAAGGCACCAAGCGGTGGAGTCACACCTGGGAATAGAATCATCACGCCACCGACGATCAGTCCACTTGCGGCGTAACGCCAAGCTGACTCGACCGTATCAAGAAATGCGGTCCAGGCGACGAAGATAAGAGCTAAAATACAAGCAACCGGAGATAGAATGAACAGTAATCCCGCTGCGAGTAGCTGCAGTCCAATCCGAAGCGAGCGGTGCGGCACGAAGGCAAGTGCCGGGAAAACGAGTGCTAGATAGAACGGAACGGGTAACAGACTCGCTAGGAAAATCCACCAGAGAATCATGCGCTCACCCCTTTCTGCCGATGACCGAGATGGATCTCTGCCGTCGTTGACGGAACGCTCCGTTGTAAGCGTTTCGTGAAATAGCGGCGCTCGAGTGGTAAGTCATATTCCGAGATCCGGGCAAGACATTCCATCGTCCGCAGGAACTGATGTTTCCCCGTACCGGACGGGACATGATACCACTGACCCGTTCGATTGACCATCGAGATCCAAAGACTGTAGGAAGCGCCTTGTTTTTCGAGTTCGCGGATGATTGTTGCGGCACGCGATAAGAGTTTCTCGAAGTCAGAGCGGAGGGCGAGCCCGTCTGCTGACAGACCATCGACGATCACGGCATAATCATGATTACGTTTCCGATCATATTGATACGAATACAGTTCGTTTGTCTTTGCATAGGCAGACCAATAGATCGATTTCGCGTCTCCGGAATAGGGAACGACTGAATGAAAACTCGAACGATCCGAAAACGGACTCGAACGATCAATCGTCTCACCCGGAATCATCCGCTCGTTCCACTCGACGGACGCTGGTGCGAAGTCAGGGAAGACGTGACCCAACTCCTGGATGTCGAGCGTGATATAGATCGTCATGAGATGGAACGGGTCCGAGATCATGATGTCAAACGATTGAATGCGAATCGTTCCCCGGTGGGCGGCAATGACATCGATTGAAAACGGAACGATCGTCTGTTTACCAACGTACATGTGTTGACGCCAAAACTGACTACTCGCGTCAGGAAGCTTGATTTGATCCCCGAGTAATCCGGAGATCGTAATCCGGCCGAGCGGTAACTTCGTCGGATTCGTCAGTTCGAACGGAATTTGGATCGCTTCTTCCCGGAAGGCACGGACTGTCTCAAGGAGACGGATGTGAATCCGTTTCGCGACGTATTCAAGATAATACGGCATCACCCAGCCATATATCGTATAGGCGAATAACAAAGCCGCCATCCAAACAGGACCATAGAGTCCGACGATGATCCCGCTCGCGCCCGTCATGGTGAGAATGATGAGGTTAAAAGCCTTTGGTGTGATCAATTGCATGATTACACCTCAGTCGGAACGGTGAGTGAATCGAGAACCTGCTGGACGAGACGTTCGTTCGACAACTTCAACGTCGCTTCGAGTGTCAGGACGAGTCGGTGAGCGAGAAGTGGTGTCGCTAAGTGTTTGACGTCCTCTGGTGTGACGTACGTCCGCTCCTGCATCCAAGCGCGTGCTTTTGCTGCTTTTAAGAGTGCGAGTGTCGCTCGTGGACTCGGCCCGATCTCAACGTCACGATGGGCGCGGAGTGCATCACAGACATCGAGTAAGTAGTTTTCGACGCTGTCTTCGATCGAGACGGCGACGACTTCCTCTTTCCAGTCATTGAGTTGTTCGAGCGGAATCTGTAGTTCGGCTGCTGTTAAGTGCGCTCCACGTAATAATGCCTTCTCCGCCTGACGTGTCAGCGGAGCGAACGACAACTTGAACAAGAAACGGTCGAGTTGGGCATGCGGCAGCGGGAATGTACCGTGTCCATCAAACGGATTTTGTGTCGCGATGACAAGAAAGTGTTGCGGTAACGTATAAGACATATCGCCGATCGTCACTTGTCCTTCCGCCATTGCCTCGAGCAATGCTGATTGTGTTCGTGGCGTCGTCCGGTTAATTTCATCGACGAGGACGATATTCGCGAATAGCGGACCAAACCGTTGTTCAAACGATCCTGTCAGCGGGTTGAACAGCTCCATCCCAAGTAGATCAGTAGGTAACGTATCCGCTGTACATTGAATACGTGAGAACTTCGCTTCGAGTGTCTGCGCCAGCGCTTTTGCTAGTGTCGTCTTACCGGTCCCCGGACGGTCTTCGAGCAACACATGGCCTTCCGCGAGCAAGCCCATCAATAAATGATCAATCACATCGTCCTGACCAAGGACAGATTGTTTGAGTGATGTCCGTAACGTTTGAAACATGGATGATTCCCCCTTTAAGATACATCGTATTTCTAAAGTGTACGAAAATTCAGAAAAAACTGCTAGTGATTTTCCAGGAATCACGCATAAAGAAATACGTCTACCTTTTATACTACCATTTTCATCCAAAAGTTTCGTGAAATATCAAAAACATTGAAACAGGATTAGGAAGTCATTGATCGAATAATGTATTTAGGGTTGCTAAGATAAGGAGGAATGGACTCATGAAACCATACACTACGGAATCCGATACCACTCCAGTCGTTCAACATGACGTCGTCCATAGTCCGCTCGATGATTACCAACGCATCGTTTCCGGAGGTCCCCCGAATCGTCGTGCCTTTTCCGCGATCCGTCGACTCCCAATCGGATTACGTTTGCTTACGTATACGCTTGGTTTCTTATTCACAGCAAGCATCCTCACTGGACTCATCATCAGTCTACTTGATTAAAAAAGACTCCCTCAGCGCACCGAGGGAATCCCATCATTCTTCAAAGAGATCATCCATCAGCTCGGTGATCTCTTTTTTACGCACGTTCGTCTCATCGCGTAAGATTCGAATCGAGCGTCCGCTCCAATCGAGTCGGTCGCCAATCGTCGCTTGGCGCGGTAAACGACTTTTCGGTAACGTGATCGTCTCACGGTCGTCGGTCTCACAAATTGCTAGATCATCTTCAAAATCAGCTACGGTCAATCGCATCTGATACACCTCCGCGTCTCGTTATTCCGGTCGTAAATCAGGCCGGTTTGATTCCTTGATACCGTCACCAGTCGAGATATACTGAATCGTTCCACTTTGATCGGTTCGGTCAATCGTAATCCGTTCTGCCTTCAGTTCTTGTAAGACGGAAGGACGTGGATGACGATAGGCATTGTCCTTTCCGGCTGAGATCAAGGCACGTTTTGGTGATACAGCTTGTAGGAAGGGCAGGGAGGACGATGTGTCTGCCCCGTGATGTCCAAGCTTTAAGACATCAGCACGTACATCGGCGTTTGACTCGAGTAATTGTCGTTCCGTTCGGATCGGCGCGTCGCCCATGAAGAGGAAGCGGTCTTGTCCATGTTCGACCCGGAGGACGGCACTCCAGCTGTTAAGATCCTGTGTCCCGTCTGTTAGAGGAGCAAGGAACGTAAAGCGTGCGGCTTCACTCGGTATTTTAAGACCTGCCTTAACTGACTTGATCGTCACCCCTTCGCGTTTGACGGCAAGGAGGAAATCGCGATACGTCTCCGTCGTATGCGTGACTCGCGGGGCATAGACGCTGTCGACTGGAAAGGCATCGAGGACGGTATCGAGTCCACCGATATGATCGGCGTCCGGATGTGTCGCAATGACCGCTGTTAAGCGTTTGATACCCAATTTTTGCAGGTAGCGGACGACATCTTCGCCTTTGCCGTTATTCCCACCATCAATCAAGATCGCATCTTCCTTCGTTCGGATGAACGTACTATCTCCTTGACCGACGTCAAAACCATAGATCTCCATCTGTCCTGCCGTCGGGGCAGGGGGTGCTTCGTCCCGTGTCGTATAGAAGATGACGATTAAACAGAGTGCTAATAGAATCGTTGATCCCCATTTCAACATGTCGGTTCCTCTTTCTCGAACAGATACAGCATGCCATTGCGCGGATGACCGAACCGTGGTCCGCTGTAACCGCGTCGTTTTAAGGCAGCGCGCATCAGGATCATCATGCCGCCGTGACCGACGAGTAGAACCCGTTCGTCGTCTTCGAACATTAATTGATTTAAGAGCACTTCAATCCGTTCATTCGCATCCTTGATTTCGGCTTGTATTCGTTTACTGAACGGGGCTGCGAATCGACCGAGAACCGCCCAGCCGAGGAACGGTAATCGGAGATTCGACCGAATCGTCGGAAACGGCACTTCACGCAGCAGATCCGTCACGATGATTTCTTGATCATAAACGCTTTGCGCCGTCTGGACGGCACGCGGCATGCTACTGGCATAACAGACTGTCCAGTCAATCTGACCGAGCTCGACCGGTTGAATATCGATCTCTGACGTATCATACCGTTCAATCCATTTTTCAATATCGCTAGCGCTAATCCAGCCTTTCGTCGGATATCCTTCCGTCACCCGGTGATGCCTGACTAATCCAATTTGTTTCATATGCCGTACGACGGATTAAACCTAAACCGTCTCCCTCACTTTCATTCATCGTTTACAAAGCGACACGGATCGCCAGTCCACATAAAATCGCTCCTAAGATACTGAGCAAGCTCCCGATGATGTAATATTCCGCAAAGCGGCGATCTTCAAACTGTTTAAAACGAGCCAGTGCCTTCAAGGCAATGATGAAGCCAATGGCTCCAGTTGCATTCGTGACAACGAGCAGGGTGATGATTGCGCGTTCGACGAGACCGATATAACGTCCGATCCCGCTTAATTCCGTCGTATAACTGCGTGCAGAATCTTCGACTTCGTGCGTGACGGTCCGCGAGATGCCATCTAATTGCTCTTTGCGTGTCACTTTCCGCTCGAAATGTGCTTCAATCAATCGCGGGGCGAATGGTGCGAGCATCAAGGCGATTCCGTGACCGAGTAACTCCGTCGTCACTAAACTAAAGCAAAGAATCCACAGGATCTGCTCCGGTCGCGAGAACGACAACGACCAATCGATCGAAACGAACACCCATGTCAAGGCGATGATGGCAGCGATATGTAACGCTTGATCGATCCAGTACGCTACTGCTTGTTTGACGCGGCGTTTGAGCGGGGAAGCATCGAGTAGGGCGTGAAACACGAGAATGCTGCCTCCAAGCCATCCGGCGATGTCGATGGTCAATTCCCCTTGGATGACGAAGAACGCAAGCACAAGTAGCATCAGAGCCGCATGAACGGCAAGATGTTGGAGTAAGATTCGTTGGTGTCGATGTTTCAATTGCGCCATTCGTTTCGTCTGTAATGGAAAATCAGCAAGTAGATGGACAAGTAAAAGACTAAGTAAGACGGTCACCGAATCGCCTCCCAGACTTGGAATTGCTCCAGTGCCTGGGTCAAGGCAGCTTCAAGTCGCTTCCGTTGCTTACGTTGCGAGCGGGAGACGAGTTTTGCGACATTTACGCGGGCATCTTGTTCCTTGAAGCCCATCTTCAGTCCGATCTCCTCATACGTATCATCTGGATATCGATCCATCAACCGGTGCAGTTCAATCTGACGGTCCGTCTTCCCGAAGTAAGCCGGATACAGCATCTCGAGATAACCGTTCAGCAGGGCGGTCGGTAAGTAGGGCGGTCCAGCAAAAGCAATCCGCGATGGAAGCGTCTTCGCCAGTTTCTGTGCTTCAAAGGCATGAATGATTGCACTACCATTGGCTTCTTCAGCCCGCGTCGTCGAAATCGTCTCATATTGACCAAATCCAATCCCGATGTAACCTGGCAATTCTTGATTCAATAAGTGCAGAATGACCGGATAACTAACCGGATAATCTGCGAATACCGCTAGTAAACTATCGCCGGATTTGATTTGAAACGGAACGATACTCAATGGAAATGCTGTATTCAGATCGTTCGCGAGTACACGAAGCCCTTGAAGTAATGCTTCTTTGCTCGGATAATCGCGGGAGCCTTTGACATCAAACGACAAAGCAACAGCTTGCATGACGATTCCTCCTGTTCATTTGTTACCGCAATCATGGAAACATTTAATTTGTTACCGTTAAAAAGGTAACATTTGCAGTGTTACTGTTATTAGAGTAACAAAGAATAAGGAGGAAGACCAACAGGACGATAGACCGATTTTTAAATGGCAGGGGGATAAATGGATCTGACTAAAATATCATTTTTTTATTCAAGTTAACATAACATATATTATCAATAGTTATGAGAATTCGTCTCATAATAAAGGTAAACTTAAGATAGTGAGACAAAATAAAAAAACACGGGGTTAACCGTGTTTTCGACAATCATACGGACGTGTTCGTTCCAATCGATGAATCAAACGATCCAAGAATATATGATGGCGGCGTTCGAGTTGCGTGATCCGTTCAAGCGGCAACCACGCAAAATCAAAGAAATCACCGCAATCCTGACCGTCACCAGCAACACAGTGCGTCCAGCGGTTCTCTTGGCATTCGATGTGCGCATGATAGAAATACGTGTAATGCACCCGCATTCGCTCCGGATAGCGCATCTCTTCTTCGCCGATGTACTGGACGGATGTTAACGAGAGACCACTTTCCTCAAGCGTCTCACGGACAGCCGCTTCTTTTGCGATTTCAGCATCTTCGATCGTACCTGCAGGAATCTGCCAATCACTCTCAGGAGCCGATTGTGGATGAAAAACAAGTAGTTCCCATCCGTTAGGTTTTTCCCGAGTGATATAGATTGCTACTTTTTCGCGACGTCTGAATTTCATCTTCATCACCTCTCCAAGGTCGGCAGATTGCACAACAAGCAGCTAAAGGGACGGTCCCGTAGCTGCTTGATCAATTGACGCTATAAGCAAAGCTGCGGAGACGCGTGACCCGACGCTTGTTCGTGACGAATCGTGACCTGACTATTTCTTCTATTGTAGCCGTTATTGGTCAGTGTTTCAATTTGTAAACGATATTTCTCGCGATAAATCTCAAAATTCCGAGCATTTGTCTCAAAATCCCCTCTCCTGCCCTGCTAAATCTAAAAAAGCTCCCCCGTTATCCGGAGGAGCCTTATCTCATCGTGTATACCAGTCGAGCAATGGACCGAATTTCTCTTCATCATAGGCGAATGAACCGTTCGATAAGCGGTCGAGGAACGATAACGAACCGATTTGGATCGTTTTCTCCTGCTCTTTCCCGCTGAGAACTAATTCCTTTGCTTGCGTGACATCGATCAATGCTGCGACCCGGTGTGGTTTTGATTTCAAATCACGCAGTAACTGTAAGCCACGTAGCGCACGGCTCGAGACTTGGAACTGATCCGCGAGACGCATCTTCTTCAAGGCACCCCGTTGCGTCAAAAGAACGATCTGCGGCGCTTCCTTGAAGCCGATCGCACCCGCGACGACGTCCTGATCCTTCAGGTTGATCGCCTTGACACCAGCGGCCCGGACACCGACGACCGGGACGTCATCTTCCGTGAACCAGAGTCCGAAACCGTTCTGTGTCGCAAGGAACAGGTCCGTTTGACCCGTCGAGACCTGAGCGTACAAGACTTCGTCATCTGCCTTCAGACGGACGCCTTGGAGTGGTTTTGACTTCCGCTGTGCATTGTAATCACTCAGTTTCGAGCGTTTGACCATCCCTTGACGGGTAACGAACAAGCAGTGGTGAGCTTCATCGAACGAGCGGACGAGATCCGCTGAAAGAACCCGGTCACCCGGTTCGAGAGGGACGAGGTTTGCGACGTGTTGACCGCCATCTTTCCATTTCGTATCCGGCAATTGGTGGACCGGAATCAGCAAGTAGTTTCCGCGAACGGTCCAGACGATCAAGTGATCGGTCGTCATCGCTTGCCCTTGGAGCAACGGACGATCCTGTTCCTTCAAGTCCGGCAAGTCGTTCGAGGCACCGAATGAACGGAGTGATGAACGTTTGACGTAACCGTTCTTCGACAGGAAGACCATCGTTTCCTCGACAGCGATCATGACTTCCGTCTTCAGCTTCAGTTCTTCAACTTCCGCTTCGATCGTTGAGCGACGTTTGTCCGCAACTTGTTCTTTCAAGACCGTCAATTCCTTGACGATGAGACGATTACGTGTCTTTTCATCGTTGAGGATCTTCTCAAGACGAGCGATCTCCTTCTCGAGTTTCGCTGCTTCTTCCTGCAACTCGACGATATCGGTATTCGTTAACCGGTAGAGTTGAAGCATGACGACGGCTTCCGCTTGACGGTCCGTGAAGTTGAAGCGCGCGATCAGCTTCTCCTTCGCATCTGCTTTATTCGATGCAGAACGGATCAAGGCAAGTGTCTCATCGAGGACAGAGATCGCTGTCATCAAGGCGGAGACGACTTCCTGGCGGCGTTTCGCTTGCTCAAGATCAAACGCCGTCCGACGGATGACGACTTCCTTGACGTGTGCGAGATACGCATCAAGGAGCGTCAAGACGCCCATTTGCCGCGGTGTCCGCTCGTGGATCGCGACCATGTTGTAGTTATAGGCAATTTGTAAGTCAGTCTGTTTGAGGTAGAAGTGTAAGACACCTTCTGCGTCCGCTTCCTTCTTCAACTCGATGACGACCCGTAAGCCGTCGCGGTCGGTCTCATCACGGACTTCAGCGACACCTTCGACCTTTTTATCAAGACGGAGTTCTTCCATCCGTTTAACGAGATTCGCTTTATTGACCTCATACGGGAGCTCCGTGATGACGATTTGCTGGCGACCGCCCCGCAGTGTCTCGATCGTTGAGCGCGAGCGGATGATGACTTTCCCGCGTCCTGTCTCGAACGCCTTCTTGATGCCGTCAAGCCCTTGGACGACACCACCAGTCGGGAAATCAGGACCTTGCATGTGCGTCAATAAGTCATCGACGTTCTGGACCGTCCCTGAGATCCGACCGATCGCAGCATCGAGGACTTCTCCCGCGTGATGCGGTGGAATCTCGGTCGCGTAACCAGCGGAGATCCCCGTCGAACCGTTCATCAGCAGGTTCGGCAGTAGTGATGGTAAGACGAGCGGTTCCTCCGTCGTATCATCGAAGTTGAGCGTGTAATCAACGGTCTGTTTGTTGATTCCGTCAAGAATGAGACTTGAGACTTTCGACAGACGGGCTTCCGTATACCGCATCGCTGCCGCACTATCGCCGTCGATTGATCCATTGTTTCCTTGCATATCGATCAACGGATAGCGGAGTTTCCACTCTTGGCTCAAGCGGACCATTGCTTCATAGACCGATGAGTCACCATGCGGGTGGTAGTTACCGATGACGACGCCGACCGTCTTCGCCGATTTTCGGTAAGCACGGTCGAACAGGTTGCCTTCCGTATGCATCGCATACAAGATCCGGCGTTGAACCGGTTTCAGACCATCTCGGGCATCCGGTAAGGCACGATCTTGAATGATATATTTCGAATAACGACCAAACCGGTCGCCGACGACTTGCTCGAGCGACAGGTTCAGGATGTTTTGTAGATTAGACATGTTCGTTCACACTCTCTTTCGTCACGTGCTCATTCTCGATGATCGAGAGGTCTTCTGCGAGACCGAAGGCGACATTGTCCTCGATCCACGTCCGGCGGTGTCCGACGTTATCTCCCATCAGGACAGAGACGCGTTTTTCCGCTACGGCAGCATCGTCGATCGTAACCCGAATCAACGTCCGTGTCTCGGGATCCATCGTCGTTTCCCAGAGCTGCGGTGCGTTCATCTCCCCAAGTCCTTTGTAACGCTGGATCATATAACCTTTACCGAACTTCTTCGTCGTTTTCTTAAGCGTCTCTTCGTCCCAGACGTATTCGAACTTCTCCGATTTGCCTTTCCCTTTTGAGACACGATAGAGCGGTGGTAAGGCAACGAAGACCTTCCCAGCGTCGATCAACGGACGCATGTAGCGGAAGAAGAAAGTCAGCAATAAGACTTGGATATGCGCGCCATCGGTATCGGCATCGGTCATGATGATGACTTTATCGAAATTACAATCTGACAAGTCGAAATCAGCTCCGACACCGCCGCCAATCGCGTGAATGATCGTGTTGATCTCTTCATTCTTCATGATATCGGCAAGTTTCGCTTTCTCTGTGTTCAAGACCTTCCCACGAAGTGGAAGGATTGCTTGAAACGTCCGGTTTCGTCCTTGTTTCGCAGAACCACCTGCAGAATCACCCTCGACGAGGAACAATTCATTCTTGTCCGCGTTTTTTGAAGCCGCAGGCGTCAGTTTTCCGTTCAAGATGCTCGAACGTTTTTTCTTTTTCCCGTTTCGTGCTTCTTCGCGCGCTTTCCGTGCCGCTTCCCGGGCTTGCGCAGCGCGAATTGCTTTTTTGATTAACAGCGTCGCCGTTTGCGGGTTTTCCTCCAAGTATGTCGAGAGACGACGACTGATGACAGCGTCACAGCTCGTCCGCGCTTCCGGTGAGCCGAGTTTCGACTTCGTTTGTCCTTCGAACTGGAGGAATTCTTCTGGGATCCGGATCGAGACGATCATCGTCAACCCTTCGCGGATATCATTTCCGTCAAGGTTCTTATCCTTTTCCTTCAAAAGCGTGTTTTTCCGGGCATATTCATTCATGACCCGTGTCATTGCTGTTTTTGCCCCGACTTCATGTGTGCCGCCGTCGCGTGTCCGGACGTTGTTGACGAACGAAAGGACGTTTTCCGAGTACGCATCCGTGAACTGGAAGGCGATATCGACTTCGATCTCATTTTCCGTTCCTTCGAATGCAACTGTCGGATGAAGCGTATCTTTATCATCGTTCAAGTACTGAACGAATTCGCTGACACCGTCTTGGTACTGGAAGATGTCCTGTTTGTCGGACCGTTCGTCCGTCAACGTAATCTTCAGACCTTTTAGCAAGAAGGCTGATTCGCGTAAGCGTTCCGCAAGCGTATCGTAGTTGTATGTCAACGTACTGAAGATCGAGCCATCTGGTTTAAAGTAGACGCTCGTTCCTTTTTGACGCGTCGTACCCGTTTCAAGCAACGTCGTCTTCGGAATCCCGCCGTTTTCAAACGTTTGCTCATATTGTTTCCCGTCACGGAAGATCGTTACTTTCAAATCCGTTGATAAGGCGTTAACGACCGACGCCCCGACGCCGTGTAAGCCACCGGACGTCTTATATCCACCTTGACCGAACTTACCACCGGCGTGAAGGACCGTGAAGATGACTTCAGCAGTCGGTTTTCCCGATGCGTGCATCCCCGTCGGCATCCCACGTCCATGGTCACGGACCGTGATCGCATTATCTTTATGGATCGTGACATCAATTTGTTCCCCGAATCCTGCGAGTGCTTCATCGATCGCGTTATCAACGATCTCGTAGACGAGATGGTGAAGTCCACGGTGATCGGTAGAACCGATATACATACCAGGGCGCTTCCGGACTGCTTCGAGTCCTTCGAGCACCTGTATGGCATCATCATTGTAGTTATTTAAGTCTGTCGCCATTCATTTCACCTCAAAATTCAAAATTACGACGTCGTTTTTACAAACGTTCGTTCGTTATTTCAAGTAGTCTGTCTCTAATTGTAGGCATCTTCTTGCTTCCTGACAAGCATAACCTGTAATGGGCATGAAAAAAGACACCTTCACGAACGGGTGAAGATGCCTAAAGTCGTGCGATGATTCACAGGTATTGATGCTCGATTTTGATGCAACGATTCTCAATATATGGAATGCCAGCGCCGAGCGCCAGGCTCTCTGCTTCGACACTTGAGAGACCCAGTTGATTCCAAATCATCCCGACGTCACCGTGAGCGACAGCATCTTTCGCGACATCCGCCAAAAACTCAGACCGACGGAAAACGTCAACGATATCGATGTGTCCTGGAATGCTTGCAACACTTGGATAGACTTTTTGACCGTTCCACTCGTTTAACGTTGGATTGACCGGAATGACTTCGTACCCGTGTTGAACCAAGTAGTCAGCAATCCAGTTCGCCGTCTTCCCAGAATCACTTGAGACACCGACGACGGCAATGCGTTTTGCATCCTTCAAATACTGACGTGCTTCTTGATCGGTAATCATTTAGAACTCCCCCTTATGAAAATAACTCTTACCTAACACTCTATACCCGAACCAAGATGAAGTATGCGAAATCGAGCACGTTTTCGTCGTTTTTCAGAAATCGTCTTGAAATCAAATGAGTCGACCAATGACCCATCAGACGTCTTCTCGATGCAACTGAGAGCGAAATTGACTATTCATTCTTTTTTAGTGATTTAGGTGACATAATACTATTATTGTTATTAAATAGACTCTACAACCCTTAAACCTCTAAAAATAAGTTAAATTATCACGTGCATCGAGTTGACCAACGACCCGTCTATCACCTTGTCGATGCAACTGAGCGCTCCCTGTCTGACAATTTAACATTGCGTGAAATAACTATTTCACGCAAACAAGTGTCTGACGTACCAACGTTTGGTATACTACTACTAGAGGGGTGATTGTCGGATGAGTTTATTTAAAAACCTAGGAAAAACGATACATAAAACGACCGTTTCGGCTACAGCACCAGCGATTCCCGGTTATGAGCGGATGCCACGCTTCATTCAGTCCTATTTAGATCAGTTAACAGCCAAACATTTCTCATTAGCAACGATGCGCCGCTACGTCTACGATTATGAGGCGTTCTTTCAATTCGTCGCTGCGGCGTCAGGTGAAGAGGTAACAGCGCGAGATATTCCGCTTGAAGCATTCGTCGAGATCGATGCAGCAGGAATCGAAGCCTACGCCGAATACCTTGCCTTAACGAAACAAAATGCACCGAGCGTCATCAACCGGAAGTTATCAGCGTTACAGTCACTGTTTCGTTATTTGGTCGATACCGGTCAGTTGTCGGAAAACCCGGTCGCCAAAGTCAATCGACCGAAACAAGCGAAACGGGAACCGGTTTATCTGACAAAACGCGAATGGGATGAATTGATTCAGTTGTTACCGTCAAACGTCGAGATGAATGCCCGGGAAGCATCACATTATGAACGCGATCGCGTCCGCGACGTGACGTTGTTTCAATTACTTGGCTACAGCGGGATGCGTCTCAGTGAGATGACTCAACTCGTCTGGAACGATGTTGATTTCCACGAAAACACGCTCCGCGTCATCGGGAAAGGTAACAAAGAACGACTGATTCCGCTCGCAAAACCAGCCCGAATCGCCTTGCGCAAATACGCGATTCATTATCAGATGCCAACGAGCGGCGCAGTGCCTGTCTTCCAAAAACACGGGAAACCACTCAGTCCACGAGCGGTCCAGCATATTTTGCAGCGGCACACGGAACGACTGAAGCCAGTCCTGCCCTTTTTAGAGCGCAAAAAAATTACACCGCATAAATTGCGGCATACGTTTGCGACACGTCTTGCGACCGGTGGGGTCGACGTCCTGACGATCCAGCAGCTACTTGGTCACGAATCCGTCGCAACGACACAAGTCTATGCCCATATCGGTGATTCCGAGAAAAAACGCGCCGTCGATTTATTTGATGGTGAACGATAATAATATTATGTTAACTAAAGGAGGAATCTCATGAATTACGGGCTCAGTGAACGCAAAATCAAACAGATGTCTGATGCCTATGCCTTTCGACGGGGAAAAAAGTATGTCGCCGCCCGTAAGGTCACGTTGCACAATTACCGGATGGGTGACGAGCTGATCGAAGCGAGCGTCGACGGCGAGGAACGATTCACGGTCACCGTTCGCGTTAAAGCGCACGGTGTCGACGCTGGATGCAACTGTCCGTCACTTGCGATGGATACGTCATTTTGTGGGCATATCGTCGCTGTTTTGCTGGCGATGCATCATGTGCAGGCACACGGCACACCAACACCGCTCTCGCCGCAAATCCGCCCTTTTACGGCAATTCAAGTCGACGACGCAGGCGCGCGCAAATATTTACGCAGTCTCACACCTGATCGTCGGGTGGCGATTCATTTCGAACTGACTGGACCCGTCGTGACGCTCAAACGATTGACGGATAAACAGCAGCATCAACTGTCCCTGCCCTACTTCGATCGTTTGCTTGGACAGACGGAGTATTTGCAGCGGGTTGCCAATGTTTCGTTCAGTCCTGATTTACAGGAACGGATCGTTTCCGGTACGCCGATCGTTAAGCTCCATCTCGATCGAACGGCTCAGAAAGTTGAAGTCCGCGTGTCGTTTGATTATCAAGGGATTCAGCTGAATCCACTCGACGAGACGATTTATGCTGGACGGGATCAAGTAACGGAGCAAAGTGTCTTACGCTATTTAAGTGAATTCCAAGCGACACCATCGAATTCGCACTATGTCATCACCAGTGATGCCGCGCAGTATGCTTTTTTGCGGAGTCTGCTTGACGAACGGGTTGCGCTCGGTCAACTGGAGTTATTTGCAACGCAAGCCATCCGAACGACGTTACCAAAAGGACCCTTTCATCCGCGGATCGAAGTCGACGTGACAGACCGCCTCGACTGGCTTGTGTTCAACTTTTCGATGGACGGAATTCCGGAAGACGAGCTGAAACGTGTCCTGAAGTCGCTCATCTTACAAAAACGCTATCACCGCTTGAAATCCGGACAGTTCGTATCTTTAGAGGCACGGGCCTTTCAGCAGTTGCAACGGGTTCTCGCCCAGATGGAAGCGAGTGAACGCGACTTACGCGACGGACGACTCGTCTTACCTGCCGTCCGGAACATGAAGCATCTGATCGGTGCCTCCATCCTGCATCTCCATGCCGATTTGCTCGAGAAATGGTTCGAATTGAAATCCGGACAAGGATTCCGGCTCGACTTGCCGAATTCGTTAGAGTCACGACTCTATCCGTATCAACGGACGGGCATTCAATTTCTGAAGAATTTGGACGCGCACGGATGTCACGGCATCTTGGCCGATGAGATGGGGCTTGGAAAGACAATTCAAGCGATTTGTTATGTAGCAACGATTTCGGATAGTCGTGCACTGATCGTCGTACCGGCATCACTGCTCCGCAACTGGGAGGCGGAACTGAAGCGCTTTTTACCCGGTCGACCGGTTCATGTCGTGACGGGATCTCAAACTAGCCGACTTTCCGAACTAAAGTACTTGGCTGAAAACACAGTGACGATCGTCTCCTACACGACGCTTCGGACCGACGTCCGTCGCCACCCTGTATATGACGTCGTTTTCTTTGATGAAGCACAGCACTTGAAGAATCCGCAGTCACAAACGGTCAGTCAACTGCGACATCTGCAAGCAAAACGCCGGTTCGCCTTGACGGGAACTCCACTTGAGAATCGACCGCGCGATATCTGGTCGATCTTCCATGTCTTGTTTCCGGAATTACTGCCGGATTTAGCGACGTTTGAGAAATGGTCGTTTGATGACATGCAACAATTCATTCAACCATTTTTATTACGGCGTGAGAAAAAAGATGTCTTACAGGACTTACCAAAGAAGCAGATCGAGCATCATTATGTCGAGCTCGGACCGAATCAAAAACGATTATATGCGTCGTATCTCGCCAAATTGCAACTCGAGACGCTGCAGCATTTAGACGAAACGAAACGTGAAGATCGTTTGAAGTTACTGGCGGGCTTAACGCGGTTGCGGCAAATTTGCAACGATCCGGGATTATTCGTCGAGGGGTACACAGGGGAAGCAACGAAACGAACGCGTCTGCTCTCACTGATTGCAGAAAAACGAGCAGCCGGAAAACGGATCTTGATCTTCTCACAGTATACGCAAATGCTCGAGCGCATTCGTTCGGATCTCGCGCAACGTCACCTCCCCCACTTCCTATTGACGGGTGAGACACCGCTCGAAGACCGGGTCGCGTTATGCGACCGGTTCAATGACGGTGAAGTCGATCTCTTCTTGATTTCGCTGAAAGCTGGCGGAACGGGACTCAACCTCGCCTCCGCTGATACCGTCATCCTGTTTGACAGCTGGTGGAATCCGGCCGTCGAACAACAGGCAGCCGATCGCGCCCATCGGCTTGGACAACAGTCTGACGTGACCGTCATCAAATTGCTGACACGCGGAACGATCGAAGAGAAGATGACGGAATTACAAGATCGAAAAGCCAAAATGGTCGATGCCGTCCTGACGGCTCCAGACAGTGACGCCTTGACCGTCAAGGAACTCGTTCATCTCGTAACGACAAAGGAGGAACAACGGTGATCCTTGATCTCCTGCTTGGTTATCTCATCGGTAGCATTTTAGGTGGTACGCTCTTTAAGTACATTAGTCGTACCGATTTGGCACAGGTCGGTTCCGGAAACATCGGTGCCCGCAATGCCCATCGTGCCGGTGGGCTTCCGGCTTTTTTATTCGTTTATCTGTTTGATGCCGCGAAGACAGTCTTTGCGTTGCAGATCACTGACACGTTTTATCCGGTCGCCCTCGCCGTGCTCATCGGTCACTTGTTTCCGTTGTTTCACCCACGACGCGGCGGTAAAGGGTACGCTGTATTTTCCGGAATCGTCTTCGCTATCACGCCATGGGCATATCTTGCCGGATTAGGCATACTCGGTTTGTCTTATCTCGTAACGAAAGATAGTGTCAAAGCGGGGCTTATTCCGGTCGTTTTACTTCCGTTACTACCCGTCTTCTTAGACGCAGGGTCAGTCAATATCTTGTGTACCGTTGCCGTAAGTCTACTTGTCCTGTGGGCTCATGATGCACTCCACAAGACAGCCATTACATAAGGAGGACGTCTCCATGATCGACTTTTCCATTGCAACTGCGGACGACGCGGAAGCAATCCATGAATTGAACTACCTCACCTTTACAGAAGAGATTCCGCAACATCAACCGAACATCGAACGGAAACGAATTGATCGATTCCATGATCAGAACACTTACTTGATCGGTAAGGAAGACGATCGACTCGTCGCGATGATCGCCATTCGAAAGCATCGTCCCTTTTCGCTTGAGGAAAAGGGCGTGACGCTAGACGAGACACTGACGGACCCAGCGGAAATCCGCTTACTTAGCGTTCGTCCCGAATACCGCAATAGTCGTACGTTCATGCAATTGATGCGCTTTTTAATGGTCTACCTCGAGCGGGAGACGATTGATCATGTCTATATCAGTGGTACGACGCGGGAAGCAAAACTATACGCGCGGTTCGGCTTCACACCGATTGCAGCGACGCTTGGTAGTGGTGACGCCCAGTTTGTACCGATGTTGTTGTCGCGCGCAACATACGAACGATCCGTCATCGCGGATGTCTTACGTCCCCTGCATTTTCTAGCCGGTCCGGTCGAGGTTGCGCCGACGGTCCGTCAAGCGGCGCAACAAGCACCGCGTCCACACCGGACGGCCTCGATGCGTCAGCTCGATCAAGATTTACGTGGCCGAATGTGTCAGTTGCTGGATTTGCCACATGTCTCGATGGCCGTCGGCAGCGGTACGCTTGCCAATGATATTGTCGCGCAACAACTCACTGGGCATGGATTGATCCTAAACGGTGGCGAGTTCGGTCAACGCTTGATTGACCATGCGGCACGTGCCGGCAAGTCTTTTGATGTCCATACGCTTCCCCCCGGTCACCCGATCGACTTGGGGCTACTCGCTCATCAATTGAGGCAAACGGCATACAACTGGATCTGGTTGACGCATTGTGAGACGTCAACAGGTGTTCTCTACGATCTTGATGCAGTAAAAGTGCTGTTAGATCAACGAACCGCACTCGTCGTCGATGCGATCAGCGCTGTTGGAACCGGACATTTCTCATACGCTGGCTGCACTTTCGTCACGACTGTTTCCGGGAAAGCGATTGGTGGTTTACCGGGTCTTGCGTTCATTGGTCACGCAGATCGCGTCCTACCTTCTCTCTGTATTCCCCGTTATCTGGATTTAGGGCTCTACGCGGAAGGGGTTGCCTTTTCCGGCTCGTCGAACCTGTTGCTTGCCTGTCAGGCAGCGCTTGATGCCCTCGATCTTAATCAAGCAGCAATCAAGATGACCTATCTCGAACAAGCCGTCCGCGCAACTGGATTCCAACTCCTCGCACAACAAGAAGCACAAGCGCCGGGAATACTGACGATCGTTCATCCGTCCGCAACTGATTTAGGCGACGCTCTGCGCATTCAGGGGTATCACGTCCAGTACGAAAGCGACTATCTCGTTTACAATCAGTGGCTGCAAATTTCGACGATGGGACAGACGACGATGCGGCAAATTGAGCGTCTCGTTCGTGTTTTAGTTCGTGAAAATCAACGAATCATCATAAAGAATGAAAAAAACGAAAGACCTCTCAACCCCTGATTTCAAGCGGTTTGGAGGTCTTTCGACTTCAAAAAGATAAAAAAAGAGGTTTATGGATTTAAAACACAGGGGTATAAACTCATTAGCACCGCATCAAACCGGTGACTTACTCACACATGTTTCTCAATATCAGCGTAATGACCTGGGAGAGAAATGCAAAGTCACGAAAGCGTCAGATTCATGAGAGTCTGAAACCGATTGTCTTAGCATGATTCATATTGTTCAGGATTCGTCCTGCTCCTACATTCATTACCTTTTGAGGGCTATACCAAATTCAAGGGGGAAATGAACATGTCAGTTAATTTAACAGCCGAAAAACGCGAGGTACGTCCACGCTCACTCCGTAAACAATTGCGTCATGAAGGAAAAGCTCTTGGCGTCGTGTATGGTTACAAAGTGGAAAGTACACCAATCGCATTTGAAGAAAAAGAATTGCTTAAAATCGTCCGAGAAAACGGTGAAAACGTCTTGATTTCACTCAAACTCGACGGTAAAAATATTAACGTCTTGATCAATCGCCGTGATATGGATGTCTTCACACCAACAGTCGATCACGTTGAATTCATCGCCGTGAAAATGGATGAAGAAACAGAAGTCGAAGCAGACGTTGTACTTGTTGGCGAAGCAGCCGGTGCAAAAGTTGGTGGTTTCCTATCACAAACACTCTTTAAAGTAACAGTCGCCGCTACACCAGATAAATTACCAGAGAACGTCGAAGTCGACGTCACGAACCTCGAAATCGGCGATTCGATTTCTGTAGCCGATCTTCCAGAACAAAAAGATTTCCGCATCGTTACAGAAGGCGATATTCAAGTCGCAGCTGTCGTCGAATCGACACTCGAGCAGGATCTTGAAGAAATCGAAGAAGCAGAGGCACAAGCAGAAGCTGGCGAAGACAACGAAGCGGAAGCAACAGAAACGTCTTCAGAAGAAACAGCTGAAGAGAACGAAGACAATAAATAAGTCGTTTAACGATACGCCCTTTGCGGCGTATCGTTTTTTTTGTGTCTTGACAACAGACGCTGGATTGCCTAAAGTGAACAGCGTATCACCTATTACCATATCCACTAGGGGAGCCCAATTGGCTGAGACGATTCACTTCGGACCCTTCGAACCTGATCTAGTTCATACTAGCGTAGGAAAGTGGAGCGATCACATCCAATGACTCCTGCTGCGCGCAGTTTTTCTGAGGACCGCTCTCTTTTTTACGGAGGGCGGTCTTTTTTGGCGTCTCCCCCATTCAAAGGAGGACGTATCTAATGCAACACTGGAAGATGAAAGAAATCATGGTCATGATGATGCTCGCCGTCGCTTGCGGCGTCATCTATCTTGGTTGGTCAACACTCTGGTTACCGATCTCAGCGATCTTCGGTCCTGTCGGTGCCAACTGGATGTTTGGCATCTGGATCATTGCGAGTCCGCTCGTCGCAGCAATCATTCAAAAGCCAGGTGCCGCTTTAATTGCGGAAGTCGTCGCGGCAGCCGTCGAACTGTTCACAGGTAGTCATTTTGGTTTATCCGCTCTTCTGATCGGAGTCTGCCAAGGACTTGGTGCGGAACTCGTCTTCGCGATGACGCGTTACCGTCGTTATGACACATGGACCTTGATGTTATCGGGTGTCGGAGCCGCGATTGGTAGCATCGTTTATAGTCTAATCGCGAACGGATTCGGTTACTACACAACGACGACGTTGCTTGCGACAACTGGCTTACAATTGATCAGCGGCGCATTACTCGGTGGCTTGCTTGCAGCCATTCTCGTCCGTCGCCTTGTTGCGACCGGTGTCTTGAACGGGTTTGCGGCAGGACGAGCGAAACGGAACGTCGCATGATTACTGTCGACGACCTCAGCATCCGCTATCCGGGTCAGATAAAATCGGTGCTCGATCATGTATCGCTGACGATCGAGTACGGGACGACCCTTTTGCTTGGTCGCAGTGGGAGTGGCAAGACGACATTACTTCATGCCCTTGCCGGACTGACACCGGAAACGATTGAAGTCGAACAGACTGGAACTGTTACCCGCTCTGGTTCGGTCGGAGTGCTGTTCCAAAATCCAGAAGAACAGTTTTGTATGGAGACGATCGGACGGGAAATCGCTTTTAGTTTAGAAAATCGCTCGATTCCACGCGTGGAGATGGATGAACGAATTGAACGCTTACTCGCACTCGTCGGTCTCCCTCTCCCCTTCTCGACACCGATCGCGAGTCTATCCGGAGGAATGAAACAGCGTCTCGCGCTCGCAGCGGTCCTAGCACTTGAGCCGACGATCTTATTACTCGATGAACCAACGGCTCAGATTGATCCAATCGGACAACATGAGCTGATGGCGTTGATTTTTCGGATTCAAAAAGAACACGATTTAACAATCGTCTTGATCGAACACCAACTTGATGTCTGTTTGCCGTACGTCGACCAAGTCGTCTTACTTGAGGACGGATCGATTACTGCGACGGCGGATCCACGGGATCTGTTCCCGCAGGATTACAAAGAGCTTCAAACGAAAGGTATTGCCGTTCCCTCTTTGTATCCGTATACGTTAGAGACGTTACCCATAGATGGACCGCAAGCGGCGCGACTTCAGGTGCCTTCCGCTGTCGCTACAGCTGGGCGCTCTTTGTTACACGTCGCTGCATTATCGACGAAAGCACCATATCCGTTGACCGATGCGACATTTTCCATGCAGACAGGAGAATGGGTGATGCTGCTTGGGGCAAATGGATCCGGGAAAAGTACATTGCTTGCGACACTCGGGCGGTTGCTTCCCAATCGTGGAACGTATCAGCTCCAGGGGCGTCCGGTTCATCGTTACTCCCGGCGTCGCTTTTATGAGCACGTTGGCTATGTCTTTCAACAACCGGATCTGCAGTTTCTTAAGCTGACGGTCGAAGCGGAAATCGACTGGAGTCACCGGGCAGCGACGAATGTTAAGCGCGCGGCGTTGCTTGAACGGCTGGAACTGACATCTGTCAAACAGCAGTCACCACTTGCTCTTAGTACGGGGCAACAACGACGGCTCAGCGTCGCAACGATGCTCGGACAAACGAAAGACTTGTTGTTGCTCGATGAACCGACCTTCGGACAAGATGGATTGACGACACGACGCTTAATGGAACAGTTACAGATGGAACAACAGAACGGTACGACACTCGTCATGGCGACGCATGATATGGAGCTCGTCGCCCGGTATGCGGATCGTGTCCTCGTCATGGAGCAAGGACGGATTGCTTTTGACGGTCGCCCAAGCGAGTTATTCGCTGACGTTCCATTACTCGAGCGCTGTCAGCTACAACGTCCACTTTCGTACCAATTCCAGGAGGTGAAACGTGATGCAAACGAACGTGTCCCCGTTCGCTGAACTCAATCCCGTCATTAAGGGAAGCGGATTGTTTTTGATCATGTTTGCCTTGATTGCAACGAATGACTGGGTCAAAACGTTAGTATTCCTGAGTTTTGCTATCGCACTGCTACTCCTCTCCGGATGGGGTCCTTTTGATTTCTTGAAGCGACTTGCGCCGTATAGTCTATTATTCTTATTGACGTTCTGGATGATGGCGGCTTTCGGCAAAGGAACGAATACTCTTTGGTCGTTCGGTTGGTTTCATGTCACGTCGGAAAGCGTCGCGCACGGCTGGTTACTTGCCTTGCGGATGGCCACGTTCGTCTGCCTGAGCCTCGCTTTCGTCACGACGACCGATGCGACCCGTTTCGTAATGAGCTTGATCCATCAGGCGAAGTTATCGCCCCGCTTTGCTTACGGATTCCTTGCCGGGATTCGCTTTCTGCCGCAACTGGTCGAAGAAGTCCGCGTTTTGCGGCAAGTCCGGATGATTCGCAATGTGCACAGTCGCTTTCCTGGTGATGGATTTCTTTCAATTGGCTTACCGCTCTTCTCACGGTCGATCCAGCGGGCAGAACGGATGGCGATTGCTCTCGAAGCCCGTCACTTTTCAGCAGAGCGAACGTATTACGAGGTACCGGTCGTTCAGCGTCAGGATATTATTTATCTCGTGGTCATCCTCCTATTCATCAGTCTTGTCTTTTGGCTATGATTACCGCCACCCGTATCCGGGTATACTCTAGCAAGACAGATTGAAGGAGAACGACATGAAACGTATCCTCTTGATTGGTGCAGGTCACGCTCACCTGCATTGCATTACACACGGACCAACAGAAGACGTCGAATGGCTGGTCCTGAACGCCTCGACGTACCAATATTACTCGGGCATGTACTCTGGACTTGCTGACGGAACATACGACATGGATGAGATGCGTATTGACGTCGCCGCCTTATGTCGTGCCTATGATAAACCATTCATCAAGGAGACCGTCATCAAAGTCGACCCTGTTGAAAAGGTCGTCTTCGGTGCATCCGGCAGACGTTACACCTATGACGTCGTCTCAACGAATATCGGTTCATTCGACTGGTCGGAAGATACGACGCGATTATCGATTAAACCGAACTACCGGTTACCGGATACATTAAAGCGACTGCAACAAGCAAAGCGTCCGGTCGTGATTGGAAGCGGACCAGCTGCCGTCGAGATGGCGGCGTCCTTGAAAGCGGCGGGTGTACCGATCACATTGATCACGGATCGAGATATCCTTTCTCGTCATCCGGCAGCGGAAGCCATTACGAGACGGTTAAAAGAACTCGGAGTGTACTGGATCAGGGAACGTCCTATAGATGACGAACTACCACTCCGCTTTAAGCAACACCCACCAATCGAGTCAGATGCAATCGTCCGCTTGACGGGTGCCAAAGCTCCGGCATTGTTTGCAGACAGCAATCTCTTCACGGAAAACGGATTTTTACTCGTCAATGAACAGTTACAAGCGCTCGATCATCCAAGCTTGTTTGCTGCGGGTGACGCGGCGACCCTCGTCGCCTACCCCGACATTCCGAAGAATGGTGTCACGGCTGTCCGACAAGCGCCAATTTTGCTTACGAACCTTTTACGATACCTAGAGGAAGAAGCACTGCAAATCTATCGTCCGCAAACGAACTATTTGACGATTTTATCGATGGGACCGCGTCATGCGGTTTCCCTATATGGTCGTCATTATTCGACTCACCCGTTCGGTTGGTACCTGAAGCGCTGGATCGATCAACGGTTCATGCGGAAGTATCGCTCTTAAAAGCGTGCGCCGGCGCACGCTTTTTCTGTACACAAAAACAAGCCATGGACGCGTGTCCATGGCTTATTAAATTAGACGGTTTGATTTCCTTTAACGTACGTCAGTAATGTCTCGTTGAACTTCTCTTGTTCGTCAAGTAACATCCCGTGTCCACTCTCTTCGAAGACTTCGAGTCGCGCATGTGGGATTTCCTTTTGCATCTCTTCCGCAAACTCGAACGGACAGACTTGGTCTTTTTTACCGTGGATGATCAACGTATCGACTTTGATGTTCTCGAGTTTTCCACGTAAGTCTTCGTCACGCAATGCGATTGCTGACTGAATCGTTCCGTGGGATGAAGCGGCGATGCTAAGACCATGGAACCATTGTTGTAGCGGTTCTGGATGCTCCTTCGCAAAGAAGATTTCCCCGAATCCTTTGAGCATCGACGGACGATCCTGTTTCGTGTCGGCAATCAACGCATCGACTTCTTCTTTTGTCATCCCGTATGGATAACCGTCGCGTTGCGTAAAGACCGGTGCCGCAGCTCCCGCAAGAACGAGCTTACTGACTTTTGAATCCCCGTAGTGCAAGAGATAGGACAAGGCGATTCCTCCTCCCATCGAGAAGCCAAGCAACGTGACATTCGCTAATTTCAGCTGTTCGATGACTTCATTGACATCGGACGCCATCGTCTTATAATCGTATCCCGTTGCCGGTGCATCTGATTTGCCATAACCACGATAATCGATTCCGACGTAACGATACCCTTCTTCGACGAGCAGGTTCTTTTGGTACTCGAACATGTTGTTGTTTGCCGGCCAGCCGTGTAAAAAGACGACCGGTTGACCCGAACCGACATCCTCAACGTAAATCTTCGTGCCATCAACTGCTTGAATGAATGTACCCACCATAAAACCCCCATAGTAATAGATTGACCATGCATGCCTCTATTATTCCCGAGTTAATGGATGTCAAACATCTTGATGTTGAAACGTTATAGAAAATTCTGTCTATTATAGAAAATATGGTAAAATACAGACAATCGTATAGAGGAGGTTTTTCATGAGACGCTATATACATACCAGTATTCTCGCAGGAGCAGTTCTCCTTGCCGGGTGCGGAAAAGAACAATACTTAGATCTTACATATGATGCCAATTACTGGGGCGGTATCTCGACTACCTTTGATGGTCAAGAGATACCGGATCTCCCGAAAAAACAAACGGCGGCTTTGTTGAAGGTTTGTCAGCAAAAACCAGATAAGATGCGCTTGCCAGATCGATATGTGCAACACGAAGGATTTGATTTATACTTCCTACCTCCGAGTGTCCAAGGGCGCGAGTTCCAACACGTTCGTTTCCTGTCAGACGAAAAAAAGGACTATTTGGCGTGTCAGCCGATTCGCCACGCGGATTATGCGGTCCACCAAATCAAGCGCAGTGATTACCCATTCGTCGATTGGTCGAACCAACCGCTTAAAGCTAAATCGACAGACGTTCGCTTTAAGCCTGTCCCAAAAGAAGTGACGGATCAACAAAAACAAGAAAATGAAGAAAGTAAAGACACGAAAGGACTTGGTCGTTACCTTTTCCCATCGTATCAATTGTCCTTACCACCGGAAGGACAATTCGTTCTCTTCATGAAAGACAAAAATAAGGATAAAGAACAAACACTCTTCGAGACGACCGAGTCCCGAGTCGGTTCCGAATTGAATTTAGCTTTTCGTGTCATTCCGAATAGTGGTTTGCAGCACACATCGATTGAACTCATGACCAGTGGTGATCGTATTGGGATTCCATCCGTCATTCAAGACCATGTAATGGGGCAATCATATCAAATCGAGCGAAAGCAACTTCCTGCTACGCTTTCAATGGGACAGACGGTTCCTTTTGCGACTGTTTGGAAGAAAGAAGGAGGCAAAATCGTTCAAGAAACATCGCTATATATGCGTCTCAATCAGACCTACAAAAAACCTGAGAATTACAAATATGGCTTTCTTGATGCATCACCAACCACATATGTCGGCTACATTCACGACTCACCAAAGCAGCTCGTCGATAACGATTTTAAATTCATCTCGGCCATTCCAGATAAACTAGCAAAAAAAATGGCTCAAGAATTAAAAGAGACCGATGTGATGGAGCCACAAGGAACAAAGCTGAAACAGAAAAAATTGACCTTGATCCGCAAAGGAAAAAGTCAAACGTTCGAACTATTCGAACGCAAACGAGCTAAAAAGCTTGAAATCTATGTTGTCAAACCGGGATCAAAGAAAGGTGCGAAGCTGTCAGGTACGACAAGTGAAGCACTTAGTGAGGTGCTCAATCAATGAATAAACGTTACTGGATCGGACTAACACTTGGAGCGACGCTAGCATTAAGCGGTTGTCAAAGTGACGCCCCGAATTTTAAATGGGATTACTTATCACAAATGTATGATGGAGGGCAATTCAACGAAAAAGAATCTCGCACTTTGTCAGCTAAAGAGCGAACCGTCATCCAAAAAACGTGTGCGTCTAAAGCGAGCGATGCACCCGTCAATTACGCAGTCGGTAACATCTATTCCGTCATGATGACGAATCCGTTCGAAGATTATGATAGTCAAACCCAAACCGTTCGTTACGTGAAAGCTGGGAAAAAGACGTATTTATATTGTCAGACATCGTCTAAAGATGGGTATTATCCGTTACCAAAGAAAGAAGACATCTTCAAGAAGACTACTCTGACTCCACAACGGAAGAACTTTAGCATGAAGCCTGTTGTATTAAAAAAAGACGACTGGTTCAATCCTGATGAGAAGATCGCAGACCATTCTGCTCGAAAATTAGAACTTCCAGGATCAGGTTACCTCGTCATCGAGGCAACGGATGTCACAAAAAAAGATGCACGGACGACGACTTTCGCATATGCGAATTCTCTGACACCGTTCACCCGTGATGTCAATCTCTACCTCGTCTACAATCAACAATACGATTCGACATACGACGTTTCGGTTCGTATACCGCAGTTGTATGGTGGACGCCGTGCGGAACACCCGATCCATTCAATGAAACAACCAGGAAAGGTCCGATTCGTTCCGGGTGACGGCACGCCGGAACATTATGGAACGGTCATCGCAACGGAGAAAAACGGATGCGAATTCCGCTACGAATTATCGATTCGCCATACGATGCAACAACCGACTGAACTCCAAGTCCAAGGACCGGATCGTACAACAGACGACGACGTTGCGGAAAACCAAAACGAGACACTGTTCCATCAAAAACAGTTTTCGCATGTCCGTTTTGAAGAAGATGATCGAGGAAATCAGTTTTCGGAAAAAGATATTGATTGGGAAAACATGATCATGATGACAAGTGATGAATCCGGGAAATTAAAAAAAGCGATCAAGACGAGTGAACAGGCTGATGTGCGGGGCAAGAGGGCGAAGTGGAAATACTTGACGTTCCGAAAAGGCGTGACTGGTCAACAGTACGAAGTCTATCTTGATAAACGCGTCAAAAAGACTGACATCTACTTAAAGGATCCAAAGCGTGACGTGTCAATCCACTTATCAGCAACGGGTCGTGACATCATCCTCCCTTTATTCGAGCAGTATGAAAAATGACTTATGTCATGAAGACGAATTGTTCCAGTAAATAAATCAAGGAACACCAGAAGATGAAGGCGATCCCCTCTCGCAACCACTCTTTACGCGTCAACGGTTCACGTAAGAAGGACACGCAAGCGAATAGTAAGACGAAGAAGTAGAGATAAATGAAGCCGCCGCTCGTCAAGAAACCGAAGAGCAGGATCATACCACCGAGGACGGATAGGCTAGAGACGACAGGTTTACGATAGACCATACGATGCCACCTCGTTTCATCTAGTTTGTTAGAATATACCCAGATTACGGAAAGACAATCTATTTTAACTTACTAGACAAGACCCCTTGAGAGACGTCCTCCCAAGGGGTCTTGTATTTATTCGGTTGCAGCGCTATGGTCGGCGACGATCGCATATTCCGTGACGGTATTCGACGTCACGAGCGGTTTGACTTCGGACGTTCCGTTATCTCGTTTATGGTGAACCCCTTTATACGCTTGACTCTCCTGCCATGCATGAAACGCCGCTTGATTCGACCATGTCGTCATGATCGTGACGATGTCTTCTTCTTCCTGACTAATGTCGACGAGGACTTGCATCCGGTGGAACCCCTCCATCCGTTCGATTCCCTTCGTCGTCTTAAAACGCGCTGCGACTTGATCTGCTGCGCCCTTCACGACGTGTAGCTGATTCATAACGATCCACATGTTCTTTTCCCCCTTTTTCGTCTTCAGTATACTAAAAGTCACGGGTCATAGAAAACGCAGATGCGTTTTCGCTTCATGACGTCAAGCGTTGGATCGTCTCTTTTCCATCCATACGCGTCGCGATCATTTCGAAGTAGAGCGAATGCGGGAAGGCATCCGGTAACGGTTGGATGGTATGGAAACGTTCCTGACCCGCGACGGTTAACGAGCGCTGCATCGGACGTAATGGTACTTCCCCATCAGCCGTCATCTTATACGGCTCGAACCGAATCGTTTTCATTTGTTTTGAGCCATTCATGCCGTAGGCGACGAGATACCGACCTTCCGGTGTCGCAAGTAACCGTCCCTCGAACCAATCCGCCTCCGTCGTCTGCTTGGTGCGAATGATTCGATCGATCCGTTGTGCCTCATCGGTTTGTTGCAGGAGCAGAAACAAGCGATCATGTTTCGCTTCAAGATATGCGACGGCATAATGTTCAGACAATCTTTCGACGAAGTAGACATCACGCGCTTCGATCGATGTGTTCGTCATCTGTTTATATAACTTCGTGACCGTTTTTGCAGTGAAGGAAGGGGTCTCTGGACGCTGGTACATTCCCGTCAATGCTCCGAGTACTAATCCAATAACTAAGATGAAAAGAAGTTGGCGTTTCATCGATCGACCTGCTTGACGAGCAGGTGATAGCTAGCACCCGGTGGATAATCATCGATTCGCCCGACTTCGATGAATCCCTGTCGTTCATAAAACGAGAGCGCTTGAAATGAAAAGGTCTCGACACGGATTCGGTCGATTCCTGCATCTCGTGCCCATGTTTCCAATCGATGAAATAACGTCGTGCCAAGTCCACTTCCCCGCTCCTCCTTGACGACAAAGAACCATTCAATATGTAACCAGCCCCAATACGTTTCCCCTGTGATGCCACCGATCGGTTGATCGTTTCGCATCGCAAGTAATGTGACGGCTTGTGTTCCATTTGACCGTTTTTTGGCATGAAACGGCGAAGTCTCGACGTTATAGCGTCGCACCTGTTGTCTGATCCAATCTTGTCCGTCTTCATTTTCATTGAGTTGAAATTGCAGCATATCCGGACTCCTTTCCTGCTATAGTAGTAGTGGAGGTGAATACGATGGAACCTACATTCCAAATTGATTGTACAAATTGTTTTGGTTTATGTTGTACGGCACTCGCTTTTTCGAAATCCAGTGATTTCGGTCATGATAAACCGGAAGCGACACCGTGTCGCAATCTTGACACGGATTACAGCTGCCGCATCCATGACCGGTTACGCGATAGCGGCTACAAAGGCTGTACCGTCTATGATTGTTTTGGTGCCGGGCAACATTTGTCACAGCGGACGTTTCAAGGCGATGATGCACCAAAGCGACGCCAAGCGATTTATGCTGCCTTCCCGAAGATGGTTCACTTGTTTGAGATGATGTGGTACGTAACGGACGGAAAACGTGATGTCACGCGTGACATCCACAATCAACTCGATGAGATGCTTGCCGCATTGACCCGATACGCTGCCTTACCGGCGGATCAATTTGCACGGCTTGACCTGATGTCAATCCGTCAAACCGTCCGTCCCCTCCTTGAAATGATCGCTTCTCGTGTTCAAGTTCAGTATAGCGGAAGACGCGACCAGACACCACGCGACTGGGTCGGAAAACAGCTACAAGGACGAGATTTTTCAGGTGCCAGCGTTCAGAACCAGTGGTTGCTAGCGACGAACTTGTCGAATAGCCGTTTGTGCGGTGTCAACTTTCTCGGGGCTGATCTGCGAGATTGTAACGTCAAAGATGCCGATCTGACAGACGCGCTCTTTTTGACACAAGCACAAATCAATGCCGCGATCGGCAACGCGGCGACACAGTTACCGCCGCGTTTGCTCCGTCCGTCCCATTGGCGTTAAACAGAAGCGAACGATAAAGAGACACGTTTTCGGATCATCGACCGAAAACGTGTCTCTTTTTGTATGCTTGTTATCTTTTGCCGAGCATAAAGCCGTCAAAATAACGCCCGCCAAACGGTGTGAGATAATCGTCGACTAACGCGATGACGACTCGGCGGTCATTCGACTGATAATATAACTCAAAAGCCATTGTGTGTCGACTGGCATACTCTTCGTCAAACTCTGCAAGAGCGCGGATCGACCATTTTCCTTGTCCGATGTAGCATTGATTGGCACGAAGGACGAACTCGATGCTCTGTTCATATAAACGTGACGCAATCGCTAGACCTTCTGCGCGGTTCGTCACACTCTCGAAGTCGTCGAGCAAGTCACTTAAAAAATAACGAGCGCGTTGTTGCTCAGGATTCGACCACGCAACAGGTCCATCCGCCAATTGTTGAACGGCTTCCTTGCGGATAGAGGCAAGGTGTGGATGATCCTCGATCGTCCAGCTGTCAGCAATCATGCGTTGCAAGGACGGGCGACCACGTTCCCGGTCACTCTCGAAAAAATGCGCGATCGTCTCAAAGGAATGGACGAATGCTTCGATCGGGACACCGTCATAGGTAAACGATTCCCGGTATGCCTGCCGTCGACTTGCTTCAAAGATGATTAAATCGACATCTGATTGTACGGTCGCTTGTCCTCGCGTATGACTACCGGCAAGTAAGACGGCACAATGATCCGGATAACGTGACGCGACGAGCGGCATGATCCAATCACACCACTCCATGCGTGTCCACTTAGTCTTCAACTTGTTCACCAATCCCGGAGAAGACGGCTAGTTCGTCACCCGGTACGGCAACGATCGTCGCGTCGGCTCGGTGTGGCGCGAGACCGATATCGATCGCCCACGATTCGTAATATGTATCCGATCCATTCAGGACGAGCGTTTGTCCGTTACTGAAGGTCAAGAATAAATGTGGTGCCGTCTTGCCGATCCGGACACCGGTGACCCGTTCCGAGTGCAATGAAACGATTAAGTGTAGCATCTCTTCCTTTGTCGCATGTCGGACGACCCAATTCTGTGTCGTCTCGACATCGCCATAAAATAGACGGTCCGTCTCGATCCGAAGTCGCAGTTCAGGCGCTGTCGTATCGAACAAATTGATGAATTCGAGCGTAACGTAGCCTGCGACATGAACCGTCGCCAATTGTGTGCCGATGAAATAGGTCGTCAAAAGCTGACGGGCGAGTTGATGATCTTCTTTGTTCATGATGAGCACCTCATTTAAAAAGAATGAATGGTATAAGGATGAGTCCGAGAAACTTACTTCCACTCAATTTACCACAAATTAGTCGATCCGAACATGAGAAGAAAGGCATGTTTTTGGTTTTCTGCGGCACGAAGGTGAGAATACGGTATACTGATGAGGAACTGACGTCGATCGTGATCGACAGAGAGGAGCTCCATTTATGCAATATTTCTATATGAGACCCTATCCGGATGATCCAGACTGTTCTGCGCAACAAGCAGAGGCGGATCAGATTGATGTGACGGTACGTGTCGTTGAGACCCATAATTCGGCCAAACGCCGAATGGAACTTGAACAGATGCTTGAGGCGCTGCAAGCGGGAGACGAAGTCATCGTCACGCATCTCTACGTCCTAGCAGACTCGACGCGGCACTTGATTGAGATGCTCGAACAAATGGAGACACGTGGCGCGACACTGTGGTCGCTCCGCGAACACATTCGCACGAGCGAACGGGCATCTTTGTCGTTCCTTGAAACGGCCCGCCACCTGGTCCAGTTGCAAAGTGATGTCATCAGCATGTCAACGCGTGCCGGACTCTCAAAAGCAAAAGAGCAAGGAAAACAGACGGGTCGACCGCGGAAACCCGATGAAAATGTCCGCCGCGCGATTGCGATGTATCAAAGCAAAGAGTATTCGCTCGCTGATATCCGAGAACAGACCGGTATTAGTAAAAGTACGTTATACCGATATCTCGAAAGCGAGACGATCGATGCAACGGATAAAGGCTGATTCCATTGTGGAGTCAGCCTTTTTTGTCAGCTATTTTGCTTTAATGTGTTGCCAAGCCATTTTTGGAGGGCTTTACCGCCTTCATAGAACGAACAATCCCGTAATTCATACGTATGACCGCCTTGTTCAATCAAGTCGAGGAACGTATTCCCGACGTCCCGGTTTTCCCATTTCCGCTGATCCGTCAAATACTTGAAGCCAAAGTTACACTCGACGTTGAAGATGATGTGGAAGGGTTCCTTGAAAGATTGGACGGCGCGGATCATCTCGATCAAAATCATTCGTTTGGGTGACGACGCTTCGAACGTATCGAACAGTGTCGTCCGGCGTCCGTGAAACTCGATGACGCGGATTGCGCGTCCGGTATCGGCTTTAAAGTCATAACTCGTCCGAATCGAGACGATGATTTCACGTTGGTCTGGTTGTACTGGCATGGTGTATCGCTTCCTTTCTCTCGGTCGATTATAGCATGGACCTGTTCCATTTTAATAGATGTCAACGACTCGGTCTCAAGAAGGATTGTCGTAACCCAAAATTTGTCTTATACTAAAATTACCAAATACATAAAGGAGCGTTTTCGTGAAACATCTATTTTCGATACTCCTCTCGGCGAGCCTCTTGATCACGGGTTGCTACTGCACTCTCGACGAACGGACGGACGAGCCACACTTCAAATCACGTGCCCGCTCCATCTCCTCGTATCATACTTTCGACATCGAATACGCGAAAGGACTACGCAAGGAACAAGTCTCAAACCGTACGGTTACCGTGACGGATTCAAATGGTGAGCGGATGCAAACGGAGATTGAAGTCCTAGACGGCAAAGAAATCCGAATCAAACCACCGCGTACTGGATATAAAAAAGGGCGTCGCTACATCATCCACATTCGGGATTCAATCGACGCCCGGAAAGAAGTACATACGAATACGATTCGGGAACGAACCTTCACTGTCGACCGCTGACAGCCAAGGTTCGTTTTTATTTAGAGCGAGCTGGAAAAACGGTATAACTCATCGAGATGACGCCATCGATCACAAGAACGAGTCCCCACAGTTGTAACGTCCGCAAGAGGCTTTTAGTTTGTTCGGTATTTCCGAGCCAGAGAATCATTGCTCCGAGTAAGGCACCACCAATCAAGAATGCCAGGATGTGCCGATAGAATCCGTTGCGTTCCCGTCGCGCACGCGATATGCGTTCTTTTGCTACTTGTTCCTTGAGGATCACCCGGCGATACACCCCATCCGCCCAAGAAATCATCTGCTTCCCGAATGCGAGCGATACGCCGATGTAAATCGCAGCAAGTCCGTGTGCAAGCGTTGCTGTGCTACCGCGACTTAAGTCCAACACTGTTAAGACCAGTAAGACGATATCAATCACGGGTGACATCGCCATCAATCGAAAACCGAGCTTCTCTCGCCTGAATCCATAACGCACGATCAGTCCTGCGACGATGAATACCCAAAATAGAATTTCACAACAAACGATTGCCCAAGCGACGAGTTGCATCGTGATCCTCTCCTTTTTTAATACGACTGTATTATAAAGATAACATCACTTTCATCACTTGACTAGTCTTTTTAATACATTCGTGCTAAAAAAGCTGATATACTTAATGTATGCCAAAACAAGTCAATCACGAAGAACGAAAACGCCTCATCGCAGAAGCGACGTGGCGCACGATTTCTAATGTCGGTATCGAACAAGCTAGCGTCCGGGCGATCGCCAAGGAAGCGGGTCTGTCCCTTGGTGCCTTACGGTATTACTTCATGACCCAAGAAGAATTGCTCCGTTTCTCGATGCAACTCGTCCAAGAACGGGTCCAAGAACGCATTACAACCATTTTCGAGAAAGGAGGAACATCAGAAGAGACGTTATGCAACGTCTTACTCGAAGTCTTGCCGTATGCACCTGAGCATCAGCTTGAGATGCAGGTCTGGTTCCAATTCATGATGTCTGCATATGCGTCTCAATCAACAGAGAATCCAGACGACATTTACCACATGTGTCTGGTATTACTGACACGGATTCCGGACGGTACGTTCCGAGCAGGTATAGACATCGAGCTTGAGAGCGAACGTCTCGCAGCACTCGTTGATGGATTAGCCTTTCATGCGCTGTTTCGACCAGAACGTCTCCCGAAAGAACGATTGCGTCATATCCTTGTCCATCACTTGAATGCCCTATTCGTCCGTCCTTTAGCGCTCGACGACAAATAACCCGAAGTTCCTTCATCTGCATGAGGGAACTTCGGGTTATTCATTGTTTCGCTTCTACGAGGATCAACGATAAAGAACGGATTAAAAAGAACGTCAGAAATGCTGCCCAGACTCCCTGATTGTCAAAACTTGATGTCGACAGCAGCACAATCGCAAAACCGATTCCTGCTTGAATCATCGAGTTCCGGACTGGGGTTGCCTCGACACGACCAGCAAAGATTCCTTCGTAAATCATCGCCCACCCGGCAATCAGCGGTAGGATGATGATCCAGAGATAATAGTCGCGCGCCGCGTCTAGGATCGCTTCTTCTGAAGTGAACAACTGAAGCAACGGTGTTTCAAGGAATAGGAGCACAAGTGACCAGAACACGACTGAGTAGAATCCGAACGTCCGTGCCAAACGGACACTCGTCCGGTATGCTTCCTGATCTTGATGCCCTCTCGCCCGACCGACAAGAACGGTTGACGCATGACCGAGTCCACCGAACCAATAAGAGATCAGATACTGAATCTGCAGTAGGATCGCATTGGCTGCAAGGATATCCGGTCCGAATTGTCCTCCCGCTCGTGTAAACCAGCCGGTAACGAGTAACAGGAAAATCGTTCGAATGAATAAATCTCGATTGACACGAAAGAATTGCCGGTAGGCGTGCCAATCCGTCAAGGCGCGCAGTTCGTCGCGCGTCATCGACAAATGACTCCGAATCAGATAGAGACTGCAGGCGACAATGCTGATTTCCGCGATGATGGTCGCAAGCGCGATTCCAGCAACACCGGTGTTCAATCCGTAGACGAATCCAATATCGAGTACGACGTTGACCCCGATACTGAATAATTGGACGAACAAAGCATGTTTGACTTGTCCCGTTCCGATTAACCAGCCAAGTAACGCATAACCCATCAAGACGAACGGTGCGCCAATCATCCGGTACGAGATGTATGTCTTGACCGCATCCAGCAAGTCAACGGGTGGTGCAAGTAAATAGAGTCCGAGCTGCTCGAGCGGCTGGCGGAATAATAAAATGAGCAAACCGATACAAGCTGCTAGGAACAGCGGTCGGTAGAGCGAAATCCGTAAGGCATGGGCGTCATTCGCGCCGCTTGCCTGAGCACTGAATCCTGTCGTACTGACTTTTAAAAAGCCGAACAACCAGTAGATTGTATTGAAGAAAACGGCACCAACAGCAATGCCACCGATCGCGCGCGGATCACCGGATTGACCGATGACGACGGTATCGGTCACACCAAGCAACGGTGTCGCAATACTTGAGAGAATGAGCGGATAGGCAAGTAACCAAAACGTTTTGTGGTTCGGTTGAGTACTCACCATACTAGCTGGACCTTCATATGTAAGACAAATGATGTAGTAGTGGGTTCAAAAATCATTGGTTCACATCCCTTCAAAGTAATTTTCGAACATACAAGGTATGTAAGCCCTAAGGATATCAAACTCTTTTTCTAAACACTATGGTTTTAGTAGCATGAAAGAATTGTATAGATTAAACTTCATGTTGTATTTAAAAGTACAAGAGTGAATTTGGTAAGTGAAATAAATAGTATGATATTTTCTTTATTTGCGATCTTTTCGTATTCTTTTTCTACCTCTATAACAGCATTGCATTGCTAATTGTTTGCCATATTTTTTGTAAATGCATAAAAAGAAGCCGGACCTAGGGTCTGACTTCTTAAGTCTATTTAAATAGTGTCACTCGTTCATAAGACATCGACGAATTGTTTTGCCTGGTGCTCCAGTTGTTTCGCAGAATCAGCCAACTGATCGAATTCACTCACCGTATGTTCAAGCTGACCGGTACTGTCCTTTACCTTGCTTGAAATCCGTTCGATACTGTGCGAGACCTCCTTGATCCGCTCAACGATCCCTTCGATATTCTCCTTGATTTCTCCGATCGAATGCGAGACTTTATTCGACAGGTTTCGGACTTCGGTCGCGACGACATCGAATCCACGTCCATGTTCTCCAGCACGTGCTGCCTCAATTGCCGCATTCAAGGCGAGTAGATTCGTCTGCGCTGCAATTTCACGGATCGTCTTGACGATGTCAGTGATCGAGTTTGCATCTTTACGCAAGGCGACAAGACTCGATAAGTTCTCGACGGATTCCGACTCGATTTGTTGGACAGTCGCAAGAACGTTCAAACCGTCTTGTCGACCACTTTCCGATTTGACCGTCAAGAAGGCTGATGTCTCATTGAGTTCGGCCGCCATTCGTAAAACGTCCTGCTGGCGAATCGTGATGTCCGATGCAATTTTCGAGACCCCGACGACCCGGCGTCCGTCATCCGAGTAAATCGGCATATATGTCGCTTCGAGCCACTTCTGTTGTCCGTCAGCAGCCCGGCGTTCAATCTCATCCTGATACGTGATGCCTTGCATCAATTTTCGCCAAAACAACTCGTAATCTGGACTATTAACGAAAGCCGGAAAACAGAGATCACGATGGTATTTACCGATTAACTCTTCCACTTCGTACCCCATCGTCCGGGCAAACAATTCATTTACGTATGCGACTTTGCGTCGATCGTCAAAACGAATGATGGCTAGATTTTGTTCGATTGCCCGGATGACTTGTGTGTCGGTGACCTGTGTTACTTGCTCATGCATCGACATGCCGATTCCTCCCTGGATTCAAACTAAAGTCATGATTTACCTATTGTCATATTATCCCTTATATCGACAAGTTCCTGCTATTTTAAATAAAATCTAGTAAATAAAGTGTTCATTTTAATATGCACTCCATCCCCCATCTAGGACGACGATTGCCCCGTTGATGAAACTCGCCTCGTCAGACACGAGAAACAATGCCAAATTTGCGATTTCATTCGGCTGACCGGCTCGTGGATTGAGACCCATGCCAAGCATCGCGCGCCCCATCCCGAATTCATTCAGGTTCGACATCGATTGTCCGATGTTCGTCTCGACAGCGCCAGGTGCGATTCCATGAAAAAAAGACCCGACGATTTTCGTCAGGTCCTATAGCTAGTTCGTTGTAATTGGTTCATCGCGACTTCAGCACGTAGTCGCCGTCCGATTTTCAACGATGCATGGAATATACTTGGATCAAATAATCTAAAGTGACTATCAATCCAGTTTTGTCGATAGATTTCATGTGCTTGTCTAACGATTTCTTCGTCTGACAACTGTTCCATGTCTATTTCCGTGCAGTCGAAATCATCTACACCGAACTCGAAACCACAACATGGACAAATTTCGTTACTCCCCGCAAAGTGTTCATAATATGGTGGACCCTCGAGTTTATTCCATCCACATACGGGACACATATAATACGAATCGTTTTGATTCAAAGATGTGATGCCTCCTTAAACAAATGATCATTCTTATATCTATCGTACCCCATCCGAAATCGTAATCGTTCCGTCACCCGTTTGGATTAACAGTCGTTGACCTTTCGAGCGGCTAAATAATCCTGTGAATAATAGAATGACGAATATGAATGCTAAAAATCCTCCAATGGATAGAACGGTATAGATATAACATTGCTGATCCTGCCATTGCTCGATTAACGAACTAAACCGTGGAACATCATACACACCGAGCACAAGCAGCCCGACACTGATTAGTCCGAGTAATGCCTATGATGACGAGTAAGAATCGATTGAACCCATTCATCTGCACCTCTGCTTTACGATTATTGACTTCTTTCACCTAGGTGATTCAACACATGAAATATTATGTGTGTGGTGTGTTTATTCCCGTTCATTAGAACCCGAATCATTTAAATACACGTTCGTTCAAATGTTCATATATTCTGATTATTCAGACTAAATCAATCAAAACTAGTGCTTTAATTACTATATTTCACGAAAAAAACCTCTTCCAACTTAAGAAGAGGTCAGTATTCGATTTATTTATCATTAAACACATATCCCGTCAATACGTTTTTTCTGTTTTTTCATTTTACATCAATTGGAAAGGCAAAATCGCCATTACCTTCTTTCCAATCGGCTTTAATCTGATAGACGTACTTTCCGGGAGTCGAAGGAACGGTAACCCGCTCAATCTTCTTATATGTTTTCATCTTTTTATGATCTTTGACCGACCATAAGACAATCGCGACGGACTTCGGAGCTGGTCCGTCTTCAAAACGAATCGTCAATCGATCATCAGGATTTGTTCGCGTACTCGGATCACCTTTTACTAAATCGACGGCTTCGGCCTTTGCATCAGCTGTTTCTCCGCGAAACATGCCTGACCAACTATAGGTACCTCTATATACCTTTACTTCACGGTTTTCGATTATCACGGTTGGTTCTGGTGGTTGATGTCGAAATGGATCAAGTAAAAAAAACCATCCGACTGCAATCGCAATCAATCCAATAAATAAAAAACGTTTCATAGACAAACCTCCTATGGGCTAACCTAAAATTTTAAGACAATATAAAACACCTTCGGAGTGGTACACTTTTAAAAAGTACTAACATCGGAGGTATTTTTGCATGGGCAAAAACGTATATTCAAGTGAAGTGAAATGGGCAGTAGTAAAAGATAAGCTGAGTGGAAAATTTTGGTTCTGTTGAAGCCATCGTCAACAACGCTGGATTAATGCCACTATCGCACCTCCATAAGAATCAGCAGGACGAATGGAACACGATGGTCGATGTCAACATTAAAGGCGTCCTCCATGGAATCGGAGCAGTCTGCCGTATATGCGCGAACAAAAAAGCGGACATGTCATCAACATCTCTTCTGTCGCCGGTCATGAAGTCATGCTGTCGAGCGCCGTCTACAGCGGTACGAATTCGCGGTGCGCGCCATCACGGAAGGTCTTCGTAAGGAAGAATCGGTCGACAATCACATCCGTGCAACAATCATCTCACCGGGAGCGGTCGATACGGAATTGAAGGACCATATCTCGGATGAAGAGATCAAACAAGGAATTGGTGACTTGAAAGCCATTGATGCGAGCGCGATTGCGCGTGCCATCGCATATGCTGTTAACGAACCAGAAGATGTCGAGGTCAACGAGATCTTAATTCGTCCGACAGCGCAACGTTAATTGAATGTAGATGTGTAGACAGGACCCCTCATTAGCAAAACAGCTATTGAGGGGTCCTGTTCTGTTTAAAGAAGTCGCTCCGCGATGAGCTGGTACGACTGCAATCGCTTTTCTTGATCAAAGGCATTGTTGATCAGTAAAAACTGATCTGTTTGATAACGCGTTGCTAATGCCTCAAGCCCCTGCGCAACAAAGTCCGGTGTACCGACAATCGCTCGCCGTCGATCTTTACGGATCCGTTCCGTTTGAACGTCATTCCAGACTTTTGCTTCAGTCGAGGCAAACGACGGAACGATTGAATTGCCGAGTCGAACGCCTTGAATCCAGGCATCTTGAGTTCGAGCGAGACGTTCTGCTTCTTCTTGCGTCGGGGCACAGATGACGAAAACGCAGACGATGACGTCTGTTCCTCCTGCCTCACGATAAGTGGAAAGTGTCTCTTCCCAACGATCTGGATTGATGAAGTGACCAAAAACGAGACCACGGTCTTGTTCTGCAGCAATTTTCGCACTACGCGGCGACAGACCAAGGATTGAGATCGGAGACGCTTTTCGATCACGCGGTGTCGTCTTGACGATCCGGTATGGGTGTCGATTCGATAGACTATCTGTCAAGAAGCCAGCCGTTTCCTGAACGAGTCGACTAAACTCAGCTGCCCGGTTTTTTTCACCATCTGTCAAAGCAAGTCGTGTCCGCTCACTTCCACCCGGAGAATTACCGATCCCAAGTTCGATCCGTCCCGGATAAAAGGCGTCAAGCGTCGCAAAGCTCTCGGCGACTTTCAGCGGATGATACTGCGGCAATAACACTCCACCTGAACCAAGCTTTATTTTTGACGTCTTCGCACCCATTCGGGCGATGAACAGTTCCGGTGCCGCACTAAGCAACCCGTTCGTATTATGATGTTCAGCGAACCAGTACCGTTCATAACCGAGTCGCTCAGCTTCTAAGACGAGTCGTTCCGTCGCTTCCATCGTCGCTTCAACCGTATCGTCCTCATGTAACGGCACTTGATCCAGTATTCCTAGTCGCATCACGCATTCCTCCTCTACTCTTTCAGTGTAAAGCGTGGAGGAACGGAGTTCAAAAACGAGGCTCAGACACGAACGAGTCGATCTTCGATGATGACGCCGTCTCGCATCTCGATCGTTCGGTTCGCTCGTTCGGCGAGTGCCGGGTCGTGGGTGACGAACAAGACGCCGCATCCCTTCTCTTCGTTTAATGACCGTAAGAGATTGAAGATGATTTCTCCCGTATCCGTATCGAGGTTCCCTGTCGGCTCATCGGCAAGCAACCATTTTGGTTCATGAACGAGTGCTCGGGCAACGGCGACCCGTTGTTGTTGTCCACCGGAAAGTTGCGACGGCAAACTGCCTGCTTTATCGGCGAGACCGACTTGCGCGAGTAACTGCTCGGCGCGTTCTTTTTTATCATACGGTACTTTCCGACCGAACAGTGGCGCCATGACATTTTCAAGCGCCGTCAGCGTCGGAATCAAATGAAACTGCTGGAAGATGAAGCCGATGTTTTCGAAGCGAAAGTCGGATAATTCTTTACTGTTCAATTTGTTGATTGGTTTCCCGTCATAATGCAACTCCCCGCTCGTCGGTCGATCGAGCGTGCCGATTAGACTGAGTAACGTTGATTTTCCAGATCCCGAAGGTCCGATGATCGAAATGAAGTCGCCCGCCTCAAGTGTCACGTCGATGTCTTGTAACGCATGTGTCTCGACGCCGTCTCCTGAAAATGATTTTCCTATCTGTTTGCATTGAAATGTTCCTTCCATATGTACCCCTCCATTATTCTTGATAACGTACTATTCAAGAATAGATTGGTAATTCCTTCTAAATGAAAGGAAATAAAAAACAGTACTCTTATGGAACAAGAATACTGTCAGGAAACTCTCGGTTGAATAGAAACGAAATTTTTACGATAGACGATCTCATACGGTAAGACGAACAATATACATGCAAGAGTCGTGAACTGAATCATGCTACCGATTGGTGGTAGTGGAGACAGCGATGCTTCATGCCACACTTCATATAGACCAATGAACAAAAACAGAACGACGCTACTCGTCGTCACGTAGATAAGCAACCGAAGGGTCAATGGATAATGTCGGACAATCCATAACATCGGTAATCCAAAGATAAAATAGGATAACGTCATCGCAAACGTCCCGAACTGATAGACGATCTCAAAGTCAATCGTTGTCAGGAACGAATACGCCGTGAACGCTAAGAACGAAAGAATCGTCACAACAGCCGCATAACTGATCCAGCGCATACGGTTGGCTCCTCTCCTGAATGTTATTCCTGTACACGCGATCGTGACAGAAACCTAATATGTACAATTAGTGTAGGTAGTTCGATTTCATTTGTCAATTATCTTCAGATTGACTTATTCAGTCTATGTACGATTGTAATGAGAGCGAATTCATAGAATAATGAAAAAAGAGAATAAGAAAGTGAGGTTTTATCGATGGATGAACAATTAACGGTGTTTCGTGATCGCTTTGAAGCTACACCTGATTACCACGATGGTCTTTCGTTTATTGAGGTCGAGTCACGTCTGACACCTTCAAAACGAGCAGCACTCGCTTGGATGGAACAAACAGGAGGAGAACCGAATGTCGTAAACCTTGATGGACGATTCGTCATCATCGATACGGTCAAAGAGAGTCCAGCTGGTCGACGAAGCGTTTGTTTTGACGAAGTCGCTCGACTCGGTCGAAAGAAAAATGCGCCCGAAGCTAGCGTCGAGTCAATGCTTGAAGCACTCGATCTCGACCTGTTGACACCAGAACAATATCAAGAACTTCAGACACAGTTTTCGCTTGACGAAAAGACTTCCAGTTGGCTCGCAACACCAGACGTGATTCGTCAAAAAGGTGGCGCTTTGTTTGGAGATCGTCGTTATGAGACGACATTCATCTATCACAACGGAGTGGATTCCTATTATGCGAGCCGCGGATTCCGTGTTTTACTTGAATTGGAATAAACCAAAAACCGCTTCGTAGTCTAAACGAAGCGGTTTTTTTACAATAATAGGGAATAATACCCAATCGTGATATGATGGACGTTGAGTACAGGAGGTGGACGTCATATTTGTATTGGGATTGATTATGGGTAGTCTTTTAATGTTGCTCAGTTTCCGGTTATTCCACCAGCAACAACCGGATACAATTGCGTTATGTAAAGATATCTTCTATGTGTTTGAAGTCCATCCGGAATATCGATTCCGATATATCAGTCCGTCCCTCGATGACCATATCGGCAAGGGAGTGGCAGCAGCCAGCTATATGGATCCGGATCAGTGTTTTGCAAGGATTCATCCGGAAGACATCGAAGTCTTGATGTCGAAGATTTCGGGCGACTGTGACTACGATCAACCGTTCCGGCAACGCTGGCGGACAAATGACGGGACGTACGTCTGGTTCGAAGAATATGCGACACCGATTCGCGAAAATGGACAGATTGTTGCCATCCAAGGGGTGATCCGTAACATTGACGAGCAGTTGAAATCACAACAGGCATTGCTCGATCAATACCGTATCGATGCCTTGACTGGTCTAGGAAATCGCCATGCCTTTAACGAGGCTGTCCGCGATCTCGATCAAGAGAAGGCGACGTATGGATTGATTCTGCTTGACTTGAATGAACTAAAGGAGCTCAACGACCGGTTCGGTCACGCGGTCGGTGACGCCTTGCTTGAACAAACAGGACTTTGCATCCGCAGCTTAACAAATCATGGTTACCGGATTGGTGGTGATGAATTCGTCTTGATCGACGATAGTGCGTCGATTGACACGTTTGAGGCATTCGTCGAACACGTCCGCTCGACGTTCGCGACGCACGAGATTGGACTCGCGATCGGTGCCGTGCATACGACAACAGGACGCCGGATCGACGACGTCCTGCATGAGGCAGATGCACGGATGTATCAAGAGAAGATGAAAAAACGCTTAGGTCGCCAGCATGGATTGATGCGCTTGAAGCAGTAAGGCGTTGAAGCGTTCTGGTTGATCGAGATTTGCCGTATGCCCTGCTTCCTCGACCGGTAAGACGATGACGTTCGGCACGTGTTCCGCAACGAACGCGGTTGCGTCGACTTCGTACGTTTCATTCGTTCCGTTTAGGATGACGACCGGCAAGGTGATCGACTGCAACATCGTTTCCGTCAGTGCCGGGAAACGGAACGTCATCAAATCGAGGACTGTCCGTGCTGTCGTTTTCCAGGCAGGACCATGCAACTGTTCAAATTGGTCGGCAATTTCCGGTGCTTGCTGATCGATGTTAAGGAAAAACTCTCGTTGTTCGCGCATCAGCGGTTCCATCGCTTTAGGAATGAATGGTGAAAAACCCGTGATACATACCCCTTCGAGTTCGTCCGGTGGGTCGAGTGCCAGTTGCATCGCAAGCGTCGCGCCGAGCGACAACCCGAGAATCCATCCTGGACCTTCCTGTGCCATCCGTTCGCGGATGGCACGTGTTGCTTGTTGTAGATAATCCTCCGTTGCCGGTTCCGTCGTCATTCCGTGACCAGGTAGATTGATCGGAATGAACGTAAAATCATCCGCTAAAGCGGAGAGCTGTGGTGCAAAGTGTGTTGCTGCCGTTCCCATTAATCCATGTAATACGTACATGCGTGTCATAAATTAAACTCCTTCGGTTGATGTAGTGTCAATATCGCGTTTACGATGACGTCCGGACGATCGCGATGCATCAGGTGAGATGTGCCCGGAACGAACGTCACGTTCGCCTGATCGGATAGTTTCGCCTGTCGCTGAATCAGTTCCTGCCATTTTTCTTCCATTCGCTCCAGTTCGTCTTTTGGAAAACCAGCAGCGCTCATCGTTTCGATCGACTGCGCTTTGTCCCGTCCAAGAACGGTCAACGGAACACCGAGATCGCGCATGCGTGGTTGAAGATCTTTCGCATCAGATTTCCACCGCGAGATGATCGCATGCATCGCCCGGTAATACGCTGGGTTCCAATCCGTGCGGTCATCCCCGTCCGGGAAACGGTCACGTAAATCAGTTGCTTTTGATAGTTCTTCGAACCGATCGATCCAGACGGCGTCATCCCCTTCCCGGTCGAGCATCGGTGTATCCAGCTGATCGAGTTCTGCTAAATCAACGGACGTCGCATCCACGAGAACGAGACCGGCGACACGTTCTGGATGATGTAGAGCAAAAGCTTGCGCGACAAGACCACCGTAGGAATGACCGACGAGTGTGACCGGGGTCGTGATATTCGTCGCGTTAAGAAACTGGTCGATTTGGCGTAAGATGCCGGTCGTTCCGTCCATGTAATCCTCCGACCATTCGTGCGGATGAAAGCTGACGACGCGATAGTCCGGTGTTAGTTTCGTCAAAATGTCCGCCCAGTCTTGATACGTTCCACCGAGTGAGGGTAACACTAACAACGGTCGACCTGTCGAACCGTCATCGTAGTACGTCACTTGTTTCTCTTGTTGCTGAATCATTCGTTCCAATGAAATCATTCCTCTATAGTATGAAAGGTGTTGTTGATCTTGATTCGTGCTTTATTGTTTGATTTAGACGAGACGTTACATGACCGATCCGGTTCTCTTCCCTGTTTCCTTCGGGATCAGCATCAACGTTTTCGTGAAGTTGCGCCTGTTCCGATCGACGACTACATCACGACGTTCTTATTGCTTGATCAAGAAGGACGCGTCTGGAAGGACGTCGTCTATACGGAAATGATTCGTCGCTTCGAGTTGTCGCTTTCTGTTGAAGTACTGCTACACGACTACGTGACGCTTTATCCGTTCTTCGCACGGAGCTTTCCGGGAGTCGACACCTTTTTTTTGCAATTATCGCCTGAGCTACCCATCGGCTTACTGTCGAACGGTCGGACGACGTTCCAACGTGCCGTCTGTGACGCCATCGGACTGTCTCCCTCCTTTACGCAGATCGGGATCTCGGAACAAGAAGGCGTTCGTAAACCGGATCCGACATTTTTCCTTCGCTTAACGGATCGTTTAGGTGTTCGCCCGGACGAAGTCCTTTATGTTGGCGACAATTACGACCACGACATCTTACCGGCACGCGCCCTCGGCATGCAGGCGCTTTGGAAGCGCACAGGCGATGTTCCATTGACTGACACGCAATTTTCGGACTGGCGCCAGTTACCTGCCCCACTCCAAGACTTGATACGAAAGGAGAACCAGCCATGACGGAACAGATTCGCCGTTTCCAACCTGACGATTTTGAGCAGATTCATCGATTGAACGCATTAGAAGGATGGCAGGATCTCGTCGCTGATCAAGAGCGGACCCGCAACGCGTGGATGAATGCAAATGCCGCTTTCGTCCTTGAGTCTGACGGAGAAATCCTTGCCTATGTCCGCGCTTTAACGGACGGTTCAGTGACGACGTTCGTCTGTGAGCTCCTCGTCAGCCGAGACGCACGCAAGCGTGGGTATGGGCAACAGTTGCTCGATCACTTGCAACTCACCTATCCGACGCGGATCGATCTCCTGGCAACTCGTCAAGCTGCTTCCTTTTATGAACAACAAGGATTTCGTGCTTTCCATGGTTTCCGTAAATCACGATGAAGCGAGTGATTTCGAATAACTCGTGCTCGTCACGCTGTAGCCCATCGATTGATAAAAGTGATGGGCTGCTTCGCGTTCTGGTCGATTACCACTGTTCAGTAAAACGGCAGTTGCTCCTCTTGCATGCGCCCAGTCTTCCGCTGCTCGGATCAAACGGCGTCCAATTCCCTGCCGACGATATTTCGCGTTGACGACAAACGCGACGATTCGGACATAGGTCGTATCATGCTCGAACGCTTGCGCCTGAAACAGACCGACGCAGCCGAGAAGCATATCGTCGTCTTCTAACACAAGCAATTCATAATCCGGATGACGGGTGACCCGCGAAAATCGTTCGCGTAAGACGTCCTCGCTTGCCGGATAACCAAGCTGCGTCATCAATCCGACCAATTGTGGTAGATCGTCTGTTGTCCAAGACCGGATGGTCATATTTCTCTCCCCCATTATCGTGTGGGCGACAGAATCATCACCCGTTCTCGACCCTCTTCCTCACCGACGATCAGCACGTGCTCAGATACCGGATCATCCTTGATTTGATAGACGCATCAAGGTTCGACGCAAAATTAGATGTGTCCTGTTCCAGTTGCGTATCGGTCAAGACATCATCCGTGACGCCGAGTCGTTTCCCTTTCAGCTGTTGCCAGTCTAAATTCGTCATCTCTTTTGCTACTTCGTAAAACTGTTCATCATAATACATGCCGACGACCATCGATTGCGACGATTGCTCGGGAACGGTCTCATGCAAGGAGCTGAAACCGATGATCGTCAGACCTGCAGCAAGGCAAACAGCTCGTACCGAGCGCCGGCGCCGTTTTGCTTTTCGGATACCCTGAATTGTTCGTTGCCTGACGGATGACGGTACGTCGATCAAGAATTTTGGCTCGTGATTCATAGACTCATCCCCTTCTGTCGTCGTACTTTCTCGAGTGCGCGGTACAACGTGCTTTTGATCGTACTCAGTGGCACATTGAAGGTTTGCGCAATCTCTTGCAATGACAAATCTTCTTCATACCGGAAGTAGACGATTGATCGCTCGGTCGGCTCGAGGACATCCAGTAAATCGTCCAAGTACAAGCGATCGACGAGACGCTCTTCAAACGACGTCGTTTGACTGGGTTCGATCGCGAGCGGCTGAAACGACGCTCGATGTTGCTGGAAAGCGCAATTCATCGTGATGCGCGTCAACCACGTCTTAAAATACGAAGCATCCCGTAAACTCTTTCGCCCACGCCATGCCCGGTACACGACCTCTTGGACGTTCTCAAGCGCTGCCACCTCCTCTTTCAGATAAATGAAGGAAATACGGTACACATAGTCTTCTTCTGCGAATAAAGTTGCTTCAAAAGCAGCGTCGGATAATGCTGCACCTGACTTTCGAAACACATCGGCATCCTCCTTTTTTACAATCACTCCCCTATTAGATACGCGACACGTTTAAAAAGTTTCATTTTTTTCAAATTTTTCTTATAATTCCCTTTTCTTGCATGAATGAATTCGATAGGATGGGAAGCAGAGAGGGTGATGAACGTGTACAAGAAACTCATTGCTTTACCGGAGCTTACGCACCTCGAAGGGGCGGTCTCCATCCACCAGCAAGGTGAACAAATCTTTAGCCATGCTAACAGATTCGCACATCGGGGCTACCGTATATCGAATACAGAAACGACGCGCTTCGGAATTGCCTCTGGTGCGAAACTCTTCACGGCGGTCGCCATCTTACGGTTAGTCGAGGCAGGAAAGGTTGCACTCGACGAACGCGTCGCGACGATTCTACCGGACATAGGAATCGATCTAGACGGTGTGACCGTGCATCATCTGTTAACCCATACGTCAGGCATCGGTGATTATTTTGACGAAGCGACGATGACCGATTTCGAAGAGGTCTTTCAAGATTTCCCGATGTACCGTTTGCGTCGTCCCATCGATTTTTTACCGTTGTTTCAGGGCCAAAATAGACAGTTCACTGCGGGTGAACGTTTTCAATACAACAATGCGGGATACATCCTGCTCGGTCTCGTGATCGAACAATTGACGAAACAACCCTTCGCGGATTACGTGACGAACGAATTATTCACTCGTGCGCAAATGACGCAGTCTGGCTACTTCCGACTCGACTCCCTGCCGGCGGATACAGCCACCGGCCATATCGAGAATGAAGACGGTACGTGGCGAACGAATCACTATGCGTTACCAATCATTGGCGGACCAGATGGCGGTGCCTTCCTCACAGCATCAGATATGGAACGTTTTTGGCGAAGTCTTCTGACGCATCAGTTGCTGTCTGAATCGATGACTACTCAACTGTTTCATCCTCACGTCAAAGTCAACGATGTTGCGTCTTATGGTTACGGCGTCTGGCTGAAACGACTCGATGCCTCGCACGAGAAGTGGCACATCATGGGTTACGACCCGGGCGTCAGCTTTCATTCCGCCTATTATCCACAATCGGAAACGATCGTCACCGTCTTATCGAATACGTCTGATGGAGCCTACGCGCTCGTTCAGGCCATCGAACTACTTTTACTTGAGAAAGAAATCCATACATGAACCTTTATATCGCTTCTCGCTTTGATCACACGTTGACCGTCCGCTGGCTCCGCGATGAACTCCGCTTGCGTGGACACGATGTAACATACGACTGGACGATGAATGATCGGGCAGAGGATCCCGAAGCATTACGAAAGATTGGTCTTGCTGAATTCGAAGCCGTGCAACAAGCGGACGCCTTCGTCCTCGTGTTACCAGCAGGGAAAAGTAGTCACGTCGAACTCGGGATTGCGCTCGCGACGAATCGCCCGATTTACTTATGCATGCCGGATGCGACGTACTTCACCGGACCATTGGCCAGTACGTTTTATCATATCGGACGGACGACTCCTTGCTTCGGAACGAAAGAAGACTGGCTCGCGCAAATTCTCGCCGATCGCTTACCGGAAGAACAACTGACGTCATGAGGACCGTCCTGTTGACGATTGGACCGACCCATGCCGAGAAAACGACGTTCGCCAAAAAGCTTGCCTATCGTCTCCCCTCAAGCCTTATCATCGATCAGGATCTACAAGCACGCTTTTTGCTCGAACATTATCCGGACCTCGTTCCAACAGAAGGACCGAATCAGATCAAACATGACTTGACGGGATGGTTGATCGAACAGGCAATCACGTCTTCCGTCGAGACGATCATCTTATGTAATGCCAACACCTCACGGATTGGTCGTAAAAAATTATTAGATCCATTCTCCCGTTCGACGTTCCGCTCGATCCTCGTCTGGTTCGATTTACCCGAAGCCATCCTTTCAAACCGACTGACTCACTCCAAACGCGATGGACGAGAAATTCGTGGCGAATCGTCGTACTACGACATCTATCAGCAACAACGAATCGAGCCGCCAGTTACAGGTGAAGCGGACCAAATCGTTCGTCTTCGTTCGCCGGAAGACGTTGAAGCATTCCTCGATCATGTCACGGATTCGTCGCATGACTTTCTTTTCGATGAAGTGTCGACTGATTGAATAACATTACAATCGCACGTAAAGCATGAACATGAGATTCGACCTTCTTTCGACTCTTTGACCGTCGATTCCAGGCTCGTGGTAAAGACAATTCGTTTCTCTTAAGCGGATTCATAATGACCAGTCGATATGTAACCGATTACAAATGAAACAAAGAAAGTAGGAACGATTATGTCTGAAGAACAACGATTGACTGGCGGAAATGTCTCCGCTGTCTATCAAAAAGGCAACTATGTCTATCGTACACAAAATGAGAACAGTCCAAATGTTCACCGTCTATTACGCCATTTAAAAGCGAAACATCTATCCGGTGTTCCGCGTTTCGTCGGCATCGATGAACAAAATCGAGAGATCCTGACCTTCCTCCCTGGCGAAACGGCCGATTATCCGCTAAAAGCATACATGTGGCATGACGACGTATTAGACGATGTTGCGCATCTGATGCGCCAGTATCATGACGCTACAGTCGACTTCGACGTCTCACCGGACTGGGCACCGTTGCTCAATACCCCGACTCCACACGAAGTCATCTGCCACAACGATTTTGCCGTCTACAATACGATTTTTCAGGATCAAAAACTGAGTGGCGTGATTGACTTTGACCTCGCGGCACCCGGTCCACGTGCTTGGGACATCGTCTATACGCTCTATACGTTCGTTCCGCTTAGCAGCAGACGACAAGCACCTGACGGATCCGTTCTTGCTTATTCACTAGAGCAAGATGACACACGTTTCGCCAAGCGAGTGAGTCGGTTCCTTGATGCGTATGGCTATGAAGGACCGCGTTCCGAACTGCGATCCATGTTATTGTTGCGCATCGAAGCCCTCTATCTATTAATTGATCAAAGAGCTGCGGACGGTGATGCTGCCTTCATCAAGATGAAAGAAGAGGGTCACGACATACATTACCGCGCGGAATACCGTTTCATCGCGGAACATGGGGAGAAGTGGTTCATCGATAAAGATTCATAAGAAAAATAACAGTTTATCTTTCACGTTAGATGTCCGTGATCTTCATAGAGGAGTGATTTCCCGTGAAAACGATTGATCTTGATTTTCTACTGACAATAGAAGAATACGATCTCGAATTGGATACAATGTCGTTAAAGGCGAACGACCATTACGCGATTGATTTCTATTTTTATGGCGCTGACGAAACATTCAAGCTTTTGATTGACGATCCTTCGCGCGATTACTTTTTAATGCGTTTTGAAAAGTACGCCGTTTTCCTAGGGACATTACAAGAGCATGGCATCATCGACGACAGACTCCGAAATCCGTTCCCGGTCGTGAAATCAAAAGAATCGATCTTGGGAGAGTTCGCTGCGCAGTATATGAAAACGAAGGAAATCTATACGGAACGGGGCGACTTGCACTTATTTGCCATCAGGACGCATGAACAAGATTTTTATATTCTGTCCTACAGTGATCCAATCATCATTGATCTTATGGCGAAAGAGGATTGATCGAACAGCAGTTGTTACATCATAAAAAAAGGAGGATGAACGTAGCTTGAAAAAAACACTAATATTACTTTTAACTGCTCCCCTTCTGCTTTTATCTGCTTGTACAGAAGAGCAAAAGACAACACAACCCACTACTAAAATGTTATCAAAGAGTACAAAAGTAAAATCCGAATCTGTAAAAATCGATGCCGAAAGTACATTGAACATTGTTTTTCTTTATGAACCATATAAACAATATCTACAATCGTCCTTAAAAAACAATGATCCTGAAGTAGATAAAAAGAATTATGCGAAATATGTCTTAAGCTATATCGACAAAATCGGGGAAAAGGAGCAGTTTGCGACAGCCGACTTGAAAGGTTTCCCGATGTTGCAATCAACCGTGTACGAACAAGAGCTACTCGATAAAATCGAGAACTTGATGAAACAACAAGAGGACATTACAAAAATCATCAAAAAAAATTACATCGCTTCTCATAAGATCCTTGCCAAAAAGAAAAGTACCATTATCGTCGCTCCGGTTAATCCTGAATCCTCTTTCGATCTTCAGTCGATGAAAGGTGTTACAGGAGCAGCCTATAAAGATGCATTCATTCTCTACCTGGATACAAACTACGATCAAGACATCCTGGCATATTCGACGGCACACGAATATCATCACTTAGTCCTCAAGGATACACCTGATTTTAGTTTAAGTACGACTCTTAATTCAGTCATCGTCGAAGGAAAGGCAGATGCCTTTGCCGACCGAATCGTCAAAGGCGTCTCCCCTCCATGGAATGTCGAAATGGATGAAGCAACGAAGAAACATGTCGTACATCTGGTCAACAGCAATGAAGTATCACAACTCGACTTCGTCGTAGGTAACGAACAAAAAGAGATTCCTCGTTGGAGTAACTACATGTTGGGGCGTGATATCCTCAATCACTATTTTGAATCGCATCCAGATCAGTCCATTGCTGACTGGACCTATACGGATCAAGCAGATATCTTAAAAGGATACACGTATCAAAAGATTCTTGAACAATGAGGTACTTTCATGAAATACACATGTTCCGTCTGCGGATATGCGCAAATGGACGACGTTGCTTATGACGAAAATGATGACGCTTCGTTTGAACTTTGTTCTTGCTGCGGCTTTCAGTTCGGAGTAGACGATGATGTCGAAATCGAAGACGGTATTTTTTTATCGAGAAGTGAGACACACGACTTGTATCGCGCGAACTGGCTCAAAGAAGGTGCTAAAGTCTTTAGCCCTTATGCCTTTAAGCCTGGTCCAGGAAAGGGTGAACCTTTAGCGAGAACGGCTTTGGAAAAACAATTACGAGCAATTCATATCAGACTAGAAACATATTAAAAGAGCGCCACACTTCACGAAGATCTCGTGTGAGTTCGCGCTCCTTTTTTATGTCATCATGCTCGAATCTCGTGCATCATCAACAAAACGGTCACGATAGTTCCTTGATGCAGATGATTCTCAATCGTTACCTCACCATCATGTGAATCGATCATCCGTTTGACGATTAACAGATACGTCTAGTAAATCAAGGACAATTCGAAGTGATTTCTTCGTCCACTGTTGTTCCAATATTAGGTGTGACGTCCGAGGTTGTTTATCGAGGCGGTACCGTTTCCTTTCAATAACCGTCTACCGATTTTTTGTTTCAAGCGTTTCTGAGAAATAGAAGAATATTTTTAATGTCTTCGATTCCACTACTCTTTTCGTTCCTTATGCCTCTCATCGTCCTAAAAAGATGGTGGTATCGATTCACAGGAGCATCAGCATGATTCTTCCACTGATCCATAGCCTTTTCTTGCATCTTCATTTCGTTTTAAATGCCTTCCTTGATCGGTGCTTATCCGTTCTTAGAGAGAAGTTATGGGAAAAACATAACTGAGTAAGGATTGCGAAAATAAAAACACAATAGACAAAATTTTCTAAAAATAATACACTATATTTAACCAAATTATGTAAAAGGAGTGGTCGCATGAATATTACCTTTCAAGATGTTTCGCACTCGTTCGAGCGAAGCGGTGTCCGGACCGATGTCTTGCATCAACTAAACGGACAATTTTTGCAATCGGAAGTAACGGCACTCGTCGGTCCGTCCGGGTCCGGAAAATCGACGTTCCTTAGTCTTCTTGGTTCGCTTGATCGTCCGACGTCCGGTCAAATCCTCTATGACGGGCAGGACATCACGTCTTGGAAGAACAAACGTTTATCGCAATTCCGCTCGCAAGAGATCGGCTTCATCTTCCAGCAGTTTCACTTGTTACCGGCACTGACGGTGTCCGAGAACTTAAAGGTCGCCTTGTTAAAACAAAAGACGTCGTTTAATCAAGACGAGCGGATTCTCGAGCTGCTCGAACGGGTTGGACTCGATGACAAACGAAATGCTTTACCTGCTCAACTATCCGGCGGGCAACAACAACGGGTCGCGATCGCCCGTGCCCTGCTTCACCATCCGCAATGGATTCTCGCGGACGAGCCGACCGGTAATCTCGATTCCATGACCGGTGACGCGATTTTTGAACTGTTGCTAGAACTGCATCGTGAAGACAAATGTGGCGTTTTATTTGTCACACACGACTTAGAACTCGCCGAACGCGCTGACCGAATTCTCTTCATGCAGGATGGTCGGATCGTCGAAGACCGCCGAAAACGCACGGTGCAAAGTGTTTAAGTACTGTTTAAAGGGAGGTGTCTCGCGTTGCACACGTTTCGTGCCAAATTAATCACGAGCTTTATCGGCTCACTTGTCGTTTTTCTATTGTTGTCGGTATCGACGCAGTCTGCGTATGAAGCGTTTCGGAATGCGGACTTCTCGGAACAGGAGACGACGATCGTACGAGATTGTAATCATGATGACGTATCAAAACTTATTTTCAAAAAAAATAGTTGTACACTCGATAACACGATCGACGAAAATTCTGAAGGTGAAATTTTAGGTATAAGTACAGGTAAAACGGAAAAAGTGGATGGAACAGCACGTGGAAAAGCCAATGCTATCAAGTCGCCAGGCTTTTTGAAATCAGCCGAAGAAAAGGCAGGGTCTAGTTTTTCGATCATCCTTCTCTTGTTGCTTCTTTTCGGAAGTTTCATCATTTATTTTGTAATCAAAAAACGAAAGCGACTCACAGGAAAACATACTTTAGACATTACGGAGACTATGGAAGATCAATCAAATCTTTCTTTCAAGAATAAAACTTCGTCTACAACAACTCAGTCTATGCCTACTCCTCCTATAGAATCATTACGCCTGATGCTATTTGATTTTAACCAACGATTACCACGAGCCCTCAAGCGACGAAGCCATGAATCGTTGACAGACTGGACGGAGCGCATTCATCTGGTGACGCCACTCTCCCCTTACTTCGTCACCCGCTACGCAGCGCAAGCAGAAGTAGAAGCACTCGATGCACAAGCGATTTACCATTTCGAACAAGATCTTGCGCGTTATTTAAAGACGCAGCTCTCCCAATAACAAGCAAAGGAGACTACATATGATTCGTTTCGTCATCAATCAATGGCGCCGGCAGCGCGGGAAATTCATCCTTACGCTCGTCGGTGCGCTCATCATCAGCGCTGGACTCAGTCTAATGTTCAACTTGACCGACTCCAGTCAGGGAACGGTCGAACAAACATTACAAAAGAAATGGTCATCTGCGTATGACATCGTCGTACGACCGAAAGGCAGTCAGCTTGCAAGTGAGTCGAATGATTTACTCGAACCGAACTATTTAAATGGTATCAATGGTGGAATTTCCTTTGAACAATACCAACAAATCAAACAAATGAATGCGATTGATATTGCAGCTCCGGTTGCTGTCATGGGGTACGCCAATATCGGCATCTCGATTCCAAATCAAATCCACTTTCCGGACGAGCCTGGTATTTATCGACTGAGTAATTCACATTATGGTGCTGGTGGATTTTCGAAAGAACTCATCGCACAGGATGGTGCCTACTTTTCAACTATGGAAGAGCCGCTCGTTCCTCCGAATACGCGATTGATCCATCTTCAAAATCCGCAAGATTTTTCATCCATACAACCCTTTACCTATAGTCTTATCGTCGGAATCGATCCGGAGGCGGAAGCGCAACTCGTCGGTTTGGATAAGAGCATCCTGAATCAGAAGAAGTTTCGTTACTTTAATCAAGAGGATGTCCCCTCAGCCAGCAAGAAGAGTTCCAACGAATTCAATATTCCGGTATTGATTAATCCAAAATCCTTCAACACGGGATATAGTCAATTTAAGTTAGAACAAGTTAACGTCGATCTGAAAACGAAACAAGCACGTGACACCTTCTATCAGCGACTAGCTCAATCGAACGCTCCTCAACCTCTCGATCAAGAAAAACGAAAGATCATCCAAGACATTAAAGTCGATGCCTCTAAAGTCGAGAGCGCTTTTTTTGATTCCCTACTCGGTCAAAAAACTAAGGTACTTCCGCATTCGGAAGCAAATACTAACGCTCAACTCGTCGCCCAATCAGGCTCTTTGACTTATCAAACGGTGAAAAGTCCGTTCCCTATACGCTGGGAGAATGCTTATGAAGTGCATACAGCACCTACTACATTCAAAAATGCTATATTACCATCCTCTTATCTTCCGAAACGCGGCTTCCGAACGGTAGATTCTTATGAAATAAAAATGAAAAAATCGGATGGATCTGCTTTTAAATCAATGAATCCTTATTTGACGTTTAATGTCGTCGGTTTGTATGATCCGAACAAGATCAATGTCTCCAAAGATCCATTGAACGAATTACCGATGGAGACCTATCGACCATCGGCTGCGAGTATCGTACTTGACTCAAAAAATGAACCGGTCAATCCTGCTCAACCGATCAACACGACCGGGAATCCAATTGGTCTGTTGACGAACTCTCCAAACGTTCTTACGACAGTCGATAGTGTCCAAGAGGTGATGGGCGATCAATCGATTTCATCGATCCGGTTAAAAGTAAAGGGTGCTTCTTCTGTCGGTGAACAATCAGATAAAACCTTACAAAGTATCAAGTCGGAAATCGAACGAGAGACTGGTCTTATCGCTACGATCACCAAGGGTTCCTCCCCACAACCGGTCGTTACGAAGGTCGTCAATGACGGCAAGACGCTCGGTTGGATCGAACAACCGTGGATCCACATCGGTGCTGCGATGACAATCTTCCGTGAGACAAGTGTCGGTTTCTCAGGAGTCATCTTCGCGATGCTCGCCGTCGCCATCGTTTATGTCCTTGCAACGAGCTACGTCTCGATGCTCGCTCGCCGGAAGGAGTTTGCCGTATTACTCGCACTTGGTTGGCGGACGAAGGACCTTTATAAAATCGTCTTGATTGAGGCAGCCATCCTAGCCGGATTCGTCTCGACGATTGCCTTGATCGTCGAAGGCATTTTCTCGCTCGTTCGGAACGAAGCGATGAACGGCTGGAGTCTTGTTTGGATTGCTCTATTCAGTCTCGTCATCTACCTGGCTGGCGCGACCTGGTCGGCGTGGACGATTCGCCGGATCTCGCCGTATGAAGCGATCAAGACCGGCGAATACGCGAAATCGGCTCGTATCGGACTGAAGCTTCGTTCGACCGTGACATTGGCGCTAAAAGAACTACTTGGGAAATGGAAGCGGAACAGTTTGTCCGTCCTCTCGATCGCTCTACCAACGGCACTACTAACGTTCTTCTTGTTCGTGACGTTCCATCTACAAGGTGTTCTTTACACGTCATGGCTCGGTCAATTCGTCGCCCTGCAAGTCGGTCCGATGCATTACGTGACGATGGGTGTCGCCATCACGATCGCTATTTTGACGACGGGAGAGATCATGTGGCAAAACGTCACCGATCGCAGGGCGTCACTTGCTGTCTTAAAAGCGCTCGGTTGGACGAACGGCGCGATCCGGCAGTTGATCGTCCTCGAAGGATTCCTTGTTGGTCTGATTTCCGGCATCGTCGGACTGATTGTCGCTTATACGACGATTTACTTCCTGTATGATCTTGTTCCGTGGAATGAACCGTTGCTGATTGGCGTGTCGCTTGCCTTACCGATTTTGTTCGGTGTCATCGCTGCCTTCATCCCAGCACAACTGGCAGCACGTGTTCAACCGTATCAAGAATTAAAAGATGCTTCGTAAACTAAGGAGTTGTACACATGAATTCTATTCAAGCAATATTTTTTGACCGAGACGGAACGATTGGTGGAGATAACACCGTCCACTATCCCGGAACGTTTACGTTATTCCCTCACGTCGCTTCACTAATGGAACGTTTACGTAACCAAGGTATGTTGTTGATTGTGTTTACGAATCAGCCTGGTATTTCAAAAGGACTCGCGCGTGAAGAGGAGTTCCGGACAGAATTACAGGACTTCGGCTTTGATGACATACTGATTTGTCCGCATGCAGCGGAAGATCACTGCACCTGTCGCAAACCATCACCAAATTTATTATGGCAAGCACAAGCAAAACACGATCTCCGACTCGAGCAATGTGTCGTCATTGGGGACCGCTGGAGTGATATGGTGGCAGCCGCTCGTGCTGGATGTATCAAAATCTTAGTCCGAACCGTTGCTGGAGAGAGCTCCATTCGTGATTACGCTGACCGGATGGATCAAGCAAACGTCGACTATATCGCCGACGACTTGGCAGAGGCAATCGCTTGGCTCGACACGCAAAACTGAATAATCGAAAAGGCGCGACTTCCGTAAACGGAAGTCGCGCCTTTTGTTATTTCTTGGAACGTTTCGATTGAGAAGCTGCGTAAACACTGACCGCTAACACAAATAAGATTGCAAACCATGTCCAAAATGACATGCTACCGTCTCCTTTTGATGATGCGAGGGTACTTAAACTGTCTTCTTGTTCTTACCAAAAAGTTCCTGCAATCATTTGTTAGCGATTTTTCGTAATAGATAGAGTGCATAGATGATCGATGGGATCGCCATCGCCATAAGAATGAGATGGACACTCCCAAATAAAAGATTCATTGCTAGACTAAAATCTGACACTTTTGTTTCCTCCTACAGCTCAATTCTTCTTCTAGTTACTCTTCTAGAATAATACATTGATTCGTGTTCAACGCCTTACAATTATGTAATAAATTTCAATTCACATTCTTTTTCCAATACTTCACGGTTACACTAAACGTATGAAAAAGAGAAAGTACTCATCGATGGTCTTCTCTTTTCCTTGAATAATTAGCTGATATTGTACACCTGTTTTTGATCAATCATCATTATGAATCAGCTAATCGTTATTTAAAGGAGTGAACGTAGTGCATATCATAACTACCCAATTAATCGAATTCATTCTCGAGAAGTATCAGTTAAATGATTACATTTTCTATGAGTCATCTTACGCTCGACACAAAATAAACGACCAAACCGTCTACTCTTTTGAAACGTTTTGGATTCCGCGAGGTGCATCTGTTATCGAGGAAGAGGATGGAACGATGCTTCCAGAAGGAACCGTGCAGATTACGATTGACCCTGTTACGAAACGAACGACGACGTTATCCTTACACGGTCCGAACTCGATTCATTCCGTGCCTGACGATTTACGTGATTCAACCACTCGGATGGCATGGATCGAATCAGAGACCGATATGATCCATGGTACGCATTTCATGCTCGAAGAAGAAAATGACACTTTTTTCAGTTATGTGAGTTGTCACGAAGGGATTCGGCTGTCTCCCGGTTGTTTCATTCATCTGACATTAACGGAAAACGGTCAACTCGATGAGTTGTTCCTATACGGTCCTCACCCGAGTGATCATCATGTGAATCAGGAACCTTTCGCTTTAACGCTCGAGGACATCGACTCGCTAGCTAAACAACAAATAAAGTGGTTCTCCTATACAAAACCAGGACATCAATACGCGCATACTGTCGTCGAGACGTTCGTGACACAAGAAGGATCAATCCTTGTGCCTAGTAAACTGGATTTCACGTCATCACTCGATCGAAATGACATCTTAACGTGGGCAAATTCGTCAACTTCAATTCTCAAACGCCATCCTTTCCAATCAGCAGCAAGTGTGACAGCAGAGGATGTAATCATGCAGACCGAACATCCTGATTTTCATCCGATTTCGCAAGAGACGGTGAACGCCTGTCGAAACGCGATTCAAAAAATCGTCCAAAACGTCTACCCTAGTGAATCCGGACAATGGATGATTCGTCATATCTACCGGCAACATCCTTACCTTGCTGTCAAATTGTCACGCGCGCATCCGACGTCATATGTTGATCAGCAAAGACGCGTCACGATTCTCCTTGACGAAAAGACGCTTGACTGGATTAGCTTGACCGACGATCAGGAACTCCATACCGCGCTCGCATCCGTTACTCCACCGGAACTCGAAGATCATCAGCAAGACATCATCTTCAACGCATTACGTCCGTACCTTTTACTCACGCCGCGTTATGTGTTTGCCGCTTCAAAAGGTCAATACGTTCTCTGTGGTTTGCTTGACTCGAATCATGCTTACTTACCGGCAACGAACGAAGTCGTTTTAATGCGCGACTTATGAGTTAGTTCAGCCATTGATCTATCCGATTGCTTACGTCTTTCGGGAGATTAAGTCGTCTCAGTTGTTCGAGTCGTTCTCGGTCCACTTCCTGATCAGCAAGACAGTGCTCAATCATCACGACTTTTTGTTCTCGTCCTGGGATCAATTGATAGATGACATACCAATCGACGAGTGACATAAATGGAAGTCCGGTCTCATTAATAATCGTTTGTTCAGCAAACGGATAGATAAAGATCCCCTCGTCATGGCGAATCTGCAGACCGCTCATTAGATCGAGATCGATTCCTTCGATCATAAATTCTTGGAACACTTCCGTCGCGTAAAGTGACGTCTCGTCTTGTTCAACGACAGTTCCCATCTCAGATAACAATAGGACTGCCCGTTCGGCGTCCGCTAACGCGACGACGAGATCGATGTCGCGCGGAGTGACAGGCAGTCCATGATGGTGTAACAATAATGAACCACCGATGCCAAAGTGAATCCGTTCTTGCTGCAAACACGCGACGACTTTTTCTAAGACTTGCTCAATACTCATCGTCGGAACCCCGCTGCTCGAAACGGCCCTTCCATCGAAATCGTAAAGATGATCCGGGCAATTTCTTCCGGTGATGTCTCGTTTGGATGGCGCAACCAGGATTCGATGACACCGAGATGGGCGGCTGAGAGATAGGCAATGAGATAATTTTCTGGAACGAGCCGTTCTCCTTGTTCCGGTAGTCCCGAGAACAGAATCTGTTGCATGTAATCACGGACGCGATTCCGAAACATCCCGTCACTCGTCGGACTGAGCAAGATTCGCATCAGCGTCCGATTTTCATAGAGGAAGATCAAAAACGGGATGATGCGCCGGTATGGCGAGTCCTCCTTTTGGTTGATCAGGACAAAGGGAATCTCGCGTTCAAACGTCGCTTCAATCTTTTCAAAAATCTCATTCGTCATCCGCTCGAGTAGTTCGTATTTATCCGCGTAATGATGGTAGAACGTCCCGCGGTTGACTTCCGCCCGATCCGTCAACAACTTAATCGTCACAGCATCAAAACCAACTTCGTCGATCAGCTGAAGGAACGTCTCACGAATCCTCCGGTCGGTCCGAATGACGCGTAAATCCTGTTTTTTCATTGAAATCGCCTCTTTCTTCAACATTTTAGAAGGATGTGTCGCTTAAGCGACAGATGGACGTCAAGTGGTCATTGCTCCCAGTTTATCTCCCTTTTATAATGAAATTAATCAACACGTTGTTCAATAATTATTTCATAAAAGGAGGGAGAATACGATGGATTTACAACTACACGGTGTATCAAAATCGTTTCATCAACAGGACGTCCTCCAACAGATTGATCTTTTGATTCCGTCCGGTGAGATTTGTGGCTTGCTCGGTCCGTCAGGTTCCGGTAAGACGACGTTGATTCGCTTGATGATTGGCGCGATTCAAGCAGATGCTGGAACGATTCAGATTGGTGACACTTCGATGCCAAGCTTCAAGATGCTTTCGCAGATCGGTTTCATGCCACAAAACGATGCCTTATACGAGGATTTATCGGGGCTTGCGAACCTACAGTTTTTCGGTTCCTTATACAACATGTCTCGTCAGGACTTAGCAAAACGAATCGAAGAAGTGTTGACGCTCGTCGATTTGACGAATGATCAAAAAAAGCTCGTCCGTCATTATTCCGGTGGGATGAAGAAACGATTGTCCCTTGCCATCTCAATCCTACATCGTCCAAGCATTCTATTCCTGGATGAACCGACCGTCGGGATCGATCCCGTGTTACGCCGCCAGATTTGGAATCAATTCCAAGCGATTCGTACGCAAGGTACGACGATTGTCGTCTCGACCCACGTCATGGATGAAATCAATGAATGTGACCGGGCTGCATTGATTTATAACGGTCGGATTATCGCCTACGATCCGCTCGACCGTTTGCTCGCACAGACTGAAAACGGTCAGGTCGAGGAACTGTTCCTGCTCGCTGGAAAGGACGTGACGTGATGTGGCAACTCGCACGACGGGTCATCCGTCAAACGTTGAACGACAAACGAAGCGTCGGACTGATTATGCTTGCTCCGTTATTAATCTTCACCTTGATCTATTTCCTACTTGGAAACGATGACTACACGCCTGCCGTTGCCATCAGTCAAGATGTACCGGCTCCCGTCTCACAATCGATCGAAAAACAGGATCTGACGCTTAAAACGTATAACGGCAGTGATGCGGACGCCTATCTCAAGGACCATGAAACGGTCGACGTCGTCTTAGACATGAAAGACAATCAGCTAGCGTTGAACCTCCGCGAACCTTCGACGAAAAGTTCCAAAGCGTTACGCGAAATTCAAGCTGGACTGGCATCCCTGCAGCCGACAATGCAACTTGAGACGAACTATCTCTATGGTGATGTCGATCAATCGACGTTTGATGCGCTCGGTTTCGTCTTTTTATCCTTGTTCTCGTTCTTTTTCGTCTTCATCTTATCAGCGATGGCACTCGTCAAGGAACGCAGTGGTGGAACACTCGAGCGCTTGATGATGACACCGATTCGCCAGACCGACGTCATCTTCGGCTATACGCTCGGTTATAGCGTTTTTGCTTCCATCCAAGCCATTCTTGTCGTCCTGTACGCGACGACCGTACTTGACTTACCGTCTGAAGGTTCGATCATCTGGGTCTTCCTGACGATGCTTGGACTTGCCGTCGTCGCGGTCTTGTTCGGGGCAACGATTTCGATATTTGCCCAATCTGAGCTACAGGTCGTCCAGTTGATTCCCTTTACAATCATTCCGCAGATCTTCTTCTCCGGTTTGATTCCGCTCGATCTGATCCCGTACGGACTTGGTAACATCGGATATTTCACTCCGATTTTCTACGGAGCGAGTGCGATCAAGGAGGTACTCGTCTACGGTAACGGTTGGTCGAGCATCTGGCCGTACTGGCTCGGATTATTTCTCTACGGAGCCGCCTTGTTCCTGTTGAACATGCTTGCCCTTAACAAGTATCGCGGACATCAAAAAAGACACGGCTGATTACACGAGCCGTGTCTGATTTTGCTTAAGCTGTTCGAGGAAAGCAGTCCGTCGAGAGGGATCGAGTGTCTGCTCTTCCACGTCGGCATAGCGAACGAGCTGATAGATCTCATGCGGGACTGTGACTTCTAAGCGTGTTAACCACTCCGTCAGCGTCTCATGTGTCCGTCGTTGCTGCGCTGAAGCAAGTGACCGATTGAACGCGCGCAACGCTTCACGAATTTCCGATTCAAGGAGTCTGTCTTCTAAGGAGAACTGGACTTCAGGCGTTAGCGAAAGCGATGCAGGAGATCGTTTTGTTGGATAACGAGATCGAAATGACCACTGCATGCGGTTGAACCGTTGTCGACGATAGAGATAGATGATCATCACTAGAGCGACCATCCAAGGAGCCACGCGAGTGATTTGATTGATTGCATCCGTCCATGATCCCTTTCCCACTTCAACAACAGGTTTCTTATCCGGCTCTTTCCGATATCCTTTGTGCCCATTTTTTAAAGAGTCCAGTGCCTTTGTGATCAAATCTTTTTTCGCATAGATGACTTTTTTAGTCGGTAAGATCGTGCTCGGGACATGTACCCAGTTTCCCGTCGACTGATCGATCGGAGGATCGACTAATGCTTGATACGACAGTTTTACACCCACGACGCCTAAAAATAGCAATACGCATGTCATGAACGTCATTCCAATCATTCGACTTCTCATTTCATTTTGCACCTCCAAAATGAATTGAAATCCTTAACACAAGACCTTTTCCCATATGTTACCATGAAAGGAGGCGATTCAGATGAGTTACGAAAAAGTATTTCAAATGCCGATGTTGCAGCTGTATCAGGTATACCGTCAAAAAGTCGAGCGCAAGCAACGGACGCAAGACGAGCTTGATGACGTGCTGTTCTGGTTGACCGGACACACGCCATCAACTCTTGAACAAGCCATACAAACCCAAACTGTCGCAGCCTTTTTCGAGCACGCACCCGACCTGAACGAACGCCGCTTTCTTGTCACTGGCGTCATCTGCGGGATTCGTGTGGAACATCTAACGGATCCGTTAATTCGTAACATCCGGATTCTTGATAAACTCGTTGACGAACTGGCGAAAGGAAAAGCATTAGCTAAAGTCTTACGATAAGGAGGAATGCTGATGTCTACGATACTCAGTACACTGGCCATCTTCATCATGGTGACCAGTGTGGCTTATTTCACCGTCTATCAAGTTAAACGAAATAAAGGAACCCATCGTTCCCCCGTCTATCGACTTGTCTTTAGTGGTCTGTTGGTCGGCTTGATGGTCAGTTATTTTTGTTGACGTGAGTCGTGATTTTCAGTTTTTAATTTAAACAATAAAATCATTAATACAGTATTTGAAATAATGAAGGAGGTATATGCCTGAAACTTCGAAAATGGATCCTTCCACTTTTATTGCTCACCTGTCTCGTCTCACCGAATGCTGCGACGTCGTATGTGAAATGGACGATCGCTCCGGCTGGTCACTATCTCGAAAGGCTTCAAGCGGCTGACATCTCTTATAAATTTCGGCAACAGACGCTCTACATTCAAGAAAAGGATTTGCATCGCGTCACGACGTGCTGTACGTAATTCCTATACAAAATCCCCTCAT